>JAFGMP010000387.1 GCA_016927495.1 Candidatus Latescibacterota bacterium | reverse complement strand
TAAATCGAAAAATCTTTTTATGGCACTTAACACATTGTATTTAATCACGTTACAAGATATCAAGTTGAAGTTAACCGGACAGTAGTGTGAAAACATTATATTTTACAATCGTTTTTTGTTAACTACCCAGCTAACCTGCGTCGCAGCGCTGGTTAGAAGGAACGTTAGTGTCCACAACTTTATTACGTTTTTGGCAACATCTTGCCCGTATCTCACCCCTCGTGTAAGATTCTCACTATTATTACAAAAAAAATGTGATGCCCAAAATAAATAATCCGTCATTCCATATATTTCTTCCAAATTGATACAGTTCATTTGCCATATGCCTTATCAGGTATCTTGAAGGTTACAGTAATTTTAAAACAAAATCGTGTATTTTCCTTCAATTTCCCTTTAAATTTGTTGAAAAATCATGCCATATGCAGCTGGGGGCTATTAATACAGTATTGAGGAAATGATATTCAGTTACTCTCGTCTAACCTATGCCTTCGATCCATACCCGTCTACAATAGAGAGAAATTGCAATCTGGAAGTAATATATATTATTCTCAATTAGTACCCGAAGAGGACGGTAGAATGAAAATAAAAAATATGGTCCAAAAAATGTTTGTAATCACACTTACCGCATTGATAACGATGATCAACGCTGAAAATAAACTGTATGTTGAGGGGAAACTTCTGGTGAAGTTCAAAGCCGATATCGTACTGCCGGATGGTGCATTTTCGCCTGCCATCGGAATACCGCAGCTCGACAGTTCCAACCGGCATTACGGCTGCACCGGAATTGAGCCGCTCCTACCCAGGACAAAAAATGCCTCTCACAACAATAATCCCCTCTCACGGGTATATGTATTCACCTTCGAGTCAGGCTTTTCTGTTGAACAGATACTTGCGGTTTATAGGGCAACGAATCTTTTTGAATACGTGGAGCCAGACTATAAAATGTATGGCAATTCCAGAAAACAAGGCTATTTTCCAAGCGACCAGTATTTCAACCGCCAGTGGGCACTGCACAACGACGGCACCTTCAACATGGGAGGCATGTTTAATCCGAAGGACGATGCGGACATCGACATGCCAGAAGCATGGGAAATAGAGCAGGGCGACACTTCGATAATAATCGCCATCCTGGACTCGGGCTGCAAAATGGACCACCCGGAACTCGCGGGGAGGCTGTGGAAAAACCCGGGAGAAATACCGGACAATGGAATTGACGATGACGGGAACGGTTATGTCGATGATGTGAACGGATGGGATTTTGTGAATGATGACAATGATCCGAGCGATGAAGACGGCCATGGAACGAGAATAGCAGGAATAATAGGAGCAAATGTAAATAATGAAATCGGATTTGCGGGAGTAAATCCGAATGCACGGATAATGGTGGTCAAAGTGCTTGATTCTACGGGGGAAGGGAATACAACCTATCATTCAAGGGGGATAGATTATGCTATAAAAATGGGAGCCAATATCATCAACATGGCGATTGCTCACCCTGTTTATACCAAAACAGAACATGAGATGGTACAAAGCGCATTCAATAACAATGTCACAATAATCGCAGGTACGGGTAATATTAATGCAGAGAAAATTCAATACCCTGCCGCATACGAGGAAGTAATTGCGGTAGGAGCGACCGGTCCGGACGACAAGAGATACTCTTTATCGGACACTACAGGAAGTAATTACGGCCCGGAAATAGATATTGTAGCGCCTGGCGCCTATGTTTTCGGTTTGGACAAGAGCGACAACAACAAATACAACATTTATGGATCAGGCACCTCGGATGCAACAGCTTATGTCACCGGCGTAGTATCTCTACTGCTCGCTAAAACTCCCGCCATGTCTCCGGACCAGATAAAGGAGATTCTTCAAAAGTCCGCCGACGACCAAGTCGGCGATCCTGCAGAAGACACCAAGGGTTGGGACAAATATTATGGTTGGGGTCGATTGAACGCATATAATGCTCTCACTTATACGATTGCGGTAAAGAATGTCCGCATTAGGCCGCACATTTCAAAAAACCAGACAGAGTGCATTCTTTCGATATATCAAAGACCTTTTTCACTGCGGCTATGTTCCAGATATTATACAATCAGCGGGAAAATGATTGCAGCGTCAGGAGGTAAAGCAACTGCGCTGCCCGCAAACGGGTTGTACATCCGCAAGGCACCGGAGGGTGGTAGAAAGTAAATCAAATTACTCCATATTTATTATACCACAGTCTGGAGAGAATACTATCTTAATTGGCCTTTCCATGTATCTTGTAAACCGTCATTCCAAACCACAACTGCCACCAGTTGAACACCGGATTGTACCCTATCACCACAGGAAACAGAATATTGTTTTTCCTGTATCCGGTAATTGCCTCGATAGTCATTTGATTTGGCGGAGCTTTCATCTTTTTTCCGTAAATATTCACCGAATCCGGGTGTAAGACTAAACGATGAGTATATCGTATTCCGAAAAAAAAATGATCCTTTATATCAATCAGATATTCCGGGGCGACCACTATAGCGTTGCCTTTACTGTAATTCAGTGAGGATAGGATAAATCCGGCGTACAAACCTGATGTATGAACAGTCTGCTTGTATTTTTCCGATAGCTGATAATGAAAATTCCATGTAGCTCCGGCTTCCCCTGGACTGGCGAACAAGTTGATTCCTGAGTTCAATCTATCGGTAAAGCCATACTCGTAAAGTCCGGAAAATAACGCTGAAACCCTGTAATCATTGTCATGCGACCATGCACCAAGGTCATATGATTCCGGGTAAGTATCCACTTCCCCAGCAACCTGAAAAGAGACCCTCATCATTCCATTTTCCACATTTCGGGCCGTACGATGGATCGGTATTGAGGATACGCAACCTGTTAAGTAAACCGACATTGTACACAGCCCCAATAACTTTATAAAACCAGTATTTGTTGCCGCCATTATAAGCCTATAAAATGGAATTACACGGACAACATTAGCGGCGGGTGTTTTTAAAGCACCCGCCATCATAATTGCTTGTTATTGAGAAAACGGCAAATAATACAGTTTAAAATCCGGCCTCGCCACCACCTCTTTACCAATAAGCTGCCCGTAGAAGGTAGGAGCCCACCCACCGGCCTCGATGGTCGCATTCGGTGCAACAAGTGTTCCTTTAAGCTTATCCACGGTAACGGTATTGGTGCCGAGATATCCGTACAACACCTTCGAAGCATCGCCGCCGATCAGATTACACGTTGCGCCGGAGTAGTAATAGTTCTGCACGAACACCTTGACCGACCCGGACGATACGTTACACTCGATGATGGAGTTGTTCTCCATGTGAAGGTTGTGGAAATAGTAGGTTCCCGCACCGAGTTTCAGCTTGCCGTTTTCCCGGCAGGTATAGTTCCAGTAGGTACCGGGAGTGAGCGTTTTAGTCTGATACGATTCAACGAATCTATCGGTTTGAGGAACCCCCGTAAAGTCGATGTTGCTTGTCGACAACGTTGAGGGGAGTACATCTGCTGGAAAATTGTAGTTCTGGGAGATTGAAGGACACGACGCCCCATCCTGTAGGGTTACCGTACCGGTGGACTTGATGAAATCCGAGCAATTCGCATAGTTGCGCAGGAATACTGGGCCTCTGCTCTCGATGCTCTTCACCCTGCTCTGTACACCGATCGTTACACCGCTACCGGCACCCGACGCCATGGCGCACTTCCCGCTTCCGCAGATAAGCTCGCTGCGGTCGGCGAGGTCCACACGGTTGAAGCCGTACACCGCATACCCGGAAATTGAACCCGGAACAATAACCGGCTCACAACCAGCGGGAACGGCATTTGCGGTAACCGACAACCCGTTAAGATTCCAAGTTAGCGCTGAACCGTCAAAGTCGACAGTGAAGACATCATACTGCCGCCCGACTGCAAACCTTGATGCACGATAAAGAACATCCAGCGTTGAACTTTTGTAGGTGAAATAATTATCAGGACCATGCTGCAAAACGACTTCGACACTGTTTGTGTTATTGTAACCGAAATGGGCGGTATACGTGCCGTCGCAATTATTGACCACATTTTCAAGAATCGGCTGAATGGGTATCCAGGTATCAGTATAATCATTGATAACAGTGAATGACGAGGTTCCCGGCGGATTTTCAGGAGAACCGATCTGCCGGTGGATTATCCCGATAAGGACATCCTGTGTGCCGATAGTACCGCTGCCGACCGTGGTAAAAGTGGTACCGTTATCGGTACTGTACGAACCCGTTACTACCCCTGACGCATCACGGTGGATTCTGATGTATATGCCTGAAACCATTCCCGCGGAAACTTCCGCGATCACGGTTTTTTCTTCACCTGCTGTCGTTCTGGTAATGAATGCTACATTACCGTCATTATTCACCACTATTTCGGCCATTACATCGTTATCATTGGTGCTGTTTCGGACAGTAAGACCGATCTGCGCCTCTTCACCGGTATTGTTGAGTGCATCAACCCGAATGGTCATCTCCGCAACAGAACCGGTAACGGGGGTAGCCCCGTCGATTGGGATGCTGGAAATATTCCCGACGTCACGGGTAAGGTCGCCATCATCTTCAGTATTTTCGGTTGTTTTGGTGCCTTGGTTTGGGTGGTCTTCGTCCCACTCTGTTGAACCATCAACCTTCATACTTCCATCCACAAACACAGGAATATGCTCCTTGTCTCTTTCCACTGTAATAAAAAAGTCTGGATCATGCACTGTTGTGACGTTTCCCGCTTTGTCCTTGGCGATATATTCAACCGTATATTTACCGTTGGGGAGGTCCGGCTTAAACCATAACCGTTCCCACCACTTCATCCTCCAGGTCTGGTTAGCCTTTATTTCACATGTGGTAGGATCGATAACTAGGTCGGGTACATCCAGACCGGACTCATTATTGATGTACTTCAAATTATCATAGATATTTTGATATGAGGGTAAAGAGCTGATACGCTGGTAGCCGGCGCTCACATTAGCATATCTTTCATTTTTAGCATATTCGGCATGGAATATAACTTCAAGTTCGAAAGTCTCGGAATCGAATCGGTCGCTGAATGGACCCGCCAATCCAGCAGGGCCGGGCCGATAGTACATTAGAAAACGTTCCGTATTACGGTTGAGTACCGGCTGGCCGGTTTTATCATCATACCATTCTTTAAGGATTGTAAAAGAAGGAGGTGTCCGGTCGACAATAAAGTATCCCGGTGCACTCGTTATTTCATCACCGCCTCCTTCGATACCGGCGAGATCGAGACCGCAAACGACCATGCAATAAAGGCCATCGGGTGGTGGATTGCCTTCAGTAAAAGGAGGAATAGAACCCTGGTTGACCGTAAATGGCCATATATAAGTAATGTCACCGAATGTTACGGGATCATTGTTGCTATCTTTAAGATAATTATCGACGAATAAGAGTTCGTCTGAAACAGTATGTTCGTTGCCTGCGACCTTATAAACCTTGATCTGTAACTTTTTCGGGTTTCTGAAGATATGCTGAAGATTATCAGTTATTGAAAAACTCAGTAGAACAGGTTTGGTCGTCAGATTGTCATCATCATCATACTGCGGCGAATAGTATTCGATATTGGTCATTTCGGATATATCATCATCGACATCAACGGCACCATCAAGATCGTTGTCGATTCCATCGCATTCCGGCCTGTTTATTACGCTTATCGTACCGATGTTGGCATTGCATTCGGCAATGGCATCACTGCACTCCTGGGAAGATGGATCTATACCGGCCTGCGTGCACACATCTGAACAGTTTGGCGAAGGGCCAAGGTTATTGGTTATGACACAATTATCATCTGCATCAACAATACCGTCGCCATTATAGTCCCCCTTTTGGTACGGAAGAAAAAGGCGAATTTGAACAGGTTCATTGTCAACATAGAACGGTATATTGGCATTGGACCAAGTACCTTCTCCGGCATCGATAAACCTGAAGTGGACCAACTGATCAATAGTAACTTCTCCGGCGACTTTTTTAAGTTGATAAGAGCTTAATTCGAAACCTCCAAACGCATGACCCGCCATTGAAGGATTTTCCTCTATACAGAATTCCCCCGGATCAAGAATACCGCACGAGGTTACTTCATTTAAATGGATTTCGTTGGGCGGATCGCAAGGAACTTTCTCACCTGCCTTGATGTGAATACCATCAGGGTCCCCCGGATTCGTGCTTCGTGTAATGGGGTCGGTAATACCGAAAACGACATATTTTTCTTCGCCTCCCGTGATGTCCCACCGCATTGGCATGTTGAAAAAAGAGTGCTCTTTCTGAAGACCTGAGGCATCAGCTTCAAAAACCCGCAGCGGTTTTCCGCAGATAACTTTGACCGATGCAACCAGAGAATCTTTATTACAGAGACTTGCCGGATACGTATCGGGATGTAATGCCTTGGAAACGATTTTTATATCGTTCTCTCCTTCCTCTATATCACAAGACAGATCGGGAGTAAAAAACCAGCTGCCGCCGGGCCAATCCTCATTGGTAATGATTTTATCTCCATCGCGGTCTATGCTTCTACTGGCCCATTTACCGAAGTGTGTATTAAAAACCATATCGTATTTTGCTTCATTATTCACAAGAACGTACATCGCCACTTGGTTCATATATGCGTTTTTAATATATCCGACGATTTTGACAGCCTTACCGGTGGTAACATTCATTTTTATTACATCATGGTATGGATCTTTAGCTGGCCATTTCAACGTGGGATCAGCATTATCCATTCCATTGAAATGGGCGATGGGGTGCAATGTTACACAATTATTCGGTAAAACAGCATCTTCCGTCACAAACTCCTGCGGTTGAAATTCGGTGATATCATCTTCGTCAACGGAGGCGATCTGGTTCTCACCTATGGCGTGAGTTATCCTCAAATCAGGCTTACTGTTAATGCGTTGAATAATCTCATCGGTTTTTGTTTTCGGCATATTTGAATGAAATGTATGAAACCAGGGGTGATATGATTCACGCACCAAATAACGTTCCGGATCAAGGTCATTATAAATTGTTGACATTTTCTGGCTGTTTTTGGAAACGATCAGATCGGAGTTGTACGCCCATGCTGAAATCATTGCGAAAAACGCTGTCGCACAACCTGATGAATAAACCGCAACTGGATTACAACCTCCGACAAAACATCTGACAAGGAAAAATGTGAGGGCTCCAGCTCCAATACCTGTTCCTATGGCAGACAAAGTGCCAAAATCCTCCACAATACCGACATAATTGATATATGGTATTTTTTTTGATGGATCAAACGAATAATATTGATAATTCGATTGAGGGGAATAAGCGGGCGCGACACCTCCAGCTTTTACCGCTGTTAAAAATGGTGACCCCGGCGCCATGCTTTTGTTCAATGCCGTACCTGTTCTGACGAATAATTCCTGTACCAACACTTCATTAATAATAAATGAAAGTGTTGGATTTAGGAGGATATAGGTGATAACCCCGGGGATTTCATATGCCAAAAGAAGGGTTGTCACAGGTTGAAGTGACTCGATCAGAAGATGCATTGCCAAAGCCTGCCAACCCGAGTAATGGTTCAGGATACCTGCATCGGATTCACTTAATGGAGATCCATCAAACGGTGTATCAACCGTTTGAACCTGGTTGACGTGGTCGCTCAACCGAACGCCTAGGCCATTTAAATAATATTCTTCGGCAGGATCACCCTTACTGATACCTGCGTTATAAAAATGCTCATCATTGGCAAGGGCAGCTGTAACGATCAAACCGCCGTTGCTGTGGGCGACAATATCTATTTTGGCTGTAGGATCGTGGAGCCATTTCCAATCACCGTAATATTCATTCAAGAGTTGAACGATCCGCATACGAATTAACTGTGTCTGACCACCATAGGGACTACCGTATATTTTGGCAACACGTTGCTGGAAAGCTGTAAGTTTGTAACACTTGTTGGCATTATCGCTACAGGTTCCACCATTATACGGGCTGGTTGCCTTCGCATTAAACGCATCATCGGATTCAAAGCCATAATTGGAGCAATAAGATTCAACATACGTATGATTAATGTCAGTGTAGCTTTCGTCTTCTTCATAAGGGAAATATTTCTGCGCATCGCGACTTCCCCAATACCAATGCGCATCGGTAGGTTTGAAATCATTATAAGGAGTTCCGGTACTGTGAATTCCATCAACAAGCCTGCTCATCAATGCTGACCTTTCATCGTTGAAAGACTCTATTTTTGTCGCGACTTTAACGACATCTCTGTCCTCACCTTTACCGGTAACCGCTCCCCAACTGTTAGGAGTTGCATTATAACCATGAACCGTCAATACCGGATACGGCCGATAATAGTAATCGTCCATGGGGACACTCTCCGATAAGCAACCCCCAGGGCACACATTGGTAGCTTCACCTGCAGAAGCTTTCCAAGTGGCTCCTGCCAAATGCCAAATGATATATGCCCCTTCAAAGGTTATGCTGAAGGAACCGGTACCATTGAAATATTCGGGTTGGGATGTTGAATTAATCCGGTCATTTTTATAGTCAGTAAAGTAATTGTAGTATTGGTTATCAGGATTGCTTGGACGGGGTAGGGTCATTCCACCGTCATGAGTATCGTTATATGAAAAAATGGCGGTATGTGTGCCGTCGCAATTATTAATGACAGAAATGGATAAAAGATCAATTGAGTAACAGGGGCTTTCTTTGTCCTCGGCTCCGTCCAGACTAACTTTTGCAGAGAACGGAATGTTGTTCATGGGTAATATGGCTACATCATTATTGTAGCCCGGAGTAAAAGTAATATCTTTCGTTGTTGCACTTGTCCAATTAATTTCGTCCCACTCAAGCATTCGTGGGCCAGTCGATGGGTCATCTACGACAAACTTGAAGTCACCTGTCCCATATGTTAAAACAACGTCAAATGGGTTGTTGTTCAATACATCTAGGTAAAAAGGCCTGTTTAGATCAGAGCTGCTGCAAACATATTTATCATGAAGATCCGGTTCTAAAAGGTCTCTGCCCCATACGGTAAAAATGCTGAAACCCAAAAAAACGAATAAAGTGATTCTTGACACTTGAACCTCCTTATTATTGAAGTGATGATGATGTTAGCGTTCCTTTGGCATTAATTGTAGTAGTCTTGCAAATGTTAATAAATAACAATGGTTAAAAAAGCCGGAAAAAAGAACGGCTTTTTTTACTGGTTCGGTAATTAAAAAGATGAACACGGGTAAAACCTATACTTCCCATAATGGTATTAACCTCATCGAGAACAAGATATCCTTTAAACAATTTGTATTTATAGCCAATCTGGAACATTCCCCCCATAGGTGAGGGGAATTCCATTCGTTTAATGATAAATGCTTTTGGGTCGATATAAAATGTAAATGGTATTTTCTGTTTATCATATGCTATATCTGCTTTGACAATAATGGAAGTACTGTCTTCGCTGACAATGGTAAAATTTCCAGATTTTAAATAAGAGAGCAGGTTTGGCGTTGACATAGAGGGAGTACCGTTTTGATTGCCGGGCAAGCCTAAACCGTAACCGTGTGACCAAGGCAGGCCCTCAGTTTTTCGGGTATTTGATCTCGACACCTGATTTATTTTCAGCCCAGTTACCCGG
>JAFGMP010000386.1 GCA_016927495.1 Candidatus Latescibacterota bacterium | reverse complement strand
GTATACTTGAAATTATCAGCTTTCTGGAAGATACGTTTCAAATTTCAATCGAAGACGAAGAATTGATCCCGGAAAATCTGGAATCCATTGAAAAAATAGCACATTTCCTTGAACGAAAAATCAGTCATGAATGAGAACATTATTACAGGTCTTAAAAACCGAATTTTTCAAATCTTAGCCCGATTTTTACCGGGTGCAAAATCACTGCGTGTGATTCTCCACAAGTGGAGAGGTGTAAAAATGGGAAATAATGTTTGGGTGGGTTACGATGCTATTATAGAGACTGCCCATCCAAGTTGGATTTCAATAGGCAACAATGTCACTATCGGTATACGATGCACCATATTAGCTCACTTCTGGAAATGTTACATGCCGGAAAAAGGTGATGAAAAAAATTTTACGACGGTTAGAATCGGAGATTACGTACATATAGGATCGAGATCTTTAATTCTTCCTAATGTAACTATCGGTCAAGGATCTGTTATCGCGGCAGGAAGTGTTGTAACACGGTCGGTTCCATCCAGGACAATGGTCAAGGGAAATCCGGCAAAACCTGTCGCGATATGTGGTATCCCGTTAACCCCTGAAACCCCGATGAAAGAATTTTTATTGCACCTGAAACCTATTAAAAAAAGAAAAAAAAAGAACCATTGACCAGGAATAACATATCGTAAAAAAATAATACAAAAATAAGGCCGGCATAATTCCGGCCTTATTGATTTTGTAAAAAGATGCGAAACAGTCAAATCATAAATAAATTTATTCGGATTTGACCATTTCGGGTTTTCCGGGTTTACCCACAACCGCAGGTGAACATTGAATAAATCTCGAATACAATTTTAGTTTTGTTTAATATCTCATATTTTTATTTATGTGAGTTACATACTTTACATATGACCCCCACCCCAACAGACGGGACTCCAGTATGTAATTTACGTTATCATATCAGCCCTTTATTCACGAACCGAAAAAAAACTCAGACATTATTAGTGTGTTAGAACTGTCCGGTTAAAAATTAAAAGATAATTGAGCAGGTAATTTTTTTCGTTTAACCGCTATAAATTTATTGAATGGAACAGTAAGTATTTCAATAAGATTAACGTTAAAAAGCAAGATTTCGCTGATAATCCGGGTCAATTCATGGAGCGAATGACGGCATTTGGTTTGGAACTTGAAGAAGGAGAGTAACAGATAATAAATCATGGCGGCCCAGATTTGACTCATAACAGCGTTTTTTGAAGTGCCGAGAAAGGATTTAATTTTCAGATTCTGTTTAATCCATTTGAAGAAGATTTCAATCTGCCATCGAGATTTGTATAAGTAGGCAATGGTACGTGCCGCGAGCTTGAAATTATTGGTGAAGAACTGATGTTCCTCACCGGATTCCTGATCGATATAGGTTACCAGACGGAGGATATCCGGGTAATGTTCCTGTGATTCCGGGCTGTTAAGTCTGATGAGGCAATCAGCAATGATGCCTTTCTTTTGGTGCGCCCGGCAGGGCGCGTGGTGCGAAAGCACCAATTGGTTGCATATGGTGTGTAACCGATCACTTGGAGGTGGAAGTCCTCTACAGGCCCGATAGGGGGAACTGTTAGCCGGACGGCAAGTGTGTCCATCGTGAGGTGGAATCTAAAGGAAGCTGCAGGCAAAGCGCTGGCCTGACGAACAGGAATCGCATACGAGGCGGTCATGTCGGATGAGAAGGCCAATATTTTCAAAGTCCGATACCTGTACGGAAGGCATGGACGTATATGCGGCAGGCATAAGCGTGAAGATGGCGCTCATTACCCGGGGAGATCTCCATGTTTGTCTCCCACGATGGTGAGTAGAACGGACTACGATGACGGAAACGTCACCGGAAGGACATGGAGAAGTCAGCCGAAGCCATAGTAGTTGAACTAACCACCCGGTGAAGGGCTGAATCCGTTTGAGAAAAGCAACTGAAGTTCTGAATGTCTTTGGCAGATGTCTTGAAAAAGAGCCTGGAGCCGGAAGTAGCGGACTGAATTCGCGAGGTAAGGCTGAGCGCCTATAAGACGACAGGCACCGAGGTTACAAGCAGCGCAAGAACGGAAACCGCCGTATACGGAACCGTACGTACGGTGGTGTGGGAGGACGGCGGGGGCGACTCCGCCTCCTACCCGCTGGAAACTTTCTGCTGTCCGATAACGGTGTATTGCATGTTGCTTTTTACCTTCATGATGAAAAAGAGTTTCTTGAGAGCCAGTAAATACAGCCAATTATAATCAGTATACGCCCGGTCGATTAGAATGATGCTGTCCGGTGGAAGTGTAGGAAAGCCAAACGTTTTATTTTTTACGACCTTAATATCATGGGTTTTACCGTCCGAAAGCACCATGAAGGATGGTAAATACCCCGAATGATCGAGCAACGTATGGAGTTTAAAGGCGCCCTTCTTCTTACGGTTGGTCGCCCAGGGATAAAGAGACAAACACACATTGATAAGCGTGGAATCAAACGAATACAAAGGATTCTTGAATCTGAAACCGTGGCGGGGTGATAATTCCCGGCACCTTTCCAGAATATCATAAAAAAACATCCTTGAGAATATCAGCGTCACGCTTATTATTCGCATCGGCCAGAGTACTCCGTGCCACACTGGTCAGGCCAAGATGATACCACTTCCGGTAATGGCTTCTGAGACTGACCGTAATATCCCATAGGCTTGTGAGGCTTTTCGCTTGAGCAAATAGCAGCACTAATAACTGCTGCTAGCAGGAAAATGTCTTGGTGTATCGGTCACCATGGTATTTATTAACACACTTTTGAAAGTTATGTCGATAAATGAGTTGCATTAACTGGGAAAATACTGTATTTCTTCTCATGGGCTTTCCTCCTGGTTCTGAATCGATAAAGTATTTGGTATACCTTAAATCTAATCAGAATAGGGAGGTTGCCCTATTTGTTTTTAACTTTACCGTACACTTCTGAGTCAAAATGAATAAATGTATGAGAACATTTCGCAATTGGACACCCAAATACATTAAGAATCGTCTTATGGAAATATACTATCATAAAACCTTTCCAGATGATCCATGGCTAACAAAATCAGCAAATAAGATATTACGTTCTTATCTGAAAAAAACAGACATTGGATTGGAATTGGGGAGCGGAAGAAGCACTATTTGGTTCGCTAAACGAACAAAACACCTTACGAGTGTAGAACATAATGAAGTTTGGTATAGAAAAGTTAGCCAGGCCATTAAAAAGTCAGAACTGCAGAATATCGATTATCACCTTATTCATTCTGATTTGTCAGACGAAAAAGGAGAAAATACTGCCTATGTTAGATTAATAAACAGGTTTAATGATAATATCTTTGATTATGTATTGATTGATGGTATATACCGAGATTTCTGTACTTTGAATGTGCTTGGTAAAATTCGTCCAGGTGGTGTTTTGATTATTGACAATGTTAATTGGTTTTTACCCAGTGAATCCTGTTCACCTTGTTCAAGAACATACAAGCTAGGAGCGAAAGGAGAAATCTGGGATAGAATTAATATAACAATTTCTGATTGGCGGACGATATGGACAAGTTCTGGTGTTACCGATACTGCCCTATTTATAAAACCCTGTAATTGAAATTCAAAATTTAATCAAAAGAATTCCTCGGACTTAAGTCCGGGGTTATATTGACTGGATGAGCGAACACATCCTGAAAAAACATAACAAGAATCT
>JAFGMP010000385.1 GCA_016927495.1 Candidatus Latescibacterota bacterium | reverse complement strand
TACATAGTTCGGGGGCCACCGAATAATCGGTCGCGTCAATTACAGCATTTTTTTACGGTGAAAATCAGAATCGCTCAATTTAGGTATAATAAACGTTTTCAGATTAAAATGAAAATGTCATTTTTCTTCAGATCATGTTTACAGTATTTCCCATATGAAATCCTTTACGACTGGATAAGGTTATTTCATTGTCTGAACCGCAGATATCCATGATGAAATAATGACCATGATTCGTGTGTACAAAGAAAATTGCTGCAAAGTAACACGTCCAATTTTCGTTTTTTTAAAAATCAAGTAATCAAGTTAATCATGAAAATCACGGTTCAAACAATTTTTCTTATTATCCTGAATATTTTAGGAGTTCGACCAAGGATCAATATTGGCTTTTAAAATAGGTTATTACATACTATTATACACAAAAAAAATAACTTCAGGAGGAACAATGCTCATATCCCGTCTTGCATTTTTGATAGGTATTTTTGCATTTATTGCAGGGAGTTGCCCGGAAGCAGTTTCAGGAGAAAAAAAAGCTGAATTTTTATCGGCACGTGCTATATGGCCAGCGGGACTTTCGCACGAAAAGAACTGTTTCGTCTGCTTCCATACTGTCTGTGAACGGCCTGAAGGTGATAATGTCACGGTTCGTATCGCTGCGTCCTCACGGTACCGGTTGTATGTCAATGGTTTGTTCGCCGGGCACGGACCTGCGAGAGGACCGCATGGCTGGTACAGAATCGACGAATGGTCTGTCGGTGACATGCTTGTTGACGGCAATAACATCATTGTCATCGAAGCAGCCGGATATAATGTCAACAGCTATTATCTGCTCGATCAGCCGTCTTTTGTCCAGGCGGAAGTTGTGGCAGATGGGACAGTGATTTGTTCGACAGGATCGGATCTCCACGGATTTCGTGCGTTTCTTCTGCCCGAGCGGGTGAAAAAGGTACAGCGTTACAGCTTCCAGCGTCCGTTCATCGAATATTACCGTCTCAATCCTGAATGGGGTTCATGGCGAACCACCGATACACTTACACGTAATGAAGTAAACTGCGAAATCCTTGAAGACAAACAACTCATCCCGCGCCGCGTTCCCTGCCCGGCATTTGATCTCAGACAGCCGATACGTATAGTGTCCAAAGGCACGGTTAGCATCGGTGCCGTACCTGAAAAATTATGGAAGGACCGCTCGATGACGAATATCGGACAAAAACTGGGGGGTTATCCGGAAAATGAACTCGATCTGGTGGTATCAACTGAACTTCAGCGTTTTACATATACTGTCCGGGATAGTGTAACCATACCATATTCACATTCAGGCAAAAACACTATGGTTGCCGGAAACTGGCGTGTGTACGATTTTGGTACGAACCTTACCGGTTTTATAGGCCTCGAAATATCGTGCGAGAAACCGGTGACAGTTTTCCTGACGTTCGATGAAATCCTGACCGGCCTCGATGTCGATTTCAGGCGGCTCAGTTGTGTGAACGCCGTCGGATACGAACTCAAACCCGGCATGTATACTCTCGAATCATTCGAACCTTACACACTCCGTTATCTCAAAGTAATCGCTCTCGACGGTCCGTGCACAATATCCGCATGTACACTTCGAGAACTGGCCAACCCATCGGTAAATAATGCGTTTTTCGCGTCAAGTAATCCCCAACTGAACGACATTTTCGATGCGGCACGAGAAACGTTTCGCCAGAATGCGACCGATATTTTTATGGATTGCCCGTCCCGAGAACGGGCCGGCTGGCTGTGCGACAGTTATTTTACCGCTCGTGTAGCTTTCGATTTAACGGGTAATACTTCGATTGAACACAATTTCCTGGAGAATTTTCTTTTGCCGGAACGGTTCGAAAACCTTCCTGAAGGCATGCTGCCTATGTGCTATCCAGCCGATCACCTCGATGGTGTGTTTATCCCTAACTGGGCTCTCTGGTTCGTACTTGAGCTTGAAGAATACGGCAAGCGGAGCGGTGACCGTGAGATGGTCGATGCGTTTCGTGAACGTGTTATGAAGCTGTTCGATTACTTCGAAGGCTTCGAAAACGAATACGGCCTTCTGGAGAGTCTCGAAAGCTGGGTATTTGTCGAATGGTCAGCAGCAAATAAATTCGTTCAGGATGTTAATTATCCGTCAAATATGCTTTATGCGGCGGCTCTCGATGCGGCCGGACGCATGTATGGGTTCGATATGCTGTCTCATAAGGCGGAACGGATACGGGATGTTGTACGTAAACGCTCATTCGACGGCACTTTTTTCAGAGACAACGCTGTCCGTTCTGAAAACGGAACACTGACCGAGACGGATAACAGGACTGAGGTATGCCAGTATTTCGCGTTTTATTTCGGTTGCGCTACACCGGAAACCCACCCTGAGCTATGGCGAACACTCGTAACCGGTTTTGGGCCATATCGGAATCCTGAACGCGAATACCCCAAAATTTTTCCCGCCAATTCTTTTGTTGGCAATTATCTTCGGCTGGAACTGCTCAGCGGCGAGGGTTTGTCTGAACAGGTGAAATCGGAAATTGCCGGTTATTTCAGCGGTATGGCAGAGCTGACTGGCACACTGTGGGAAAACAATGGAACGTACGCATCCTGCAACCACGGTTTCGCGTCGCATACGGCGCACAGTCTCTATCGTGATATCGCCGGATTATACAATATCGATCGCGTCAGCAGAAAAGTGGAGCTTGTCTTTAACGACTGCGGGCTCACCTGGTGCCGTGCCCGTGTCCCGGTCACGGATGGATTCGTAACTGTGAAATGGTATCGCGAAGGAGACGCTGTCAAATACCGGGCGGATATTCCGGCTGGTTATACCGTGACTGTGCGGCAGGCAAAAGGTCTGCAAGCCATTCCGGAATGATATGTTATTTTCTCTTAAACGTAAACGTACCAACGGATATTACAGCATCTTTGACTAAAAAAGGAGTGCCGGTTATTTTTTTTATTTTTTCAGGAGGATTCGTTGCCTTGTTATCAGCGGTATATGTGGTTCCGCTGTCGGTTCCTGCATCATATACATACAGGTCAACTTTTTTTTCAATTATCCAGTCATTGTTTTCCACAAGACTGAAACCTGACACACCAACAAACCAGTCCGGACTCGGCGCCAGCATGGACACCAGTGAAACAAGCGGAAAATCACGATGTGCCGTGAATACCTCGGTCAATGTTCCCGGTGATGACGATAAACCGCTTTTCGATATCTTACCGTAAGCGCTGCCCTGCACAATAATTGCATCGATTTCAGAACTGATAATGTCTGTCGCACCGGTTTCGGCCACCTGTTTAATGCCGTTTGAAGCAAGCAATCCTTCTTTCCACAAGCTGGCATTTTTGTTATGAACAACGCCGATCAATGGTGAAAAATGTGGATTCGGGGGAAAATTATCAGGATGTGTTGCCGCGCTCCATGTGCTGGTAAATGTTACCAGAAAATTTGCGGTTTCATCTGTATCATCCGGACCGTTACTACTGCCACCGCATGCAAAAACCACACATAAACAAAGAATAAGAAACATATAAAAGGTGTTTTTTATCATCTTTTACTCCGCAAAAACAGTAATTTATTTGATTCAGCATAACATCGATTTAATAGTGGAAAAGTCACCGGTGAAAGCAGCATCGAGAACCGGCCTCATATAGGTATCCACATCACCTTTCGCTATATCCATGGGAGTCGGCATGTTTTTAAGCTTCGATTCAAGCTGCGGATTTTTTGCCGCGGTTATCATGCGATCGATATGCGCCTCAGTTGCACCGGCCTCTTTGAGAGTAACCGGAAAACCGATACTTTTTGAAAATGCGATCATACCTCCCGCGACAACTTCACCAAGCTTCCTGCCATCGAGTGTGTCAAGATTTTCTCTTATGAACCCGGCATCCTTAAAAACCGTACCGACCGCTCTGAGCTGATCCTCGATAGCAGGAGCAAACAGAACCGTATAATATGGATTGAGAACTGCGCATGCACGGCCATGTGAAAGTACATCGACAAGGGAAAAAGATCCGAGATGCCCCCCGTTTGTTCCTCCGACCATTATTGCATATCCGCCGAGATCGGTACCATAACCGAGAGCGGTACGGGCTTCCATATCAAGCGGGTCGGCTATTACAGTTGGAAGGTTTTTAACTATTAAAGATATACCTTCGACAGCGATTTCCCTGACCTGTTCATAGTAATTCTGTCCCGTTGCTCCCATAAATACTTCCCACATATGAGCGATACCGTCGAGAGCGCCATCCAGCGTCAGGCTTTTCGGCGTCTCCGAAGTTACTCCATAATCAAAAACCGCTTTCGGCGGAACTACCGCCAGATCTATTATGAGCTTCTTTTGCCCTGTCAGGGGATCGGTTATGTTCGAATACTTGGTCAGATGGGCCGCCGAAGATGAAACAGTTTGAACCGCTACTACGGGGATCGGTGACACTCCTGATGAATCTTTGATTTTGGTCACATTACCTGCACCGAAATACGGTTCGATACTCGATGCTAAAAATTCGCTTGCACCAAGATACTTCATTACCTGTGTTGTTGAGTATGTTGAGAGAACGCTTGCCGCCTTTGCTGCATCGATAGTACTGCCGCCGCCGACAGCGATGACGGAACCGGGACGTTTTTTCGAAATATCGTTTGCGATACGGTATACATCCTCCCGCGGTGCATTCGGCCCGGCGCCAAGTACCGTGGTATAAGTAATTCCATGTGCTTCGAGCGATGCGGTAATGGTACCGACAATACCGGCAATCCAAGCCTGGCCGAGATCTGCTACCACCAGAAGTGTCTGGCTACCATATTCCTTGACGAATTCTCCGGTTTTATGTAGTACATCGATGCCGTGGGCATAATTATTTCCTTTCCACTGTAGTATCAGTTCCTGTGCTCTCACAATATTTTTTGACATAATAATTCTCCTGAACATATTTAATTTATATGTGTTTTTTCTAAAAAACGTGTAAAATATTTAACAAAGTTTATCCGGCTTCCGCGAGTATTAGAAGTATACTACAATCATATGATTTAGTCAAGATAGCCATTTATGGGTCTATGAATGTTAAATGAAAAAAAAATTCCGGGTAATTACTAAGAGATATTCAAAGTACGGCAATTCTTGACATTAACCTTCATATTGGGTAGATTTCCTAAAAAAGGAGACTACATAAATGAATACATTACAACTTCGATTTTACGGTATGTTATTTTTCGTTTTGGCAGTGCTAAATATTTCGGGATGCGGATCACCTCCCGAAGAAACCGACCGTGTTTTCAGGTTCAGGCTCGGTTCTGATCCGCCTTCGCTCGACCTTATCCACGCCACCGACACGTCATCTGCAACCGTGGTATTCAGAATTTTCGAGGGGCTGGTTGACCAGGACCCCGAAACCCTGAAAATTATCCCTTCGCTTGCCGAACGATGGGAAATCTCGGAAGATGGTCTTACATATACGTTTTATCTCAAAAAAGGCGTCAGATTTCATAACGGAAGAGAGGTAACATCGGCCGATTTCCGGTATAATTTCGAGCGCTGCCTTACTCCGAAAAACATATCCGAACGGAGTTGGGTGCTCGCTCCGATCAAAGGCGCACAGGAAATGCTCGAGGGAAAATCGACATCTCTCTCCGGCATGGAAACACCCGATGATTACACCGTTATCCTGCACCTCGAACAACCGTTCACACCGTTCATTTCCTATCTCACCATGGAAGCGGGACGAGTCGCCGCCCGTGAGGGTATCGAGGGCGCAGAGTACATCCCTGTCGGAACCGGGCCGTACAAATTTATCTCATGGGAACACGATATCCGAGTGAGCCTCGAGGCAAACGAGGACTGGCACGGCGGCGCAGTCTCTGTCAAACGTGTCGATTACGAGGTTATTCCCGATGTCGGTGTAGCGTACCAGAAATTCATTGCCGGAGAACTCGACCTGATTAACGAAATTCCCCCCGGCCAACTCACGCTCATCAAAGAAAAATACCCCCAGTTCATAAGAATCTGGCCCTATCTCAGAAACGAGTACATCGGATTCAACCACACACGCCCGCCGTTCAAAGGTAATCTGAAACTCCGGCAGGCTCTGTGCTGGTCCGTCGACCGTGAAAGCATTGTCAGGAACCTTCTCGAAGGCGCTTCTACAGTCGCCAATTCCATCCTGCCACCGGGTATACCGGGGAAAGATGAAACGATACAAGGTTACGGTTACGATCCCGAAAAAGCCAAACTACGCCTTGCCGAAGCCGGGTATCCCGGAGGTAAGGGCCTGCCGGAAATTTCTCTTTGGTACAACACCAACGAAATGCATCAGCAGGTCGCTCAAATTGTACAGGATTCATTCAGAAAAATCGGAGTGAATATCCGCCTTAAAAGCCTCGACTGGCCGGCCTATCTCAAAGCCTGTCAGTCATTCGAACCCGATATGTTCCGCATGGGCTGGGTCGCCGATATTCCCGATGCCGACAACTTTCTCTACATCCTTCTCGACTCCAAACAGATCGGCGCTCCGGGCAATTACTCAGGATACTCAAATCCAAAATTCGACCGCCTCGTCGAGGAAGCCCGTGTCTCACTCGATGAAGCACACCGTATCGAACTCTACAAACAGGCCGACCGTATCGCGACCGAGGATGCCTGCTGGATTATGCTCACCTATACCAAACTCAGGATGCTGTTCAATCCCGATTACGACGGACTTGTACTGCCGCTCCAGGGCGAGTTCCGTATTCCTATTGAGAAATTGAGGTATGCACCAAAAAAATAAAAATTTCCGCAGAAAGACGCAGATTAACACAGATAAATACTTTTTATAGTATTAATTTATTGCCACAAAGGCACAAAGACACGAAGATAAATTTAATTTCATCGATAATTCATTCATTTTTATAAATTTAATATTTTTCATTAAAATATATTGCTATTATATGTATTATTTAAGGACTAATTCAATTAATTCTTCTCATTTTTTCCTCACCATTTTATATTGTATTTATCTGTGTTAATCTGCGTACATCTGCGGATAGTAAATTTTTTTGAGAAAAATTATGACAACATACATCATACGCCGTCTTTTCATGGTTATCCCCATCCTTCTCGGTGCCGCAACAATCGTGTTCGCGCTCATGTTCATCGTACCGGGCGACCCCGCACGCCTTCTCATGGGGCAGCATGGCGACGAGCAAACGATTGCCACTATCCGTAAAGAACTCGGACTCGACGAACCGGTCTACATCCAGTATGCCAAATTCATCGGAAGGCTCGCACGGGGCGATCTTGGCATGTCGTACCGTCAAAAGCGCCCGGTGGCTCAGATCATCCGTGAACGGTTCCCCGCCACAGCCAAACTTGCGGTTGTGAGCATGTTTATTGCGGTAATTATCGGTGTCGCTGCGGGAATTCTTGCGGCATCATTCAGGAACACCGTGCTCGACTGGCTTGTCATGGTCTTTTCGCTATCGGGAATATCCATGCCGGTATTCTGGCTCGGAATGATGCTCATTCTGGTGTTCGCATCGGGACTTGGCTGGCTTCCGGTCGGCGGGTATGGCAGATCGGGCGACATACGTCATATTGCGCTCCCGGCCCTTTCGCTTGCGGCCATTTCAGTGGGGTATATCGCCCGCATGATGCGCTCAAGCATGCTCGAGGTAATCGGCAAAGACTACATTCGTACCGCACGGGCTAAGGGATTGTCCCGTAAGGCAGTTATCCTCCGTCACGCCCTCAAAAATGCGTTCATCCCGGTGATTACCATTATCGGCATCAACTTCGCATCGCTTCTCGGCGGTGCTGTTGCTACCGAGACGGTTTTTGCATGGCCGGGTTTAGGCAGAGCTACAGTGGATGCCATACGGGTACGTGACCTGCCGGTCGTCGAGGGATGTGTGATGTTTCTGGCTTTCATATTCGTAATCGCGAACCTGCTTGTCGACCTGTCATACGCATGGCTCGATCCACGGATACGGCTGGACGGTTCAACGGAGGGTTCATAATGAGCACATCTCCCTACCGGCCATCGACAATGAAAGCACTGTTCAGGTCGCGTAACGCTTCTATCGGACTAGTCATCGTGGGTATATTCGTTTTCTGTGCTGCGTTTGCACCGCTCATTACCGGCCATGATCCCTATGGCATCGACCTTGAGAAGAAAGAGCTACCGCCGTCCGGTGAAAACCTGTTCGGAACCGACAACCTCGGCCGTGACATATACACACGGGTGGTGTACGGCACCCGGATATCGCTTAAAGTCGGTATCCTCGCCATGAGCATTTCTATTCTCATCGGTACCGTACTCGGTGCGCTGTCCGGTTTTTTCGGCGGGCCGGTCGACTCCATAATCATGCGGATCACCGACGTGTTTATGGCGCTGCCTGCGGCAATTCTTGCGCTTGCAGTGATGGCGGTTTTCGAAAATCCCTCGGTTAACAAAATATTCATGGTGTTG
>JAFGMP010000384.1 GCA_016927495.1 Candidatus Latescibacterota bacterium | reverse complement strand
TGAGTTTAGAATGGAAGCGGAGGAGTTTTTACTGATCGATGACATGAAAAGCCCGAGAAGATAAAAAGAAGAGATAAAAGTCATCGATGCCAGAATAAGAAGAAAAAAGACTGCATATACTGTACTATCCCACCGTATCGAAGGATGAATTATTATGTACAAGGCTCCCACGAGTAATGAGAGTATAAACGGAATGAACAAACTGATTATACCGCCAATCCATTTTCCTAAAATAAGGATCGGGCGTTTAATCCGGTTTGAAACTATAAGCCTTAATGTACCATCTTCACGTTCACCGGAAACAGCATCATAAGCAAACAACATTGCCAGAAGGCTCATGATTACGGTTACAATAAAAATAAGATCGATATGGGGAAACAGAATCGGCATGGGATCCTCAAAAAAACCTGACATATACCCACGGTTTTCAGTTTGTATACCCATTATTAACGGCCGGAACGTGTCCGGAGGTCGCGGTGGAGTAGAAACATTGCTTATTCTATTGGTATGTGCATAATTTTTGAGAAATTCATCCTGGAGCATCATTTGAGTGTTGTAATCGTTGAATTCCTGAAGGTATTGATTTGAAAGGATGACAACACATACGACTGTCAAAACCGAGCAGAGAATCATACCGACAATAAACCGGAGGTTCATAATATTATTTCTTATTTCTTTCACTAATAATATTGAAAACATATCTGAACTCCTTACATATATGCTACAATGTGTTGTACATTAATTACCGTACATCATATCGAAGGAACGAAACGTATACGGTTGAAAATGCTGCTATCGTAAAAAGTAAAAGTATCAATAGATTGTAAAAACCTTCATCTGACAATACCTCATGTACTGAACTTCGCACGAAAGAAAACCGGGGTACATCATCCGGTAAAATCTCATCTGCATCGGTTGAATTACTGAAAACAGAATCTTTGTACCTGATAACAGCCTGTTTCAGTTTCTTATCTTCCCGTATTCCCGTACATGTGATATCGGTGGCAAAATAGGTAAATGCCGCGGAAGGGGAAATACGGGATAGTTTTATAGCTTTATCTATCATCGATGTAAAACGGGTGTAATAATCGTTTCTTACCATGTTGTTTTCCGTATCGATCTTTGAGAAAATTTCGCCGTACGGATATGATGTGTCGCCTTTTTTCTTCGCCTGTATTAACATAAATATTTCCTTTATCCATATTTGGCTGCGTTTCATTTCGAATTGTTGAATCGAGGGTACGGGCGATAATTGACGGGCAACCGTGTTACCGAGATTCGGTACGACAAATACGATGAGTGTCCATGTAAAAAGTGAAATCACCAGCGACGATGTCGGCAGGCTGGTATTAGCTGATATGAAAAGACCGATGGACAAAAAGAACGCCAGATATATCAGTCCACTGAGAAAAAACAATCCGAGTTTGACCAGATCGGTTTCTTTGAACTGGATTTGGGATGATAGAAAAAGAGCAACGAGGAGCAATAAAAACATCATCAAAAACGGAAGAATTAGCGACAAGAATCCCCCGATCCATTTTCCTGCCAGAAATTTTGTTCTATTAACGTGATTTGACAGCGCGAGTGATAGTGTTTTTGATACTTTTTCCCCTGAAATCATGTCGAATGAAAAAATGATTGCACAGAGAGAAAGAATAACTTTGATGATGTACAGCATGTCGGGTGTGATAAAAAGTTTAAATATCTCATTTACCGACTGCTGTGTACTTCCCGGTTCGATTTGTCCCCCGAACTGGATACGGTATGACCTTCCCATTGTCTCATCCAGTCCCTTTACGAAAATGGAAAGAGGTGTCGGAGGAATAATTGCAATTTTTTTGTTTTCTTTGGGTAACAGTATCTCGTAGTTTCCCCTCCTGAGGGCATAATCGTTGTACATGATATACACGCTCGATAGCATAGACACCATTATGAGTAAAGTTATAACGATGAATTTGAAACTCTGCAGATTCTGCAGGATTTCTTTTTTTACGATTGTCCGGATCATGGTTCACACCTTCCGTAATTTAAAGTTTTCAAAAACAACACAAACAGGCTTTTATCAGCACCACCCATTGCAATGCAGCGAATCCGGTAGTCAGCGCTATGAAAATCAACAGCAATTTCGCTTTGAGTTTAATTTTTGTTGTTTTGGTCATAGTATCGCTCATTACCGTTTTACCTCACATCATATCTGAGAAAGCTCACAAAACTCGCTGCGAAAAAAAGAATCGAATACATCGCCAGTAAAATAACGTCTATCCAATTGATTCGTAGGACTCCACCATTCGTACCATCCAGGAATTGCGTCAGATCCGGAACGGGAGTATGTGGGTTGTTGATCGACGTGATATGGGGGCCGTCATGACGGCCGTAAACATTCACTACTTTCTTGCTGTACAAATCTTCGTTAAGGAAATTCTGGAATCTGCGAGCAGCCGTTCGGAAAGACTCCAACTCATCAAGTCCCGAATTAGAGAGATTGGATACGATATAGGAGTAGCAACTTACCGGCGACAACCGCGCCAAATGTTGCGCAACATTCGATTGGCGGTTCAACTCATTTATATATTCCCGGTCTATCGCTGCATAGACGGATGCGATACGTTCCCGGTATTCATTTTCAAGCGCGGCCGCTTTCGTGTCGTATTCACGAAATGCATCATGATCGACTTGCGGTCCTTTGTCGTTATGCGCCCTGTATACTTCCTCCCAATCGTCGACACCGAAAGCATTCATCGTCGTTTCAAAAAGTGAACTTCGCTGTTCATTAAGTTCGTTTTCGATGTCACGCAGCACGAGTTGTTTTTCGGTATTGACAACCTGTGTCGATCTGACAGGAAACAGGATTTGAGAGATCATAGGGCTAATCTTGGGTATTCCGAATACAAGAAATATCCAGACGAATAACGCCATCATGACGGTCATCATTGAATGGTGCGTAAGTGTGGAGAGCATGATGCCGAGAGAAAAGATTGTGAAGATAAAAAGGTACGATGTCATTACTATTGCAATAATGTTCATAATATAGTCAGCTTCCAACACGAAACTGCCGTTCGTCAGGATAACTATAAGCAGACCGACGAGAAGAGCTATGGTAAATGGTATGACGAATAGTATATATCGCCCGATCAACTTACCTGCAAGTACTTTCCAGCGAGGCACGGGATTTGACATGATAAGTCTGAACGTTCCGGATTCTTTTTCCCCGGTGATAGTATTGAATGTGAACATGAGCGCCAGCAGAGATAACACCACACTCACCGTAAAACGGAAATCAAGCGATCCGAACAGGCTGGTATGCGGATTTCGTATACCCGGTTCATCGATCATTCGAAAAACACCATCGTTGGAAGCAATCACAATGGTTGGAATATCGTTTTGAATGCCACCATCGAATATACCGAGTGGGGAAGGTGGCCTGAAACCTTCGACCTCATTGTCGACATCGACCATACCATTTATCTTTTCCCGATACAGACGAACTGATTCCCGGTAATCGATTTGCTGCTGAAGGTAATTCATTGTCCCCATATACAAACCGAAAGGAATCAGGATCATACAGATCAGGGATACCATGAAAAACCATTGTGTCAGGATCGATTCCCGAATTTCTTTTAGAAATAACGTTGTGAACATTGAACTTTTCTCCTCAATCAGCTATCTTCTGCTTATCTTGATTCCGAAAATGACAATTCCCAGCACAAGTCCGATCAAAAGCATAATCAGCACGGCTGTCCACAGAATCGGCGTTTTAGCCTGTACCTGAATACGGACCGTTTTGTCCTCGGTCTGAACACGGCGGTTGTCGGCCAGAGCCTCGGTTTTGATTTTCACTTCCTGAGCTCCGACACCCACATCATCCGGCGGAATAAAGGTCATGTGAACTATCTGTTCCTTTTCCGGGTCAAGAGAACGGATAAGGTCCGGTTCGATGATCGACCGCCAGTTGAGCGGATTGTCGGTGGCAATTCTGATATTATCAAGCCTGCGGGTGCCGTCATTACGGATAGTCACATCCATTTGAATGCTGTCACCCACCGTTATTTCATGGTAGAGTGAAGGTGCGCGCACCTCGATTCGTCCCACACCGCGGGGGACAAGTTCGAGTTTGACTTTACCGCCCTGAATGGCAGCGAGATCGGCATCGGTAAACTGTTTTGATTCGAGACCGCCCAGTTTTTCACGTTCCTCGCGGGAGAGTACCAGCGCATAAAAAACAAGAGGCCGGTCGATGACAATATTATCGTCGTCACGGTCAGGGAGATATGCTCTCAGACTCAAACGTTTGATGTTGACACCCTGAGTGAATTTGATCTGGGAGAGACGGGCGTTTGTTTCGGCATCCGTGAACTCGTAACTCACCTGACGCGGGAGATTGAGCACCTCGAGGGTATAGACGTCGTCGGTGGATGAAAACCGTTCGAGGGTCAGGTCGAATACGGCGCTCGAACCGAGATCGGCTTCCTGAGAAAACTGTGTGGATACGATGTCGACAATATTGGCGCTTGCATCTTTTTCGAGATAAATATTTTTCTCATCTTTTCTTCCGCCGTAATTCAGGCCAACCTGCAGGCTTTCCACATCCCTGAGCAGGCCGAAATCGGCATCCACCGTTTTCCCCAGTTCAAGCACAGGAACTCTGATTTCATAGGGAGCACCGATAATTGTTTTATTTTCGAGGTCAATCAGCGATACGAAAATATTGTAAATTTTGTTCGAGCGCATTTCCGGTGTGAAAACATCGAAGTGTTCTTCGAACTGGCTCAGGTATTCCTGATTGCCCTCCATGGTACTTCTCAGAGTCACTTTTACTCTTCGTTCACCGCTGAGATTCTGGTATTTGACCGCTTTTTCGACGATGATGTAGGACTGCTGGGAAATGACCCGGAGAATCAACTTTTGGTAGGCAACCTCACGGCTGAGCAGTTCGTTTTTCGATTGATTGTATTGTTCTTCCGAAATAGCGTTGTTCTCGAAAAGCCGTTTATCTTTTTCCAGATTTTGTCGTGCTATTTCATATTTCGCCCGTGCTTCCTTAAGGTCGAGCAACAGAGATGCCTGATTCTCCTGGCTGTGTATTGTAAATGCAAAATTCATTATCAGTAAACTCATTAAAACAAAGACCACGATTTTTCGGCCGGTTGGAATTGCCATGTTTTTTCTCCCTGTCACTCGTTAGTATCGATGAGATAACTTTGATTATTCCTGAAGTCCCATAATGTCTTACGTTTGAGGTCCGCTGTGGCAAGCTGGTATGCTATAAATGCATTGAGGTACTGTAATTGCGATTCGGCCAGACGTTCCTGTTCCCTGCCAAGCTCCTGACTCGTCATGTCCCCGTTTTCAAAACGCATACGGCTGATTCCATAACTTCGCTGAGCAACTTCCTGATTTTTTTCGTTGATAATAAGCTGTTCCCGTGCAACTTCCATACGGCGAACCACATCTTTAACCTCGCGGGCAATTGTCCTTTGCAGGTTCTCGTGCTGTAACTTCACTTCCTTGAGCGTTACCTCTTCTTCCTGAACTCTTGACGAGCCTCGTCCCCAATCAAAAATCGGATAGGAAAAAGTCAGTGTAATTCCCCTGTTAGGTGGGCGATCAACAAAATTGTCAAATGATGAATTGAACAGATCGCCTGTCGAATTGCTTTGTGTCGTGCTGACTCCGGTGATATCATAATAAGCGGTAATCTCACCGCTCAACTCTTTCACTCTTTTCGCCTGTTCAAGATCGATTTGCTGGAGTTTTATATCGAGTTCGGCTTCATAGATTTCCAGACGGTTTTTCAGCGCTTCTTCTCTTGCCTTATCCATATCGATAGTATATGTATCATACCTGAGGTCGGTAATTATCTGAATGTCCTCTTCCTGATCCAGACCGATTGTCTGGATAAATTTATCTTTCTCACGTTCGAGATCACCCTGCTTTGAAAGAAGAGCCGCTTTGTTCTGACTCACTCCTATTTCAGCTATAAGAACATCACCTTCGGGAATTTTACCCGTCTCGCCTTTCAGTTTGGCGATACGGTACGCTTCTTCTGAGTTTTCGAGTTTCTCGCTGGCAATTTCTACCTCACGGATTGCTTTATACAGCGCATAAAATCCTTCCGTAACATTAAAAACGATATCCATCTGCCCGCGGGTAAATTGACTCGATGACTGTTCATACCAGTATTCTGCTTCGAGAAGGTTTTCTTTGAGGGTATTGGCAGTGAAAATCGGCTGGCTGAAATTAAGGCTGAGGCTGCTGTTTGCCTGTTTGCTTTTCAGTGTTTCATAGTCTTTTAAAGCAAGAACAGTCTTCAGGTCCTCCCTGTATAACTGGGAATTTAAGGATAAATTGCCACCGGTCGGAAGCATATAGGTGAATTTCAGGTTCCCGCCAGCCTGCATGATCCCGGTGGAGTTATATACGGGCAAACCGTCTGCTCGTTCAATCGGAGAAACGTTTTCTCTCAGGGACGGTGCAAACATGCTGAAATCGACTCGCGGTTTGAACATCGATTTATAGTATTGAAAATAAAACTGCCGCGCCTGTTTCCGGGCCTGATA
>JAFGMP010000383.1 GCA_016927495.1 Candidatus Latescibacterota bacterium | reverse complement strand
ATTGTAGTGCATGAATGATGCGTAAATTAAATAAAATTAAGGAAATATGAAAGGTAATTAAATTAAATGATATCATGGTATGAGGTGGAAGCAATTGTTTATTTGCTCATTTTTTGTTACTTCGCCA
Source organism: Candidatus Latescibacterota bacterium (assembly GCA_016927495.1). Taxonomy (GTDB): domain Bacteria; phylum Latescibacterota; class Latescibacteria; order Latescibacterales; family Latescibacteraceae; genus JAFGMP01. Next base: position 43,265 of record JAFGMP010000383.1, on the reverse strand, counting down.
CTCTGTCACTTATGTTACCTGCTTCTGCCATCGTCTTTGTATGTATCGAGCAACGCGATAAGTTCTGCGACGATCTCCGGTTTATCATTGTAGAGGTTGTGCTGTTCCTCCACATCGGTGTGCATATCATAGAGCTGTCCCGGAAGATCGCCCGGCTGCGGTTTTCTGCTCCATCCTCCCGATCCCTGGCCGAGAATCAGTTTCCAGTTGTCTTTTCTGATCGCGAACATACCTTCGATTGAATGGTGCACTACTGCCGCACGATCAAAGTTCGCAGTTTTGGGATTGGTGAGCAGGGGCAGGAAACTGAAGCTGTCTTCACCGGCGTTATCGGGAATTCCAAGCCCGGTAATGTCCGCCGCTGTGGCAAGAAGGTCCGTCAAACATATTGTTGTGTCGCATGAAGTCCCCGGTCGGATTTTCCCCGGCCATTTTGCTAAAAACGGAACTCGGTGGCCGCCATCCCACACATCGGATTTCATACCGCGAAAATGGTAATTGGCACGGTGGCCGAATTGAACGATTTCATCCTCCGGCCAGTGTGAACCGTTATCGCTGGTCACGATTATCAGGGTATTTTCCGTGAGATTGTGACGGTCGAGCGTTTTTATGATCTGTCCGACAGTGTCATCGACCTGAGCGACAAAATCGCCGTAATCCCCGGCGCGGCTTTTTCCTTTAAAGGATTCTACCGGCACCCAGGGTGTATGCGGCGCTGTCAGCGGAAAATAAAGAAAAAACGGATTGCCGGAATTGCCTGTAACATGCCTGTCGATAAAAGCGGTCGCTTTTTCGGTCAACGTGGGAAGTACATCGATGTGCCTGAATCCCGGCGCACAGGGCCCGCCGCGCCAGAATCCGCCTTCGCCTTTTTTGCTGGCTTTTACCGTTTCGGTGGGCACTGCAACGACACGGTCGTTTTCAAGATAAACATAGGGTACCATATCCAGCGATGCGGGAATGCCAAAGAAATAGTCGAATCCGAGATCGTTCGGCCCGTTTTTGTATGGTTTCGAATAATCGACTGTTTCGCCGGGTTCATCCGTATTGTCACCCAACGGTTTGCCGTCTGTCGTCTGCCAGTCGAGTCCGAGATGCCATTTCCCGACGCAGCCGGTGTGATACCCTTTCTGTTTCAGCAGCGAGGCGACAGTCATTCGTCCGGGATCGATCAAATGCGGTGAATAACCCCACAGGACGCCTTCTTTCAGACGGGTACGCCATGCATAGCGTCCTGTGAGAAGCCCGTAGCGTGTGGGAGTACACACCGCCGAACCGGTGTGAGCATCAGTGAAACACATTCCCTCGGAAGCAAGATTGTCCATGTTGGGTGTCGGAATCTTCGATTCGGAGTTAAGGCATGTAAGGTCGCCGTAACCCATGTCATCGGCGAGGATAAAGACGATATTGGGTAATGTTGTCGATGTTTTATCTGCGCAGGAAAAATTCCCGAAAGTACACGACGCTGCTCCGATACCTGCGATTTTTAGAAAATCGCGCCGCCGCCACTGTGTGATTCCCATCGCTTATATACCTCCGTTATTATTAAAATGTTGGCTTCGATAAAACAAGATAAATCTACCAGTATAACCAGCCGTAAATTCCCATGAACACCGGAATAGTGAGAATGCTGACAAGCGATGACAGGACAATACTTGCGGCGACCATTTTTTGTTTGGCTTCGTTTTTGGGAATGATAAGCGCTATCATGACTGCCGACGGCATTGAGCTTTGCAGCACAATAAACAGCGCGATATATTCCGGTGGACGGATTATATAGACAATAAGACATCCCAGAACGGGGAAAATCAGGCTTTTGAATATTGAGGCCTTAATCGGTTCCGACCAGCTTTCGGGTTTTGCTTTCATCAGATTGGTTACGACGACTCCGCCGATGAAGAACGTCGCAAGCGTCGCCGACATCGATCCGATTTTCGCCATTGATCGTACAATGCTTTCGGGTACAATATTCCCTGTTCCGGTGAGTGCGAAAATTAATCCCGTAATTGTTGCAATATTTGGTGGATTTGCGAGGCTTTTAAGGCTTTGACGTAAACCTGTGTTAATATTTACCAGCCACACAGCCAGGGTGAAAAATGTGGGAATTTGAAGCAGATTATACAAAAAGATCAGATTGAGAAAATGGGGGAGCTTATCCGGTCCGAAAAAAACCTGACCGAAAGCGAGAGGAAGAAAAGTGCCGTTTTGAAATGCTACCAGCGCCATGAATTCACCGCGGTTTTTCACCGTTTTATCCATCATAACATAGCTTCCGGCGGCAAGCGTCCCTGCCACGTTTATCGTAACTGCAAGCAGCGGAAACGCCCACCATAAATCGATTTTACCCGGTTCGAAATTTGATACCAATCCTGAAAAAACAAGACATGGCAATGTGATTCTCACCAGCAGTTTTGACAGAAAATCCAGGTAAGCAGTTCCCTTTCCAAGTCCGGCGATTATGATGTAACCGAGAATACCGATTGTAAAAACTTCCATAATGCCTTTAAAGGAAGTAAACATCAACTCATAAAACAAACATTTCCCCCTGAAATATTTTTCGATTCATAAGATTTTGATAATTTTCATGAATACGGGATTATAATGTAACAAAAAATTCATACATACCACAAATGGAATTATACTTTAATTATTGAGGAAGATAACCGCTATGAGGAAACTGAAATTACACGGAGAAAGATTTCAGTGTGCTGCAGTACTTTAAAGTATGTACGCTTTGGTGTAAAACGAAGGTGTTATAAAATCATAGATGGTAAATTTCCGACGGATGTTACCATGAGAATGGCGCTGTAAATTATCCATATTAATCCAATGAGAATAACTGCTATATCTTCCATGGTGAAACTCCTTATGATACCGAATTGAGTAGTGAAGAAACGGATGAATATATCAATGAGAACGTAGTTCCGAACCAGATTATTCCTGTTGTCATTATCCATAATAACCATGTTGATAAAAATGTTGGATTTGTTTTCATGTAAAGTCCTTTTTCCAATTGTTCTTGCTGTTACTGTATTATGAGACGAGATAAAATCGGAAATAGTTTAACTCTTAATAAAAAAACAATAAGATTTGTTTTGGAGAGATAGACGTGGGCGTACGGGATTCATGAGGGCGAACGCCGTTCACCCCTAATTTCTGCTCAGCATTAATTATCCCTGTAGGGGCAGACCCATGTGTCTGCCCTTGTTTGGTGATGCAAAAAACGTCTGAACCAAGATTTACATGATTTGCTCGATTACTTGAAAAAAATCATGTTAATTCTTGAATCAGGATAATCAATGTTCAGACAATGAGAGAAGGATTAAACAACTTCCGATGCATCAGACAGGGCGTACGTCCGTACACCCCTACTAATATCACACAACATTTGTTTCACCGTAGGTCAACCCACGTGGTTGCCCTAAATATTGATTTACCTTTAAAAAAGGAGTTTATTCCTATTCCATCTTTTTATGGAATCTTGTTATTGCGGCGCTCATTACTACAAAACCAATTACTGCGAGGGCCAGAATATTCTTCCAGAGTTCATGCAAACCGGCGCCTTTGAGAAAGAGGTCACGTACTATTGAAATAAAATATCGTAACGGATTGATATAGGTGAGATTATAAAGAATTTTAGGCATGTTTTCCAATGGCAGGAATAAACCGCTCATTAGAATGCAGAACATAAGAATGAACCACGCTGTAAACAGTGCCTGCTGCTGAGTTGTGGCAATTGTTGATACGAATATTCCGATGCCGAGAGTGCAGAATATAAATAAAATACTGATGCCGAGAAATAACGGTAATGATCCTTCGATTGGAACATGATAGACCGTTCGTATCACTAAAAGCGCAATCGATAACTCCATCATGCCAAGTATCAGAAACGGTAATGTCTTGCCAAGTATGAACTCAATCCGTGTTATCGGCGAAACCATAAGCTGTTCAAGCGTGCCGATCTCACGTTCACGGACGATTGCCATTGCAGTAAGGATTATCGTGATAATGGTTACCAGAAGCACCATAATACCGGGAACCATATACCAGGTTGATTTTAATTGCGGATTGAAGCTGATTCTGCTTTGAATATCTATTGTATTTGTGAGAACAGACGGTGCCGATATATACGATGTACCGCTTTTTGTCTGTTGTTGTACCCATGAAAGAATAATACGTCTCACATAACCGGCGCCGGTAAGAGCTACATTGGTATTTTGCGCATCCGCTGAAAGTGAAATGCGAGGTTGTTGGCCTCTGACAATATCCCGTTCGAATGCCGAAGGGATCGTAACCGAAAGAATGGTTTCACCCTCCTGTAGCAGGGACGAAACCTCCTGAAGGTCGGTTGTTCTGTATTGAATATCGAGATAACGGGTGTTTTCAAGCTTACTGACGAGGCTGCGACTGGTTACTGAATTGTCCATATCGCTGATGACGGTCGGTACATGTTCGACATCGGTCGAGACAGCTAATCCAAGAAGTAAAAGTTGAACCACCGGAACTCCAAGCGATATCGCAAGCATAGACCGTGTCCGTCGTATCTGGATAAATTCTTTTTTTATTATATGACGCAGTGCTTTCATATGGTTACCCGTCTATTGTGCTCTCGTTTTAAAACGTATTGTCGCGATTAAAAGAAAAATAGTTCCGAGTAAAACAAGCGAAATCGCCTGTGTTTGTACCACCCGGAAAGAACTTGCTTTTAAGAGTATACCCCGGATTATAATCATATAGTATTTGGCAGGTACAATTGCAGTTAAAGCCCTGATCGGTGCTGGCATGCTGAATATAGGGAAGATGAAGCCCGATAAAATGATTGATGGTAAAATGGTAGCCACCAGCGCTGCCATCATGGCTATCTGCTGAGTTGAAGCCATACTTGAAATCAACAGTCCTATACTTAACGCACAGTAAATAAACAGTATACTTAAACCGAGCAGAAGTACCAGATCGCCTCTCAGCGGGATATCGAATACTAGTTTCGCAAATATAAGTATAAATATCCCATCGATAATCGAGAGCACCACATACGGTATAACCTTTGCCGCGATTATTTCAATAGGTCTGACCGGCGATACAAGCAGAACCTCCATGGTTCCGGTTTCTTTCTCACGTGATATGGTTATCGAGGTAAGCAGTGCACACACCATCATCATAATTACCGCAACAAGGCCCGGAATAATAAAATGCGCTCCTTTTAGGTCGGGATTGTATAAAAACCGGTCGCTGAAATTTATCGGTATCATTTTTAATGAATTTTGGTTTTCGGATGAGTGCAATGTAACCAGAGCATTAGCGTAATTAACCACTGCATTGCCGTATGTCGGGTCAGAACCATCCACAAGAAGCTGAATTTGTGAGACCGGTTGTTTCTTACGGTTTTCTCCGAATCCTTTCGGGATTATTATCGCTGCTTTTATTATCCCCAATTCTAATTGGTAATCTATTGTGGTATAATTTTCGGCGAATTCTTTGATGTTAAAGTACTCGGAAGCGTCAAAATCCTGTATAAGCGCCCGCGATTCGGCGCTGTGGTCATAATCGATAAAGCCGATGGGAATAAATTTTATATCCATATTGAGGGCATACCCGTACAGGAGCACCATCATTACCGGCATAGCGAATATGACTGCAAGTGTGCGAGGGTCGCGCAATATATGGTATAATTCTTTTTTAATTATTGCTTTGATTCGTTTGAACATCCGCATTACTCACAAGATAGATAAATACATCTTCGATGGTTTTTTTCCTGTACTCTTTTTTAAGCACGGTCGGGTTTCCTATCGTTATTATTTTTCCAGCATGCATTATCGAGATACGTCCGCAGTATTCGGCCTCATCCATATAATGTGTCGTTACAAAAACAGTGATACCTGACTCCGAGAGATCATATATTATATCCCAGAAAGCACGGCGGCTCAAAGGGTCCACACCACCGGTCGGCTCATCCAGGAAAAGAATCCGGGGATTGTGCTGGATGGCACATGCAAGCGACGTACGCTGTTTCCAGCCAAGAGGGATCGATCCCGCAAGCCTCCTGCGAATATCTCCCATGTTGAGCCGTTCATACAGACGTTTGCGCGCACTGCTCATTTCCTTTGAGGACATTCCATATATTCCTCCGTAAAAAGCGAGGTTTTCCTCGACAGTCAAGTCTTCGTAAAGGCTGAATTTCTGAGACATGTACCCGATATTGCGGCGAATTTTTTCCTGTTCGCGAATTATGTCGAACCCGGCAACCGAACCTTTTCCGCCCGTTGGTGTAAGGATACCGGTAAGCATACGGATTGTTGTCGATTTACCGGCACCATTCGCACCCAAAAATCCGAATACTTCACCCTTGCCGACCGAAAAAGTAACACTGTCTACGGCCGTGAAATTACCGAATTTTCTGGTGAGGTTCTGAGCTTCTATGACATTGCCGTTATTCATTTTTCATATGTCCCACAAACACATCTTCGATAGATGGATTGACTCGTTCTATGATGGCATTCTGTATGGAGTTGCTTTTCAAGAATTGCTCAATCACCGGAACGGCGCCAAGTGCATTACTCACCGTCAAGTTTACACGGTCTCCGAATGTTCTTACATCGAGAACTACATCGGGGAAATCAAGTTTCCTTGCCAGTCTTACAATTTCCGGGCTGCGAACAGCGATCAGTTCGTTCTTGAAATACTCCGGGAATTTGTCCGGTGTATCCTCAGCGAAAAGCGATCCGTTGAATATCAATCCCACCCGGTCGCATCGTTCGGCTTCATCCATGTACGGTGTCGATACTATTATCGTCGTTCCACCTCTTTTCAGGTCAGCAAGTATATCCCAGAACTCACGGCGCGATACCGGATCGACGCCGGTTGTCGGTTCATCGAGAAACAGTACCTCAGGTTTGTGAATCAGCGTACAAGACAGTGCAAGTTTCTGTTTCATTCCGCCGGAAAGTTTACCCGCACGTCTGTTGAGAAATAGCCCGAGCCGTGAAAATGACAACAACTCATCGATTCTGTTTAGTCGTTCTTTTTTTGTAATACCGAACAAATCGGCAAAGAAAATAAGGTTTTCCCTGACACTCAAATCCTGATACAGGCTGAATCTCTGCGGCATATATCCGATAAGACGTTTAACATGGGAGGGTTTTTTACGTGTTTCGAATCCACCGACGGTCACTGAACCGGAAGTCTGAAGCAGCAAACAGGTCGATATTCGCATGAATGTGGTTTTTCCTGCGCCGTCCGGCCCGATGAGCCCGTACATAGAGGCTTCTTTTACATTTAATGTCAATCTTTGAAGAGCATGGATATTATTATATGATTTGGAAAGGGATTCAACCGCCACGGCATACATACTATATACCCTCTATATAGGCGTCGGCAGGCATGCCGATTTTAAATATCCCGTCGGGATTGTCAATGGTGATTTTCACCGCATACACAAGATCGACACGGGATTCCCTGGTCTGTACATTTTTCGGTGTGAATTCAGCTTCCTGGGAAATCCATGTCACTTTTCCCTCAAAGGTCCTGTCGGGCAAAGAATCGATTGTGATCTGTGCCCGTGACCCCAATTTTACGTTACCGATCATGTTTTCGCTTACATAAATGGTTAACCGCATAGTGGAAAGGTCGGCTATAGAGCACAGAGGTGTGCCCGGATTCGCCAATTCTCCCTCTTCGGTATATTTTTCCAGAACGATACCGTCGTCCGGACATATAACTCTGCTTTTGCTAATTTGATAATCGAGGAGATCAAGTTGTGCGTTTATCCTTTTCCGTGCCGCTGTATTAATTCCAGTTTGTGCTTCAAGCCCTGTCAGCTTGTCTTTTGCTGCCGCAAACCGTGATTCGGCAACCGATAGCTCGGTCATGACATTATCGAGCTTATCCTGAGTGGCTGCTCCCTGTTCAACGAGGTTGGCAAACCTCTGATGGGTCTTGCGGATATTTTCGAGTGTGACGAATGCCTGTTTTATCGCTTCTTTACCGGCCGCGATTTCCTGAACGAGGACTTTATCATTCCATATCAATTCGTCGAGGCCTGCAGCAGTAACTTTTCGCTGAAGTTGCAGATTTTCCAAATCTATTTCTACCAGTACACTGCCTTTGATTACATGGTCGCCTTCTTTAAAATTAATTTTTATCAACTCGCCACCAGTCTGTGCACTGATAATAATTTCTGTTGCATCGAATGTTCCTGAACCGGTAAAAGGTTCTTCGTTGTTATTTTTGCAGCCGTAGAAAAGAAGCGTGACTATCAAAATCAATAGAATGAGTGTCTTATTCATGATTCTCCCCTTTATAACGAATGCCCATGGAATATTCGATACGTGCTCTGCTCATGAAAAGCCTCATTTCGGATACCGATTTCTCATAACCTGCTTTTGCATATGCCGTGTGTGCGTTATCATAATCTGTTTCGGTAGCCATACCCTCACGGTAAGAGGATGAGACAAGTTCGAGGTTCCGCTGCGATAAGTCTGCCGCTTCGACTGCAAGATCATGCTGCTTACGAGCCTCTTGATATGCTGCCAAAGCTTCTGAAATCTGTTCGGACACCGTCCGCTCGAAATCATTCCGGTTTTTCAAAATTTTTCGTTTATTCAATTCGACTTTTTCCATATTCCGTCGTGTCTTACCCCAATCCCATACGTTCCAGTTTAACAGCACACCGCCGGAAAAGTAATGCATCCATTCGTTTGCAGGTAAATCGAGACCGGGTCTGCCGTAATTGAAAGCGCCGAACATGACGACTGAAGGCTTCAATCCGGCACGTGCGCTTCGGGCTGTTCCGTCCGTGGCCTCGTATGCTGCATCAAATGCCTTGTATTCCGGTCTGTCAGGCGACATTTCCGGATAATCAGGCAATTCGTATGTATTGTTCGACGAATTCCATTCTGGGATTACTTCCTCTTCGGTTTTTATACCGACAACTTTTCTGAATTGTGCCTTTGCCCTTTCAATGTCGGCTTTTCTCGATACAAGTTCCATTTCAGCCGTCGAAATTCTGAGGCGTGCTCTCAGTACATCATTTTTTAGTGCCATACCCTGACCGAAAAGAGCATTCACATCATCGAGGTGGTTTTTAGCTTCATTGACAGACTCGTTGGCCGCTTTAACGGATTCCTCAGACATAACAACACTGATGAATGCTGTTTTGGCCTGATATTCCACTGCAAGTTTTGCTGCTTCCGCATTGTATGTGCTCATGAGCGCCTGTTTTTTCCCCGTATCGTTCATGGCCTTGAGACGGCCACCATCATACAAAATGTGATTAACCTTAATTTTCATATCGTACGAGTCATAATCACCAAACCGGATTGATTTTTGCGGTAAATCGATTTCCATTACTTCGCTGACAACATTGGCTCCAGCAGATAACGAAACGGTTGGATATCGATCCCATGAAGCATTGTATGCATCAATAGCTGCCTCTTCTGAATTCAGCATTTCGACAGCCACCGAATTTGAATTTTCGAGTGCCGCGCTGATCGTACGATCGAGTGTCCACGGATTCGCTGAAACAGTTTGTGCTAAACCGAAAAACATTATCAGGGATAAAATAAAATATGTATAAATCATATACGTCACTCCTGATCTTTACGTAAACCGTTCATAAGAAGGTCAATGATATGATCGACTCTGTTTGATTCGAAATCTTCAATGTCGATTGTTGGATTTATCATTTGAACCAGAGGTTTTCCAAGAAAGTAGAATACATCCAGACTAATGATGCTCACCATGGTCTGCACCGGATCAACATACCTGATTTCTCCTTTTTCACGGGCATCCGAAAGTACTTTTATCATCTCGTACCGTAAAGATTTGAAGATGTCGGCAGACTCATTGAGAGGAAAAGATTGGCCGTTTTCAGTCAACAATAATTCACGCACCAACATTTTCATCATATTCTGATTCTCTTTTATGATCGTGATATGATTCCTGATAAATACCTCGATAGCGGGTAGTCCCGGCTCGGAATTATTGATTTTTTCCCGGATTTCGTAAAAAAATGTTTGTATCAGATTCTTAAAAGCGGCGGCGTACAATTTTTCCTTTGATCCGTAATAATAGAATATAAGAGCCTTGTTTACACCGGCTGCATGCGCAATATCGCAGGTACTTACGCCGTTTTTTCCGTGTTTGACAAATAATTTCGTGGCTGTATCAAGAATATCTTTTTTGGAATCTTTTTCGCTCATAACGTGTGTGACCTCTGTGTTTTATCAAATGGTTAAATTAACCGATTAGTCAATAATTTAAACTGTTCTCCATATTTTGTCAAGCGGTAATTTCCCTGCGGTTGTTTTCCTGGCTTTTGGTTATTTAAAATGAATGATATAAAGTGGGATGTTCGATAACTGAAATGTAAGTTTTAACCGAAAATAAATCGGATGAAAAAAATGGCACGAATACTTATGGTATTGTATGTTATTCTCCGATAAAGATAATTGGCGTATGTTTTTTTAAAAAGATACGATGTTTGTGTATAAAAAATTATATTTCCTTTAAATTGCTTGCTTAAAAAAAATATGATTGCTATATTAATTAACTTAAATTTAGTTTACTATAACGGGAAATAATTGACACTTTTGGAGTATACTGTGAACGATCGAACAATTGAAGTCATAATAATGCTGCTTGGTCATTTACGTGAAAATGACCTTGATGTCGAAAGCCTTAAAGAGTTTTCGGAATCTCTTGTTATTCATGGTTATAACGAACACGATGTTGCGGAAGCAATCGGATGGCTTTTCGAGAAACTAAATTTTATGACCGTCTCTTCAACTGAAATTGCTGTCCAGAAAGATCAATCGGTTCGTATTCTTCATAGTTATGAACGTATGAAAATCAGTCCCGAAGTATATGGATATCTCTTAAAGCTGAAAAATTTATCGATAATTAATGGATCGCAGATGGAAAAGATAATTGATTATTGTATGTTAACCGGGGATGAAGTTGATGAGTCTGATATCGATGAGATAATGGCAACTATTCTGTTTCAGGAACAGGAATAAAAGACAGGGTGCGTAATCTATGGCAAAGTCGCTTGTAATTGTCGAATCACCTGCAAAAGCGAAAACTATCAATAAATTTTTAGGTTCTGACTACATTGTAAAACCGACCGGAGGTCATATAATCGATCTTCCCGAAAAGGAAATTGGCATTGACATCGAAAATGGTTTTGAACCCAGGTACATAGTTATAAAAGGGAAGAAAAAAATACTGAGCGATCTTAAGGAAGCCGCCGGCAAAGCTGAGGCTGTATTACTTGCAACCGACCCTGACAGGGAAGGGGAAGCAATCGCCTGGCATGTCGCTAATCGGATTGTAGGGGAAAATCAGCCTTCCTACCGTGTGTTGATCAATCAGATTACAAAAAATGCTGTGCTGGAGGCTGTTAAAAATAAGGGTGAGCTTGATCTGAAAAAGGTTAATGCCCAGCAGGCACGGCGTGTGCTCGACAGGCTTGTCGGATATAAAGTAAGCCCTTTTTTATGGAAAACTATGTATTCCGGGCTTTCCGCGGGACGGGTTCAGTCGGTTGCCTTAAGGCTTGTCGTGGAGCGGGATGCCGAGATAGAAGCCTTTGTTTCCGAAGAATACTGGAGCATTGATGCTGTGCTTTCGACAGCGCAGAAAGAGGTTTTTAAAGCCAAACTCATCAATAAGAACGGCAAGACGCTGAAGATCGGTAATGCCGAAGAATCTGCCTCTATTGCTGATGAACTGAAGTCCCAATCTTATTCCGTAAGTGACATTTCAAAAAAGAAAACAAAACGGCAGCCCTATCCACCGTTTATCACAAGCACACTTCAACAGGATGCGTCGCGACGTCTCGGATTTACCGTTCACCGTACGATGCGTGTAGCGCAAACACTGTATGAGGGTGTGGAACTAAGCGATGGCTATGCGGGACTGATCACCTATATGAGAACCGATTCGACACGTATCGCACCCGAAGCTATCGAGGAAGCAAGAGAATATATAATGGGTGAATGGGGATCCGATTACCTGCCGTCAAAACCGAACATTTACCGCACCAAGAAGGGCGCACAGGATGCTCATGAAGCTATCAGGCCTGCATCGATGTCAAGAAAACCTGAAGATGTCAAACCTTTCCTGTCTGTCGAACAATTCAAGCTGTACAGACTCATCTGGAACCGGTTTATAGCCAGTCAGATGAATCCCTCCGAATCTACAGTTGTAACGGCGGATATTGAGGCTGGCGTGTATGGATTACGTGCAAGCGCCTCTCATCTTGACTTCAAGGGATTTTTGATTGTATATGAGGATTTGAAACCGGAAAATGGAGAACCACAGGAATCCGATCTTCCGAAAAGTCTGAAAAAGGGAGATAATCTAAACCTTGAAGAACTTTTGCCAACTCAGCATTTTACGAAACCACCGGCACGGTTTACGGAAGCCACACTGGTTAAGCAGCTTGAAGCCGAAGGTATCGGCAGGCCATCTACCTACGCTCAGATCATCAGTACAATACAGACTCGTGAGTATGTACAGCGTGAAAAAGGCAAACTTTTATCGACGGAACTCGGCAGGAAAGTCAATAATCTCCTTGTTAATGGTTTTCCCAATCTGTTTACGGTTGATTTTACTGCTAATATGGAAGAGGAACTGGATAAAATCGAGTCGGGTGAACACATGTGGCTAAATGTGGTAAATGATTTTTATGGTCCTTTCACCGTTACTCTTAACGAAGTCAGCCAGCAAGCACAGGAATTAAAACAGTCGATGATCGAGACGACCGAGGAAGTTTGTGAGAAGTGCGGAAAACCGATGATTATCCGGTGGGGTAGAAACGGTAAATTCATGGCGTGTTCAGGATTTCCCAAATGCAAAAACACCCGCCCCCTTGAGCAGGTTGAATCTGAAAAGTCCGATGATATATGTGATAAATGCGGTTCACCGATGGAAATCAAAAATGGTAGGTATGGTCGGTTTATAGCCTGTTCGAATTATCCTGATTGTCAGAATATCAAACCGTTTACCTTGGGTGTTAAATGTCCGATCGAGGGGTGTGACGGTGATATAGTTGAGAAAAGGTCGAAAAAGGGACGTTTGTTTTACGGATGCAGTAAATATCCGAAATGTAAATATGCAAGCTGGACAAAACCGGTTGCCGCAACATGCCCGACCTGTGGAAGCCCTGCATTGACAGAAACAAAGAGCGACGATTCATATTCTTGTCCGCGATGTAAGAGCACATTTAATAAAAGTGATCTCGAGATAGAATAATGGATAAATATCTGCATGATTTTGTCACATATATCCGGTTGCAGAAAAATTATTCAGTACACACTGTCGAAGCATATAAACGAGACCTTTCTCAGTTTATTGGTTTCATGCGAATAAAATCAAATGATGAAGCTGCAGGGCTCGATTTTTTTTCCCGTCAGGTAATTCGTGAATATCTGTATGTTCTTTCAAATTCGGGTTTGACAAGAAAGAGCATAGGCCGTAAACTGGCGACACTGAAATCTTTTGGCAGATTCCTTGTTACCGAAGGTATTATTGATAAAAGCCCTGCAGGTGAAATAAAAACTCCGAAAATAGAAAAGAAGGAGCCGGTTTTTTTAAGTGAGGCCGAAATCCAGCGCACCATGACCTCACCTTTGGCAAATGACTTGACATCGTACCGTGACCGTGCAATACTCGAATTCTTTTACGGGACAGGAATTCGTCTTGCCGAATTGTGCGGTCTTAACACTGACAGTATCGATTATCATGAGCATGTCATACGAGTTTTGGGCAAAGGGAATAAAGAGCGTATAGTACCAGTGGGTCGGATGGCGCTCGATGCTGTAAAATCATATCTCCCATGGAGAAATAAACAACTGACGGAATGTGGCGTTTTATCGGAAAATGCACTTTTTGTTAATAGAAGAGGCGGTAGGCTGGGGCGGCGAAGTATTCAGGCTGCTGTCACAAAACATTTGAAAATCGTATCCGAAAAAGAGCATCTCAGCCCCCATGTGCTGCGTCATACCTTTGCGACTCATATGCTTGACAAAGGTGCGGATTTAAGAGCCGTGCAGGAACTTTTGGGGCATTCGACACTCTCGACAACTCAGATTTATACGCATGTCACCATGGACAGGCTGATAAAAGCGTATCGTCAGGCACATCCGAGAGCATAAAAAAAGTGTGCATGTCGGAGCGTAGCGGATATATATTGATATATGATTTACATACCGAATAACCTATAATAACATAGAGGTTGAAAAAGATGGGGAATGAACGTTTTCATGGAACGACGATACTTGGGGTGCGGCGAAACGGCAAAGTAGCGTTGGGTGGTGACGGACAGGTGACATATGGCGATACTGTAATCAAAACCTCAGCGATTAAAATACGGCGCCTTTACAGTGATACAATTCTTGCCGGATTTGCGGGAGCAACAGCAGATGCCTTCGCGTTGTTTGAAAAATTCGAAGGGAAGCTGGATGAATTTTCGGGAAACACACCTAAAGCAGTGGTTGAACTGGCAAAAGAATGGCGCACCGATAAAATGCTCAGACGTCTCGAAGCGATGCTGGTGATTATGGATAAAAAACATTCATTTATAATTTCGGGGGACGGCGATGTGCTCGAACCCGATGATGATGTCGTGACCATAGGTTCCGGATCCCCGTATGCCCTTGCTGCGGCACGTGCTTACCTTGACGGCACCCGTCTGTCGGCGTTAAATATCGTAGAGAAATCATTGAACATCGCTGCTTCAATCTGTGTGTATACAAACAATAAAATTACTGTAATGGAACTGTAAAATGTCAAATAACAGTGATCATCTGACTCCGAGAGAAATTGTAAAAGAACTTGATAAATATATAATCGGGCAGGAAAACGCGAAAAAATCCGTCGCCATAGCTTTGAGAAACAGGTGGCGTCGTCGTATGGTGGCTGAGGATATTCGTGAAGAGATCATGCCCAACAATATAATTATGATTGGTCCGACCGGTGTGGGAAAGACCGAAATTGCCCGTCGCCTGGCAAGTCTGGCCGATGCCCCCTTTATTAAAGTGGAGGCCTCAAAGTTTACTGAAGTCGGTTATGTTGGCCGGGATGTTGAATCGATTGTCCGCGACCTTGTCGACCTTGCTGTGAATATGGTCAAGGAAAGATGCTCGGAAGAGGTTCGGGAGAAAGCTGAAAAATTGGCGGGTGATCGTATTCTCGATTTACTACTTCCACCGGTTGCAAAGAAACCGGTATCTCCGGGAGAGAACGGCCAACAGGAAGAAAGGCGCACCAAAACACGGGACAAGCTTTCCGACCAGCTTTTAACAGGACATTTGGAAGACAGATTGGTTGAAGTTGATGTGCCTGTGGAAAGATCTCCCATGATAGAGATTTTTACCCCCCAGGGTATGGAGGAAATGGGAATCAACATTCAGGAAATATTTGGTGGAGTTATGTCGGGAGGGCGTTCTAAAAAACGCAAAGTCACGATAAATGAAGCCCGGACCATATTTCAGCAGGAAGAAAGCCGTAAGCTCATCGATATGGATAATGTGGTAAAAGAAGCGCTGAAAATGGTTGAGGAATCAGGGATCGTATTTGTTGATGAGATAGATAAAATCGCCGGAGAATCATCACACGATACTATCGATGTATCTCGTGAAGGAGTGCAGCGCGATATCCTTCCCATTGTGGAAGGGTCGAATGTGATGACTAAATATGGCATGGTTAAAACAGATCATGTTTTATTTATCGCTGCCGGAGCTTTTCATTCAAGCAAGCCATCCGACCTTATTCCGGAGCTTCAGGGGAGGTTTCCTATCAGAGTGGAATTGGATAGCCTGGGTGAAGAAGAGTTTTACCGTATTTTAACGGAGCCGAGAAATGCGCTGATAAAACAGTATCAGGCATTGCTTAATGCCGACAGAATATCGCTTGCTTTTACGACAGGCGCGCTGCGTGAGATTGCATCATGTGCCGACAAAGTTAACAAAAAAACAGAAAATATCGGCGCACGGCGGTTACATACGATAATGACTACTCTTCTTGAGAATATTCTATTCGAGGATCCTCCGAAAGAGGGGACTATCAGGAAAATTCGTATTACAAAAGATATGGTTAGAACGGAACTAAATGATATTATCAGTGACGAGGATTTAAGCCGGTATATACTTTAAATAATAATTGCTGGTATTATATTTGTAATATTTATGTTGATTGCTTTGGGTTACATGACAGTTTTTCTCAAACAGTACAGGTTTGTATTGGCGTATTGAGGATTCTTATGAAAAAAGATTTACTAAGTATTCAGGATTTGACGACCAAAGATGTTAACCTTTTGATCGATACTGCGCTTAAAATTAAGTCTGATATTAAGGATTATTCGGATGTCATGCATGGCCGTACCGTTGTATTGATCTTTGATAAACCCTCTTTGCGGACCCGGATTACATTCGAGGTTGCCATGCGTCAGTTCGGAGGGAACAGCATTTATATGCATGGCAATGAGATTTCTCTCGGAGTACGTGAGACGGTTTCGGATGCGGCAAAAAACCTTTCACGCTGGGTGGACGGTGTTGTAATGCGGACATTCGGCCATGATATAATCGCTGAACTGGCAGAGTCTGCCACAATACCTGTGGTCAATGCTCTTACCGATCTGGAGCATCCGTGTCAGGCCCTTGCATGTTTATTGACGTTGCATGAGCATTTCGATAATCTGCACGGAAGAAAAATGGTGTTTGTTGGCGACGGAAACAATGTCGCTCACAGTTTGATGCTTCTTGCACCGCTGGCAGGTATGGATTTTACCATGTGCTGCCCGGTCGGATATGAACCTGATGATGAAATAGCATCCGCTGCAAAACGAATGGCCGTCGAGACGGGTACGACATATCTGAACGATAATGATCCTGAATCTGCCGTAAAGGATGCCGATCTTATTTATACAGATGTATGGGCAAGTATGGGGCAGGAATGTGAAGCTGAAAAACGTTCGCAGGAGTTTCAGGAATATCAGGTCAACAGCGACCTTCTGGCTGCTGCCGGAACTGACTGTCTGGTAACTCACTGCCTGCCTGCTCACAGAGGCGAGGAAATTACTTCCGAGGTTCTTGACAGCCCCCGCAGTATTGCATTCGATGAAGCCGAAAACCGGTTGCATATCCAAAAGGCAGTCCTGTATACACTACTCGGGATGTAATTATTTAAATAATGGGAAATAATGGGGAAATCCCGTATTAATCTTTGATCGGATGGTACAAACGTAAATCATAGATTGTAAATTACGGAGAATTAAAGTTTTGGAATTTGTGGTTGCTGGTTACGGGCGATTTCCATTTACGGTGATTGCCTTGTTTATTTTTATAAGCTTGTCATGCGCTAAACAGGGCTTTCCTCCGGGCGGGCCTGAAGACAAGGAACCACCGAAACTGATAGGTTCCACACCATCACAAATGATGTCAAATGTTTCGAAACATGACCCGATTAAATTTGAGTTTTCCGAATCCATGGATGAATCGAGTGTGGAGGATAATGTTTTTGTTGTTCCTATACCTTCTTCATGGCCGGAATTTTCCTGGAGTGATAAAAGCAAGGTTTTTATTATTTCATTTAAGGAACCGCTGAAAGATAATACCACATACGTAATTTCCATAGGCGCAAAAGCCCAGGACTTACAAAGAAATAAACTCGATGATACCATTACATTATCGTTTTCAACGGGAGACGAAATAGAAAACGGGAAAATAACCGGTCGGATTATTCCATATTCCTTTTTCGGAAAAGAGCCTGAGAATGTTTCAGGTATCGATGTCGTTGCCTATCGCATGGAAATTCCTCAGTCTTCTCCGGATCCGAGGAATGATGTACCGAATTATTTTACACAGTCCGGTTCGGATGGCAGTTATGAAATTCTCGGGCTGTCAAGTGCGTTATATCGGATATTTGCCATAGGTGATAAAGATGGCGACGGTTTCTACACCGAGGGATCGGATTTAATCGGTATCGCTCCGAAAGACATTCATCTTGCAGCGAATGATTCGGTGACGGCACCGATGATTACCATATCTGCCAAAGACACGAGCAGTGTTCAGCTCCGGTCGGTAAAAGTGCCTGATTCGAGGAGAGTTGAAATATTTTTCGATAAGAAGATTATTGGCAGTACTATAGACATAGCCTTTGACGGACTCGATATTATCGGGTGGTTTGTAGATTTTGAAAATCCCAAAACGATTTCCATTGCAACCGATCCTCAGGAAAAAGGGAAAAGATATGTTTTGAAAACATATAAAGTGTTTGATATCGATGGGAATACTGTCGCACCTGTTCCTGTTATACCTGAATTCGTAGGAACCGATACTGCTGACACAACAGCGCTCAGAATAGTAGATAAAGGACCGGATATTCTACTGCCGGGGAACGAACCGGTTTCGCTCATTTTTAACAGAGTACTAGATTTTTCTGATAATACTGGCGCTGGATTAGCGCTTGCTGATGCCGGAGGTGAGGATTTATGGATAACACAATCTGCACCGAATATTCTGACGATAAATCCTGAAGAAAACTGGAAAGAAGGATATAAATATGTTGTGCATTTTGATGTCGATATTTTAAAAAGTATTTCCGGCGCCACATTGTCCGATGAGGGGAATGAATTATCATTTAGAGTGGCATCATCCGATACTCTCGGTTTTCTATCCGGAACTATCGAGGATTCAACCGGGACAGTAGATTCGGTATATCACATTTACCTCAAACATCTCGATACCGAAAAGATTATTGATATCACTACTATCGGGTCAAATAATTGGTCTACGGAGGGGGTGCTCCCGGGTAGCTATATGTTATATGCTTTTTGCGATAAGGATAAAGACGGGATATTTTCCCGGGGTACGTTAGATCCGTACAGCGCCGCAGAACATATAGTTGTTTTTCCCGATACCGTTACCGTGAATTCCCGCTGGACAAAAGAAGATATAAGAATATTATTCAAATAATAAATTACATATTGGAGGTTTATATGAGCGAGTATATCAGCAGAGGTCGAAAAGCACGGCGTTGTTATGGTTTTGATGAAATTGCGCTTGTTCCCGGTGACATAACATTCAATCCTAACGAGGTCGATGTCTCCTGGACTCTTGGAGACATGAAAATCGAAGTTCCTATCCTGGCGGCTGCCATGGATGGTGTGGTAGATACAAAGTTTGCAATTGCCATGGGGAAATTCGGAGGTTTGGCTGTACTCAATCTCGAAGGCGTTCAAACCCGTTACGATAATCCTTCTGAACTCCTCGATGCCATAGCTGATGCAACACCTGAAAAAGCGACTAAACTTGTACAGGGTATTTACCGTGTGCCCGTAAAGGAAGAATTGATTGAAAAACGCATCACCGAGATCAAAGATGCCGGTGTTCGCGCTGTTGTTTCATCAATTCCGCAAAAAGCGGACCGGTACGGTGATATTTCTCAAAGCGCGGGAGTCGATGTTTTTGTGGTTCAATCCACGGTGACTACCGTCCGTCATATTTCGACGGAATATAAAACATTGGATTTTGCCAGATTCTGCAAACGCATGAAAGTGCCGGTTATTGTGGGTAATACGGTGAGTTTTAATGCAAGCATCGAACTTATGGATACAGGAATTTCGGCGCTTCTGGTTGGTATCGGACCTGGCGCAGCCTGTACGACACGAGGTGTTCTCGGTATTGGTATGCCCCAGGTTACGGCGACCGCTGATTGTTCTGCGGCACGTGATTTTTATCTAAAAAAATCAGGCAGGTATGTTCCGATAATTACAGACGGCGGTATGTCGTCCGGTGGAGATGTATGCAAGGCTTTTGCCTGCGGCGCCGACGCCGTGATGATCGGTTCTGCATTTGCCCGTACCGAGGAAGCCCCTGGAAGAGGGTATCACTGGGGCATGGCTACACCTCATGAAAACCTTCCCCGTGGAACCCGTATAAGAGTCGGTGTTACCGGGACGCTCGAACAGATACTGTATGGACCGGCAGAACTGGATGATGGCAGTCAGAATCTGATCGGTGCGCTTCGAACCTCGATGGGATCATTAGGCGCTTCGAATATTCGTGAAATGCAACTTTCACAGATCATTATTGCGCCGTCGATCAAGACAGAAGGGAAAGTATTCCAGACCGCTCAACGCGTCGGCATGGGGAAATAACGGGATTACATGTAAAATCGAAATGGTTCGATCATGGAACCTGAGCACCTTGTCAGGAGTATAGTAGTAGTAGCATGAATTGTATGAAAGGCTGTCTGACATCAAAATCAAGTTAGATAACATAGTTTATTTGATTGTAAAATATATCACATGAGCAAACTTAAAAATTATCGCCTGTTTTTTATCCTCGGTATTAGTGTTACGATACTCTTGTCGAATGTAAAGGCAGATGAGGTATTCACCATTGCCAGACTGAAATATGGAGGTGGGGGGGATTGGTACTCAAATCCCTCCTCACTTCCAAATCTTATGCAATTTGTCAGTGAGAATACCGATATTACTACTTCAGGCGAGGAGTCTGTTGTTTCTGTCGGCAGTGAGGAACTTTTCAATTTCCCCATCGTCTACATGAATGGACATGGGAATGTTGATTTTTCTTCCAGAGAAGCGGCTTCTCTCCGGAGATATCTTACTTCCGGCGGTTTTTTGATAGCTGATGATAATTATGGAATGGACAAAAGTTTCCGGCGGGAAATAAAAAAGGTATTCCCTGATAAGGAATTAGTTCTCCTCCCGAAAAATCATCCTGTTTTTAACGTCCTATTTTCATTTCCGGAAGGTATTCCAAAAATTCATGAACATGACGGAAAACCGGCACAGGCTTTTGCAATTTTCCACGAAGGGAGGATGGTATTGTTCTATTCCTATGAATCTGACCTCGGTGACGGCTGGGAGGAGCAATCGGTGCATAACGACCCTGAGGAAGTAAGGCAGGCAGCTCTGAAAATGGGAGCTAATTTGATTGTGTGGGCTTTGAGCAGATGAACCGATTACGCCCTGATATAATATGAATAACGATGTATACACTATAATAACCTCACGGCTGAAGAACGTTTCCCGCCGTTATATGCTAACTGGCATTGCGGAAGCTTTCTGGATTGCCTGTACAGCCGCGTTGATTCTTACAACGGCTTTCACCATACTCGAATCATTTCAGTATTATTCACCACATATAAAAAAAATTCTCTGTGTTTCTACCGGCGTAATTTTTCTTCTTATTCTTTTTGCACTAATTATTATGAGAATATTACGCCATCCCGGAACAGATGGTATTGCCCGGATGGTGGAACGCTCATATCCCGATTTTCAAAATCGTCTCATCAGCGCCGTACAATTGGGAAGGCTGAATGAGCAATCTCTTATGGGGCAGTCCGTACGTCTTATCGATGCTCTTCTTAAAAAAGTCGAGGAAGAAACAAAGGGTATCAATTTAAGCAGAGCAGTATCGACTGAGCGGTTTACCTTATGGGTACGGGTAACATATATTTTTGTTGCCGCTATCCTTGTTTTATCATTGCTATTGCCTGCGATATTACCCGGAAGCTTTTATCGACTTATCGATTATACACATGCATATACGAAACCGGGTAAAGTCACAATATATGTGGTCAGCAGCGATGGCGCAATAATAAGGGGAGATAATTTTTACACAAAAGGATTTATTGCCGGCGGCCGGAACAGCCCTCTTAATGTTGTTTATCGCTGGGATGATTCCGATGTATGGAGTATGAAGCCGGTCGATGTTAATGAAAAATCAGGGAATTTTACCCTGACTCTGGAAAAACCGCGGGCTTCATTCCTTTATTATCTCGAAATAGCCTCATACAGGACATCAAGGACGCATGTAACGGTTATCGAGAGACCGGTAATAGAGCGTCTTTCTCTCAGTATAACATATCCGTCATATACCGGTATGGAAACAACGACGCGTAACGACAACGATGGTAACATACGGGCTATTGGAGGGACTGAAGTTGTTCTTACAGCAGAAGCCAACAAAGTAGTTAAATCCATGACCATCAACTGGAGCGATTCAACCGGGACCTCGTGCTATTTAAATGGTAACAACGGAACTGCTTCATTCACGGTGACTCGTGATATTGATTATTCAATCGGACTTGTCGATACACTTGGTATTACCAACAGCAATCCGATATCGTATCGCATAACTTGTCTTGAAGATGAATATCCTGCAGTAGTAATTTTGAGCCCTGCTTCCGATGTTGTTCTTCCGAGGTCTTACCGGTTCCCCATTGTCTATCGTGCCCGTGATGATTTCGGGCTGACTTCGGTTACACTCAACTATGAACTGCCCTTTGATGATAAAGTCCATGAAATATCACTGAATAAGGGAAAGCTCGAAAAAGATATTCTTAATGAATATGAATGGAATCTGTCGGGTATGAACCTTTTACCTGATGACGTGATTACTTATCATATTGCCGTGTTGGATAACGATACGGTGAGAGGGCCAAAAAAGAGCGTTTCGGAAACCAGAACGGTGAAAGTCCCTTCGATTATGGATCTGTTAAACGATACCATAGCGGAACAGAATGTCGGATTGGAGAAACTGAAAGAAATGTCGGAACGAACAGGCCGCCGTGATGAACAACTGGAAGATATCAAGCGGAACATCATGAGCGGTGAGGAAATGGACTGGTCGGAAAAAAATGCACTCGAAGAAGCCAAAAAAGATTTTGATGCTATGCAACAGGAGTTACAGGATTTGTCTGAAGCCATAAAACAAAGCGCTGAAAAACTGTCCGATGAGGATGTTGCGGCTATTGAGACTCTTGAGAAAATGAATAAAATTTCCCAGATGATGAATGAACTTGCCGACGGTGTTTTGAAAGATGCCTTAAAGCGTCTTACTGAGGCAACGGCAACAGTCGATCCGGAGAAAATAAAAGAAGCCCTTGAAAAATATGAAATTTCCTCTGAAGAGATTAAGGAGAAGCTGGATAGATTTATTGAACTTCTCGAACAGGTCATGGCGCTCCAGCGTTTTGAAATGGCAAAAAACCTACTTGAATCGATAGCATTCAAACAGACTGATATTGCCGAACGGTTCAAACAAAATCCTGATAACCCGGAACTTGCACGAGAACAGGAGTCGCTTTCATCGGAAATGGATAATCTTCAAAAGGATTTGGATGATATAACCGACGTGCTGAATGAGAAATTCTCGGTTAATACCACAGCTCTCGATTCTCTGCTTGATTCAACTGATGTTGCACAAAACATGAAAGAGACATCAGATTCCATGGCACAAAAAAATAATGCCGAATCGGATAAAAGATTGGATAAATCGAATTGTATGCTTTCGGAAATGCTTAAAACGATGCAGGAAATGAGTGATTCTATGAAAAACTCCAATACCGCCGAGATAAGAAAAAGACTGTTCAAGGCTTCTTCTGAGTTGCTTGCATTGTCAAGGCGTCAAGAACAGTTGATAGGAGATGTTGATACAACCGGTCATGAGGAGCTTGCCAAACAGGAGATTGAAATCATAGATGGCCTCAGGAAGGCTAAAAAGTCGCTTGCCGAATTCGGGTCGATTTCCGTGGAGATTTCAAGTGCCCTCGAACAACTCATGAATGCAGCGGAAATAACCTCAAAGACAGCCATGGACTCTTTTGCTTCAGGCAGTCCGAAAGCAGGTGAAGAAGAAGCGAAGCGAACACTCAGTACTCTGAATACAACCGTTTTATTTTTGAGCGCATTAATGAGTAATGCTTCCGGCGAGGGACAGGGTATGCCCGGTGATCTTATGGAACAGCTTCAAAAACTGGCAAGCGGAGAACTTTCACTGCAGATGCAGATGAACTCGGGTATGTCACAGGAAATGCTTGCTCAGCTTGCGGCAGAACAGCAGAAACTTGCAGAAATGCTTTCCGAACTCGGTAAAAAAATTGCCGGTGATCAGCGTCTTCAGGAAATGCTCAATAAACTGGTCGAGGATATGGATGATACTGCCAACATGATGAGAATGAATAAAGACCGTGAATTGGTCGAACGCAAACAACTCGATATATACCGGCGGCTCCTCGATGCCCGGCGCTCTCGTCGGGAAAAGGATGAAAACGAGGACAGAAAATCATGGACGGCAAAGCAGAATGTGTCACGGGGTGCTGATGAACTTGCCGGTGATCTGGGTGAAAAGCAGCGGGAATTGAATGAACGGATCAAAAAAGCCATGGAAGATGATTTTGATCCCGAATTCAAGCGTTTGATTCAAAGTTATTTCGAGTCGATGCTGAAAGATAGATCGGGAGTAAGCGGGCGATGAGACGTATAATAATCATAATCAATCTGCTGGCCTGTTTAATGGCGACGTTGTCGTATGCCCAGGCTCCGGTAGATCAGAATTATCTGAAAGCCCAGAGATTCGAACAACAGGGGGATTTCGAAAAAGCCCGTGATCTTTATGAATTTCTCTATAAAACCCAGAACAATGATCAATATTTCTGGCGTTTGATGCTTGTGTATGACCGTCTGCACGAGTATAAAAAAATGAAAGAACTTGCCCTTGCCCGTCTGAAAACACGGCCTAATGAATTGACAACAATGCGTTATCTCTCACGGGCATATTATGGTGAAGGTGATTCTGAAAAAGGCCGTGAAATAATATTGAATATGATCGGTAATGACTGGACCGATATCGGCAAAATAAGTTATGCTGCCGGGGAGTTGTATAATCGGAATGAACTCGATACCGCAATTTGGATATATAAAACAGCGCGAAAAAAAACGGGGCAAAGTAATCTTTTTGCGAGTGATCTTGCACGTATATTCATGATGAGGTTCGAATATCCCGAAGCTATAAGTGAATATCTGAAAACACTTGAAAGTGTTGAAATCAGTTATGCGAATATCGAATCTGTCATAAAGGATGCACTGGAAACCGGAATCTCTGCCGATGAACTCTCTAAACCGCTTGCTGAATATTTACAACAAAAGCCGGACAGCATTCTCGCTGCGCGGCTGCTCTCCGGTCTGAAATATCAAACCGGTGATTACCGTAATGCCTACAGGATTATTGCCGATACTGCAGTATTGTCAAAAAATCCCAAAGACGTATGGGATCTGGCCGAAAAGTTTTATACTGAAGGTCACCTTGATGAAGCCCTTATCGCATATGAGGATTTTTACCGGTTATATCCTGATTTGCCTGTTCGTGTCCGTGCCCTAAAGAAATCGGCTGCTATCAAGGCCGGCAGAGGTGACCGTGAGGGAGCACGTACGGATTATATCAAACTTACGAATGATTTCAGCGGGACCGAAGAAGCCGCCGATGCTACACTCCGTATCCTTGAGTTTACGAAAGATGAGACGAGTTTCGAAGGGTTTACCGCAACACTTGAGGAGTATGCCTCAACATCGCCATATCCCGGGATCGCACTCGATGCATATGTACTTTTAGCCGATACGTATATGACTCATGGGTTATCCGATGAAGCCCGCCAGGCTCTCGCCAATGCCCGAATAAAAGCCAGAGATAAACAGGAAATTTACAAAGTGGCTGTTAAGACTGCATTGTTCGATTTCTTTGCGGTTGATATTGAAAGTATGAACCGTGAGATTGAAGCTGCAGTCAACCTTAATGCCAGCGGGCAGGATATTAATAATTTGCTGTCACTTAAAATGCTTGGTATGCAGTGTATGACCGATGCCGAAAAATCGGGTTATTCCGCTTTTGCGCATGGAGAATATGCTGTGTTCAGGGGAGATTTTAAAGAAGCCGTTGACAGTTTGACTGTTGCAGCAGGCGACACAACATCCGTGGTTGCATCCGTTGCTTCGGTTTCCCTTGCCAGACTGTATCGGGGAAATGGCGATATGAAGGAAGCCAACGCCTGGTATTTGAAAGCTGTTTCCGCTGCCAGAGATACGACCGAACGTGTAGCTGCGATCATCGATGCCGCTGATTTTCAGGTTATGGAACTAAACGATGTAAATAGCGCCAAATCATTGTATCTCGATGCCATAACATCATATCCAGGCACTGTTCACGACAGTTACTTACGACGTAAGTTACGGCAGTTGACTGAACAATAAAATATCGGGTAAACACATAATTTGATTATATTGGTAATACTGAGGAATTAACCGGAGATCCATTAGTATGAAAAAGCCTGTACATATCATACATTTACCGAAAATATCACTCTGTATATCAGGTTTCATTCTCCTTTTATTGACTGAAATATCATCGTCTTATGCTGATAAAATGCTCATTTTTATGGATTTTCAACAGACCGATCATCTTAAGGCATACGGTGTGGCTTATCATGCTCTTGAAAAAGGACTTGAAGTAGAGTGGCTTCTGAATTACCGTAGTGGCTCATTTCTTCTCGACGATAACAGAGAAATGAAAGAATATGCTCTTATTCGCGGTGTGGCCTTTAAAATTGTTGGCACAGCCGAACAATCCGAAATTGCCGAAACAATCGAAAACTCCAATATGTCGAAAGAACTGCTTGAGAAGGCTCCAAAAGTCGCCGTTTATACTCCTCCAAATTTGCAGCCGTGGGATGATGCGGTAACTCTTGCCCTGACTTACGCCGAGATACCGTATGATACGCTTTGGGACGTTCAGGTGTTGAGCGGAGGATTGGACGGGTACGACTGGCTGCATCTGCACCATGAGGATTTTACCGGCCAGTACGGCAAGTTTTACCGAAATTACCGTAACGCCCAGTGGTACATACAACAACAAATTGAATTTGAAGCTTTGGCTAAAGAGCTTGGTTTCCGGAAAGTATCAGATGAAAAAAAAGCTGTTGCCGAGGTTATCAGGGAATATGTTAACCTGGGGGGCTTCATTTTTGCCATGTGTTCGGCTACCGATACTATCGACATAGCCCTTGCATCCCGTGGTGTCGATATTGTATGCCCGGAATTTGACGGCGATGGATATGATTCCGATTATTTGTCAAAACTGGATTATACCCGGACATTTGCATTTGAGAATTTCAGGCTTATTCCCGATCCGATGGTATATGAGTTTTCAGATATCGACATCGAAATCCCGGTTGCGTTGACATTACGGACTACAAAAGAACCCATGGATTATTTTGAAATTTTCGAATTCAGCGCAAAATACGACCCTGTGCCGACCATGCTGACACAGAACCATGAAAATCCTATCAGAGCCTTTATGGGGCAGACGACCGAATTTAATAAAGAATTTATCAAAAAAAATGTAGTCATCATGGGAGAAAACAAAGCGCGTGGGGCGGTACGGTATCTGCACGGTAATCTGGGCAAGGGTACTTTTACCTTTTATGGCGGGCATGATCCTGAAGATTACCGTCACATCGTCGGCGATCCCCCGACGCAGCTTTTTCTGCATAAAAATTCACCCGGATACCGGTTGATACTCAACAATGTGCTGTTTCCGGGAGCGAAGAAAAAAGAATTGAAAACTTAGAGGATGAATAGTTGAATAGAAATTTTTAATCATAAATAAGCAAAGGAAATTCGATGCCGGAACAAAAGAAACAAGATGACATCCAGCTTCTCGAACAGCTTGTCGATGCTCAGAAAAAAATCAGGAAAGAGCTTGGCAAAGTTATTGTCGGCCAGGACACGATCATAGATAATCTTATCATAACACTGCTGTGCCGTGGCCACTGTCTGCTCGTTGGTGTTCCCGGACTGGCCAAGACGCTCATGATCTCATCGCTCGCCCGTGCCCTCGACCTTTCGTTTTCACGTATCCAGTTTACGCCCGACCTGATGCCCTCTGACATCATCGGGACAGAGGTCATCGATGAAGACCAGCAGTCCGGACGACGTAACTTCAGGTTTGTCAAGGGGCCTGTATTCGCCAACATTATTCTTGCCGATGAGATTAACAGGACGCCGCCGAAGACACAATCGGCGCTTCTGGAGGCAATGCAGGAGCATGCGGTAACAGTTCAGGGCGATACCATGCACCTTGAAGAACCGTTTTTTGTTCTGGCTACACAGAATCCGATCGAGCAGGAGGGAACCTACCCGCTTCCGGAGGCTCAACTCGACCGATTTATGTTCAATCTCTGGATCGGATATCCATCACGTGAGGAAGAGGTTGAAATCGTTCGGCGGACCACCGGCTCAGAGGATGTTATACCGTCAAAAATCATCGATGCCGGTGAGATGAAATCCCTTCAAAGCCTTGTGCGAAGGATACCGGCTGCCGATGATGTCGTTACCTATGCGGTCGACCTTGTCAGAAAAACACGTCCCGATGAAGCCGATTCACCGGACTATATTAAAGAATGGATTAAATGGGGGGCAGGCCCGAGAGCTTCACAATATCTGATTCTGGGTGCAAAGGCGAGAGCTGCGCTCGATGGCCGGTATGTGCCCTCGAAGGATGATGTCCGGGCTGTTGCCATGCTTGTGCTCCGTCACCGTATAGTTACCACATTCGCCGCCGAAGCCGAGGGTGTTTTTGCCCCTGATATTATCAAGAGGATCACGGGGGACAGCGTTTGAATTCGAGTTACCAGGAATATCTGTCACCGGAAACGGTCAGCCGTTTGTCTCGGCTCGATCTTATTGCACGTTTCGTCGTTGAGGGATATATTACGGGTCTTCACAAAAGCCCCTATCACGGTTTCTCTGCCGAATTTGCCGAGCATCGTCAGTATATGCCGGGTGATTCGTTACGCTATCTCGACTGGAAGGTGTACGGCAGAAGTGACAGGATGTATATCAAACGATTCGAGGAGGAAACCAACCTCAAATCGCACATCATCGTCGATGTCAGCGGATCGATGGGTTTTCAAAGCCGTGGGACGGTAACAAAGCTCAGGTATGCAAGCATCATTGCTTCGGCCCTTGCGTTTCTCATGATACGGCAGCGTGACAGTGTCGGACTGGTCACTTTTTCGGATTCGATAAAGACCTATGTCCCGCCGCGGTCTGTCCAGTCACAGCTTAAGGAGATCATTAAGGTTCTCTCATCACAGAATCCCGATGGCCTCACGGTGACCGGAAATGTGCTGCATACCATGGCGGAACGTATTTCTACGCGCGGGCTTATCATCCTCATCAGCGATCTGGTTGTCGGAGCTGACGAACTGATTCACGGGCTGAAACATTTCCGGCACAACGGCCACGAAGTCATAGTTTTTCATGTGCTCGATCCTATGGAGCTTGATTTCGACTATGACCGTGAAGTAAAATTTATCGATATGGAAACCGGCAGGACAATCTCAACGCAGCCCTGGCATATCCGTGACCAGTACAAATCCATGCTCGATCAGCAGCTTTCCCGGTTGGTGCACTCCCTGCATGATATTTCTGTGGATTATGCCCGGCTGACCACCGATATTCCGTTTGACCGGGCGTTGTCGGAGTATCTGGCAAAACGGAAAAAGTTGCATTAAACAATTTAAAATTCATAAGTGTTTATTACAATTATGAACAAATAAAAAAATGTAAATTTTTACAAAAAATCTTTTTTTTAATATAAATTTTTGGTATTATCTTATCATGACTATTAATGATATTTTTGACAAGCTGGGATTAAATAAAGATAACGGTCTTTATATTTTATCTGAAGGCCGATGGAAAGGTTTGTTTTCCAGAAGAACTGAAGATATACTGGAAAAGGTCCTAAAACCTTATGCGTTTTTTATTTTTAACAATGAACCGCTTATTCTCTTCTTCGTAAATCCTGTAAATCCTGAAAAACTCTTTAAACAAATCTGGAATTTCAATCATTCCCCTGTCGTATTTATTGTCTCAGAAAATGATATTACCATTTATAACGGTTTTTCTTTTATAAGAGAGAATAAAGAGCTTGAAATATTAACTGACTCAAATGCATTGACTGATTTTGAATATTTTAAAATCGTTACCGGTGAAGCATGGGATACATACAGTGGTGAAATAAAATCGGAAAATAGAGTAGATGAGAAGTTATTAAGAAATATTGAGGAATTAAGGAAGAGATTAACTAAAGTCCATAATATTTCTCCTGATATTGCTAATTATCTGATCGGTAGAATTATTTTTATCAGATATTTGATTGATAGAAATGTAATTATTGAATTTAATAATTGGGGTCAAATTACCAAACAACATTTATGTAATGTACTTAGATCAAAAAATGAAACTTATCGTTTATTTGAATATTTGCGAAGTGAATTTAACGGTAATTTATTTCCGGTTAGTCAGGATGAAAAAGGACAAGTTTCTGAAGCTGCATTAAAAGATATTATTGACCTTTTAGAAGGAGTTGAATTAGCAACGGGTCAATTGTCGTTATTTGATGTTTATGATTTTTCAATTATTCCTGTTGAACTAATCAGTAATATCTATGAGTTTTTTATTGGTAAACAAGAACAAGAAAAATATGGTGCCTATTATACTCCTTTATTTTTAGTCGATTATGTTTTAAATGAAACCGTAGGAAATTATTTCTCCGAACATGTTGGAGAATATGATTGTAGAATATTAGATCCTGCATGTGGTTCAGGAGTGTTTTTGGTCGAAGCCCTTCGAAAGATAATTATTCAATATCGAAAAAATAATCCTGAATATAAAAGTGATCTTAACAAATACAAAAGTAAATTAAAGGAACTGTTAACAGAAAATATTTTTGGGATTGATAAAGATAAAAATGCAATCAGTGTTGCTATTTTTTCTTTGTACATCACTCTATTAGACTATCTGGAACCACCTGAGATTTACAATTTCAAATTTCCTGAATTACTCAATAAAAATTTTTTTATTTCCGATTTCTTTGATTTACACGCTGAGTATAATGAAAAATTGAAAGCAATAAAATTCAATTTTATTTTAGGGAATCCTCCCTGGGGAAAAATAGAGGAAAGTGAAAAACTTTACGATAGTTATTGGAAAAACAGACAGAAACAGAAAACGATAACTTTCAAAGAAAAAACTAATGATGAAAACGTTGGGGTTGAAATAAAAATCAGCGACAAACAAATTGCTCAGGCTTTTTTAATCAGGGTAAGTGATTTTTCTTTTGAGGAAACAGCATTTGTTATAACAAGCAAAATATTATATAATCTGAAGACTAAAACGTACCGTAAATACTTATTATCAAATTTTAAAATTCGTAAAATTTTTGAATTATCATCTGTCAGACATAGTGTATTTGATAAATCTAACGACCCATCGGTTAATCCTGCTTCAATTATTTTTTACAGTTATTCTCCTGATGAGAAAGAAAACAGAAAAAATATTGTACATCATATATCGCTAAAACCCAATCTCTTTTTCAAACTTTTCAAACTTTTTGTAATTGAAAAATATGATCAAAAGAAAATTTATCAAAGTTATTTTATGGATTATGATTGGCTCTTCAAAGTGTTGGTGTATGGAAATATTTTAGATTTTTATTTAATTAAACGTTTGAAAGATAAATTTCAGAGAATTATTTCTGTTATTTCTAATGAAAATAATTTCATATATGGGCAGGGTGTGCAAATCGGAGGTGGAGATGAATATTCAGTCCGCGAACTCATAGGAAAACCTTTCGTCGATACAAAAAAAGGGGATTTAAAGTCATACTTTTGCCGTACTCGTGATGAATCAAAATGGAAACATGAATATGTACATCGAAATCGCGATTTAAGATTATATCAAGGTACTGCATTGTTAGTAAAAAAGGGTATAACAGATACATTTAACACAATTTCTGCAATCAGTTATGAAGATAGAGTGTTTACAGATTCTGTTACCGCAATAAAATTATTTGATGATAAAAATACTAATGAATTAAAATCAATCGAAGCCATATTAAATTCAAACTTTTTTTCTTATTATATATTTAACGTCGGATCATCAACAGGTATTGAACGCGAACAGGGACATAACATTGAAAAATTTAATTCTCCTTTTGTTTCAAGTCCCTGTCTTATCGATTTGGTGACAAAAATTGAACATATACAAAGAACTATAAATGAAAACAAATTATCATTTACTGTAAACAATCAAAATCTTGAATATGAATACCAAAACTTGCTTTCAGAAATTGAAAATGAAATTGAAAAGCTTTTTATGATTAACTCGCAGGAAAAGTCACTCATTGATTATACAGATGAAATATCCATTCCGTTAATTAAAAAGAGGGACAAGAATAATGTTTTCAGGAAAATAGCATATGAAGACGAATATCTTGAAAAGTATGCGAAAATATTTATAAACCATTTCAATAATATTTATAATTCCGATGGTAATTTTTTTAATGTTGAAATTCTTTATTCACCCCATATAATCGGAATGAATTTTAGCATTATTCCTTTCAAATCAAAGACAGAAAACCAAATGATCTGGCTGAATGACGATAGCAGTGTGAATATGCTCAACAGGTTTGCTTTGTTAAGTTTTAAAGATATAAGCTATAATTTGTTTGTACAGAAAGATATTAAAGGCTTTGAAGAAAATTCGTTTTATGTTATAAAACCTAATGAATATAAACTGTGGCATCAGGCAATTGCTTATTTGGATTTGAGTGAATTTATTGATGCAATCACGAAATCAGGAATGAAACAAAGAAAACATGCAAATGCTTAGTGCCGATATATTTTCAAAATCTGCTTTTCATTATAAAAAACAGTTTGAATTTATTCTCAAACAGTTAACAGCATGTTATTATTCGATGTTAAATGATTATCAGACAATAGAAAATAATGAAAATACAATAAGAAATAGGCTCAATAAAGATTATTTAAATAACAACCAAGTAATAGAAAAACTTGGATTAATAGAATTCTTTTTCGATATTGAAAGCCCTGAAATTAACGATTTATACGAAGAAGAAGGTCGGACTGATATTAAAATCTATAATGTGAATGAAAGAATGCATGATAAAAGTGCTTATTACATTATGGAATGTAAAAGACTTGATGGGAATAAGGCTTTAAATCGTGAATATATAAGGAAAGGAATTCAAAGATTTGTTGACAAAAAATATCCATCTTATTATCAACTTAACGGTATGTTGGGTTTTATTGTAAAGAAGATCGATATACATAAGAATATTAGGAAAATTAATTTATTGATAAAACAAGAATATCCTGAAACAAACACAACATCTAATTTGAAAAACTCCAATTTTATAAAAGATTTTAATTATTCTTACATTTCCATGCATAGTGATTCAACAGAAGTCGATATTGAATTATATCATATAATGTGGGATTTTCATAAGTTGATTGCTGGATAAAAAACCAATATAAAGTTTCAAATAATGATGAAATTAAAAAAAGCTGGAAACAAGATTTCTCAGGATGAGGTAAGTAATATTTATCAGCACGGCATATGGTTATTGGTCAACGAAACTGAGTATTTTTTGCCATATGATGAACTTTTAACAATGAATTTTTGAACTAATTACATGAACTTTCTAAATCCATTGATACTTTTCGGGCTGGGCGCTGCTGTTCTGCCATTTATTATACACCTTTTGTTTCGACGCCGTCCCCGTGATGTACAATTTCCGTCCATCAGGCTTCTGGAGCAAATGAAGACCGACCGGATACGGCGTCTTAGGCTGAAACAGCTCATCATTCTGCTGCTCAGGACACTCATCGTTATTCTGATCATACTGGCGTTCGCACGGCCTGCTCTTCGGAGTATGTTCAGGATGAATGCACGGACTGCAGCGGTGATTATCATCGATAATTCTGCAAGTATGCAGTATGTCCATAATGGAGAAAAACTGTTTGACAGTGCAGTGCGGAAAGCCCGTGAGATAGTAGAGATGCTCGATAACGATGATCCGGCAGCGCTGCTGTTAACAGGTGGTACAGGCAACGCCGGAACCGGGATGACAACAGACAAAACCGATCTCTCCAAAGTTCTCGATACCATTGAACCGGCTGACGGCACAGGAAAATCCGATGAGATATTTTCGCGTACCCTGGAGATGCTCAATGCAACCGGTTTACCTAACCGTGAGATATATTACCTTACAGATGGCGCAGTCAATTCTTTGCCCGATTCTTTACCAAATGTACGGAATGATATTCGTCTTTATACCGTGTTACTCGGTCCGGAAAAGAGAGAAGGGACTGTTATTTACTCTTTTGAACTGGTAAATCGTCTGATCGTCGTCGGAGAAAAAGTTTTATTTCGCGCAAGAGGTATTAACTTTGCTGAAGGTGAGGATACAAACATTGAACTATTTGTTGACGGCGAACGTAAAGCAAGAGTTCAGGCGGAAAGACGTCCCGATGGCACAATCGAGGCCGAACTGGAATATACTCCGGAATCACCGGGTTGGTATTCGGTTCAGGCTGTAGTAAATGATGGGCATTTCGAATCAGGTGAGGTACGACGTCTTGTTCTGCATGTTCCCCGCAAGAAAAATGTGCTGATAGTGGGTGCGACTCAGGATGATATGTATTATGTGCGAAAAGCTCTTGAACCTGAACCGGAACTATCTATGTTTTCTATAAGAACTGTGGTCAATGATATGGTGGTGACTGATGATATTGCGCTGAGTGATGTTATTATACTTTCGGGAGTGCCGTCTCTACCCGCTGACATATATCGAACCTTACGGAATACCGTGCTGGAACGCGGCGCAGGACTGATTGTATTTACCCCCCGTAATCCCGATGCTTCCCTGTATGAAAATGGTATTTTCAGGGATATATTTCCATTAACTATTGAAAAACGTGTTATGCTGAGCGGCAAACCGGATAGCGCTTTTTCAATTATCGATTGGTTTGATTTACAGCATCCCATACTCAGTGGGATTTCACGTGACGGCGAGTTTCAGAAACCGGAAGTCAGATCATACCTGAAGATTCAGCCCGCAGGAAGTACATCGGTTATAGCACGATTCAACGATGGTTCCATGGCAGTCGGTGAGGCTTTAAGCGGTGAGGGACATGTGGTCGTATTTGCTGTCGATGCCACATCGGGGGGGAGCGATTTGCCTCTGACAGGTATTTTCGTACCCTTAGTACTTCGCACGGTCCAATATCTGTCAAATACATTTATCAGCGGTGGAAATTATACAAGCGGTGAATTACTTGCAGAAATGCTGCCTGATGTTCCCTATAATACATCTATCAGCATAAAATCCGAAAATGGTATGGCACAAACAGTAGCTGTCTCTTATACAGGTTCTGGTACCATAATCAATGAAAAAACGGCGGGAAATCCCGGATTTTATACAATTTTTACAGGGCCAAATGAACTGAGCCGTTACTGTGTGAATACTTCTCCCTCAGAAGTCAGGTTTTTACGGGCTGGAAAATCAACAATGGAACATGCATATTCGACGTTAAATTGGAAAACCATAAACGATTCCGAAAACCTGGTTGATTTTGTAAAAGAAGACCGTTATGGGACCGAACTATTCAGTTTATTTATAATGCTGGCGATTGTTGTTACCGGCGTGGAAATGGCGCTTTCCAGGAAACTTTGATAATATATTTCATTTACTTTAAAAATTTTCTTGTATTACGCATAGTAATTTTTTATATTTTGAGCCGTCGTAAAAAAATCGATTCGGATGTTGTCGGTAATTATCCGAACCGGATATAAAAGAGAGCGGGAATAGCTCAGTGGTAGAGCGCCACCTTGCCAAGGTGGATGTCGCGAGTTCAAGTCTCGTTTCCCGCTCCATAATAAAATCAATGACTTAGAGATGTTTTCTGAGTCTTTTTTTATCCCATTTTGGTTTAAGTCCCAATGATAGTCCCATCAAACATTAGGATTTTTTATCCATTTCTATACAAAATTTAAGCAAGTATTTACACCTATAATTTAATCCTCTATTATTCCCTTTTTCATGCTAATTTTTATATTCCCTTTACTGAAATTATAAAGAATCTTATAAAAAACATCTGCTTGTTTAAAATAATTTTTTTATTTTAAAATAAAATATCCATAATGTTGTTATAAATTGCATAATTTTTGACAATAGGATTTCACTTGAAAAATTGTTTTTGAGTTAAATATAAAAGCCTATCCTATAACAATTACATATTCCCGGGGGAAAGGAGTTTGGCAATGGTATTCATGAACATTTTCTTTATATTAACAAGGTATTCATGCAGAATGTTTCTTTCCGTATATGCGCTTCTTTTTTTGATTCATTGTGATAATTTCCCTGGTAGTAAAGCCATGGGTCCATTGAAACCGCACCCACAGAATCCCCGATATTTTGCTGACCCGTCCGGTAAGTCTGTTTACCTCACCGGTCTGCATACATGGAACAACCTGCGTGATATGGGTAAAACCGATCCGCCACCTGCGTTCGATTACAGAAAATATCTTGATTTTCTTGAGGAAAGAGACCTCAACTTTATCAGACTATGGTCATGGGATCTTACACGTTGCAAGGTCAATGAGACACAAATATTCGCAGAGCAGTTCCCATGGCAGCGAACTGGTCCCGGAACAGCCCTCGACGGTAAACCAAAATTTAATCTGGATACGTTTGACGATACTTATTTCCGACGTCTCCGCTCACGTGTCGAAGCCGCAGAAAAGCGAGGCATATATGTATCTGTAATGCTATTCGAGGGATGGGCGCTGCATGCATCGGAGGAACCGTGGTGCTGGGACGGCCATCCATTCAACTCTAAGAATAATATTAACGGTATCGATGGTGATCCCGATGGTGATGGGCGGGGGATAGAAACACACACGCTCGATGTGCCGGAAGTTCTCGAACTACAGAAAAGATATGTCGGGAAAGTTATCGATACACTGAACGACCTTGATAATGTGCTGTATGAAATAACCAATGAAAGCGGCGTTTATTCAACAGTTTGGCAGTATCATATGATAGATTTTATCCATGAATATGAGAGAAACAAAAACAAACAACATCCGGTCGGTATGACATTTCAGTACAACCGTGACAAAGCCAATCGTGGCACGAACGCAATTCTGTTCGACAGTCCGGCGGACTGGATATCACCCAATCCTGAGGGTGGGTATCAGGATAATCCTCCGGCAAGTGACGGTTCAAAGATTATCATCACCGATACGGATCATCTTTGGGGTATCGGTGGTAACCGGGCATGGGTATGGAAAAGCTTCTGTCGCGGTCTTAATCCCATATTTATGGATCGCTATGGCTATGTTGAGCCAAAAAAATCCGGCGGTGAAAATAAACCTGTCTGGGCCGATTATCTGTCTCCTGTACCTGAAAACGATCCGCAATTCGATTCGCTCCGTGACAATCTCGGATATGCTAAATCATATGCAGACCGTATGGATTTAGCGCTGGCGGCTCCGATGAATGATCTTTGTTCAACAGGATACTGTCTTGCCAATCCCGGTTATGAGTATTTGGTATATGCACCGGAAGGTGGTACATTTACCCTTAGTTTTGACGGAACCGAAAAGATATACCGGATTGAGTGGATGAATCCCGAAAACGGCAGTATTACATCAGTAGGAAACATACGGGGAAAAAATACAAATGAATTCACCTCTCCATTTCAGGGTGATGCTGTGCTGTATCTGATTACTGCAAATGAGTAACACGGAAGTATTTATGATAAATATTATCGGAGTTTGCGCCGGGTATGTGTCCCCGGCGCACCTTATTCGGAATCACGTTAGTGCATAATCCTACGATTTCTAAACTTCAATATGAGTTTTATTTAACCGGGAAAATTTCAATACTCGGTTCCGTATAGGCATTAGCATTATCGAGTATTTCCTCGATTTTAGCTTTTGTTTCGTCATCGTTGGGATCATACCCCAAAAAACCACCGCCTGACCATCCCCATGCCAGGTGTTGATCGGTCATTTTATCGAACAATCCGGCACCGAAAATGTTTTCGATCTGGTCTTTCGTATAATAGTAATCGGCATCCCATCCCGCATCCGAAGGAGCCGGTCTTATTAGCTGATTCTCATATTTAACACCGGCATTGACCTTGTACGTTATAATATTGTCTACAGGAAAGAACAGACAGTAGGTGATAAATCCGGTATTCAGCGTTGTTCTGCCGGAACTGTCGGTATATTCGGTTGTACGGGCTACCGTATAAGTACGTACCACCTGCAAGCTAAAGTCTATATCGACAGTATTTGATCCTGCTTTGAGGTCGAAGGTATTGCTGACCCATTGAATTGTGTTGCCACCGATATCTAAAGCGTATACGGTAGCGGTATTTGTTCCGGGTACCAACTGACTCATTGTTCCCGTGCCGGAATTATCGAATAATTCACTGCGGCTGCTGCCGTCTTCGGGCCGTATTGATATTTTAAATCCCGATATAGGAGTGAGAAATCCCGAAGCATGTATCGTAAAATCAGCCCAGGCCGGTAAATAGATATCATCCGGCCTGTTTTCGAGCTGTAATTCGGCGGTTTCATGTTTGAAATTCACACTCGTTTTTACAAGAGCGGGATCTTCAAACAAATCTGTATCCGAAGGGGCCGGTTTTTCAGAAGTCATTCGCCGGGCGATACGTGAAATGGATGCGTATGCATCGTCATCCATAACAATATGGTCCCATCCGAATAGTGTGTTGGCACCGTTCCAGATAAAAGCATCTTTTGTCTTCCAACCCCAGCAGCAGCAAAGATACACAAAACTTCCCGGCATTCGCTCCATTCGATCTTTAAACAGGTCTGCGCGCATGTAAAGGTTTCCCGCCGAGGCGATAACTTTGCCTTCATCTTTCCACGCCTTGAGTTGTTCAAGGTCGAAATTCGGATATTTATAATTATAGCAAAACTCGATATAATGCTGGGCATACAGGGTCAAAACCGGGCGGCCGTAGATGCCGTGGGCATAGATGAATATGATGCCGTAGGGGCTTAAAGATGTTAATGTGCCCGGATTTAATGTTGCATAATCACTTGTCGATGTCGGTTCCTTGATGGTTATATCGGACGGAGACCAGCCTGCGTCTATGAAATAGTTCCGTACCTGTGAAATATGTGCCGAGGTTTCCGTTTTATCTATTGCAATGTTAAGAAACAGCACGGATGTTGTGTCGGGAATATCGCTGCCTGATGCATTCGATTTAGCTATAAACGGATCTTTCACGAAAGATTGAACTGTAGTGTTGTAACCGGATGCCGAATACCCGGAAAAGGTATCTGTTCCTGCCGTCGAGACAATGCCATAATTATCATCTGAAAATTTCACACTGACTGTGGTGCCATCCTCCCATAACAAAACATTTGATATATCCTTCCATGTTATGAGAGAATCCAGAAGGGACTGTCGCGCCGTTTCTATATCATATCGAGATGAAAGCCTGGCAAACAGATTCTCTGCATTAACAAGTTTTGTATACTCAGCATCACTGAATACAACCTGTGTACCGGGAGAAAGATTATTTCCTTCTGTTTCGTTTCCCGAATCGACGGGATTATTGTTACTGCTGCCTCCGCAGCCGGCAAAAAATAAACATAAAATAATAAGATACGGTATGTTTTTGAAACGTCCTGCCATTTTAGCTTCTCCCGGTTCGAGAAATAATATTTCCATTTGATATTTTGGAGGATTTTAATCATTGCTCATGAAAAAAATAAATAAAAATATTTATCATATTGAAAATCAAGTAAAAAGATAATAGGTATTATCATTTTTTGTTAAAAATGAAATTTGAATGGTTTTTATAAATCACTTTACATTAAGTAAATTTATTCTGTCTATATATACTTGAGTATCGAACTTCCTTTTACAGCCGTTATAATTCATGTACCTGATTTTCCCGAATATCGGCCGTTCACCCCATGCACGATCGTGGAGCCCGCCGATACTCCACAAAATACCGGTGTAACCGTTTGGATCGCGGCCGTCCAGACCATAGGTGTCGTTCAGATAAATCGCCGTATCGATAGCTGTTTCGGGATTGATGCTCCATTCCAGAATCTTTTTGGCCCAGTACATACGCAAATAACTATGCATTTTACCGCGAATCTCCATTTCACGTTGTGCGGCATTCCACAGCGGGTCATGAGTTTCTGCTCTCTCAAAAGCTTCTATATTATAGATGTATTCTTTGGGGTCGTCACGGTGCTCGTTGAGTGTTTGCTGCGCCCATTGAGGTAAACCTTCAAAACTGTCATAATATGGGCAATAATAACAGAAGTTATCCGCAAGTTCCCGTCTGACAATGAGTTGTTCGAGAAAAGGTTCGCTGTTAATTCCCATGGGTACAGATCGCCGGGAAACTTCCAGAGTTATTCGCTGGGCGGAAATCTGACCGAAATGTAAATATGGCGACAAATTGGAAAGTACCTGTGAATTGGGGTCATTGTTCAAAACCGCATATTGCGGTAAGCCTGTCCCGATAAAATTTTCCAAAACATCAAAAGCATGTTTTTCACCCGGTTTAAGCCATTCGACGGGAAGAACACTGTTATTTGATGTCATATGACGTTTTACTGTTGTCCAATCGTAAGAAGCAAACAAATTATTTTGAGTAAAAGGATGTTTTGTTATTTGAGGAAATTCAGTCAAAAATTCCGGAAGTCGAGAGAGAATTTTTTTTCTTATGGTATAGGCACCGTATTCCTGTTTGTCTGAAGCAATCCTGCTGGGGACAATGTTATGAGAGTCCACTTCATAAAAGGGTATTGTTATGGATGCTGTT
Source organism: Candidatus Latescibacterota bacterium (assembly GCA_016927495.1). Classification (GTDB taxonomy): domain Bacteria; phylum Latescibacterota; class Latescibacteria; order Latescibacterales; family Latescibacteraceae; genus JAFGMP01. Next base: position 2,711 of record JAFGMP010000383.1, on the reverse strand, counting down.
ACCAAGGCTTTCCAGCCTGCTTTAATGCGGAGCGGATCAAAGTCAGTGATGAGAGCACTGCAATTGTATAAATCGATAAATCGGTGGATTTCTTCTTCAGGTTTTCCAAATAGCATATGAAAAGGAATATTATATGTGTGTGCTGTTGATGCTGTCTGTTCCAGGCCATTGAGCATAAAGTCATATTGTCTGAGACCAGCATTGAGAAATTCGGGAACCAGACAGAAAACGATCACCAGTGGAACTCTCATCTTATGGGCAATGTCCTGTGCATATAACAGCGCCCAGTTATCATGTATCCTCTGGTCACGGCTCATCCAGTAGACCACAGGTCCCTTTTTCCGAATTCCTTCTTTGATCTTTATGGTTCTGGCAGGATTAACAGTCATATTTTTGTTCGATTTCAGTGCTAATTATTAACCATAAACTATTTTTTAATACCAAGATTGAATTATTGTATCTTTGTTTATCCGTGTCCGTCAGTGGCAAAATATTTTCTTTTTGTTTACAGTTTGTTATCAGTTCTATACATGTGTGCGCAGTTTCAGTTCCAACGGATGCGGATTCAGATAAAACTGCCGTTTCAGATATTGCTGGCCGTATTTTCTGACATAATGATTGAGAAGGGTAACCGGTACGATGAGTGGTATAAACTCATGGTGATATGATTCGATGATTTCCATGAGTTCCTGTTTTTCATCGGCAGACAGGTTTTTCTTAAAATAACCCATAATATGTTGAAGTACATTTACATTTTTTTTCGTTGTGGTCTTAAGCTGCATCGCTTTGATCATGTGTTCCCGATAATCATGAAATAACTCTTCAATGTTATGGTTTTTACCTTCCGCGACAATCTTGCCCATTGCACGATATAATTGGGGGCTGTGCGCCATAATAAGCAGTTTGTGATCGGTGTGAAAATCTATAAGATTATTCATTGTCTTTCCCCGGACAATCATTTCACGCCAGCGTTTCAGTATAAATATACGCTCAATAAAATTCTCTCTGATGCCCGGGTCATGCAGACGGCCCTCATCCTCGACCGGCAAATAAGGGAAATGAGACAAAAACATACGCGCCCAGATACCGATTCCGTTATGTACCGGCATTCCGTTTTTATAATATACTTTAACTCGTTCCAGGCCGCTGGACGGAGATTTACTTTTGAAGATGTATCCGCATAAATCTTCTTTCTCAAGCTCTTTCAACCGTTTTACACCCCATGACTGCATTAAATCCGTATAGTCAATTTTGGTACGGATGGTAACGAGGCGCGGATTTTCCGGGTTACCGACAAGCCTCATTGCCTCTCTTGGTATCGATAGTCCACATTCAACCTCCGGACACACCGGGATGTAATCGACATATTGTCCTAATGTATCTCGCAGGAACCGGTCGAGTTTATGGCCGCCGTCATATCGTACCTGTTCACCAAGAAGGCACGTGCTGATTCCGAGTTTAATTTTTCCCGACATGATATACCTGTATTTATACTGTGATAGATGTTAAATGTGTTTTTTGATGTTATTCGTTAATCTATTATTCTAATTTAATCTCAAAGTTTATTGAGTCAAATAACCGAGGTATTTTTGATCGAATGGTATTGGTTGTATTCCGAGTAATCCATAACCATCCCCCTGTTCACAGGTATTTCCTTCCATAAGCATAGTTATCTGGTCACGGGTTATTGGAAAAAACGGAAATCGGTCAAATAATAAAGCCATAAGCTTTATACCCGATACCGGGACAGGAATTGTCAATTTCTTTTTGCCACATACTTCAGCAATAATTACAAGTATGGTTCTCCAATCCAATGTTCGCGACCCGCATAGACTTAATGTTTTGCCAATACTGGCTTCATCCGCTAAAGCGGTTGCAAATGCAGAAGCAACATCACCCGCATAGGTGGGAGAGAGCTTGAAATTTCCGGCTTTCACCGGTAAAAAACCTGAATAAAATAACGGCGCGGGAAAAGGTAATCTTATTATATTATCCCGAATCTCCGTGCAGAATTCTTTCTGTCCGTGGGGATCACCAAAAACCACCGATGGACGGAGAATTGTCCAGTTGAGTCCCGATTCCCGCAGATATTTTTCTGCTTCATATTTTGTTTTTTGATATCCGGTGCCGTCAGGTTTAACACCGTTGGCGCTCATTAACAGAAAACGCTTTACATTGTGATCACAAGCACAATCTATTACTCGTCGCGCACCCCTCAGATGCATGTTTTCATAGGTAATACTTTTGAGGGGAAATTCCCTGATGATACCTATATTATATATTACGGCATCACAGTCGTTTATGACTTTATTAACTGCATCTGCGTCGGTAATTGTACCGCTGACCGCTGCACATGCTTTATAATTTTGGGTTTTGCTTTCACTGCCGGGACGTACGAGCAGTTTCAGATGTTGATCACGTTCGAGCAATTCGTCAACTATATAATTGCCTATAAACCCGGTACCTCCGAAAAGCGCTATATTCATGCTGCCTCCGGGAAGTATTAATTGATATTACGCTAATATAACAGATAATATTTTATGAATAAATATAAAACAACAGATATGTATTTGACAAATCCTGCGGTATGATATACTTTTTATAATAAATTAAGAATTATTCTAAAAAAGGAGACGTTATGATAAAAGAGTGACTGGTGACAGCTCCAGGTTTAACTTACCAGATAAGGTAGTAATAAATCTGGAGTAGAT
>JAFGMP010000382.1 GCA_016927495.1 Candidatus Latescibacterota bacterium | reverse complement strand
AGTTGGGGAGAAGTATCTCCTGAAAAAAACATCCGACTGATAACCATTGACAGTGATACCGGGGAAAAAATTCCCTGCCGTGTTATTATTGCTGATTCACAAGACAGGTACTGGGGGCCGGAAGGCCAGATGCCGGAAAAAAGGATTTTCTTTTACACTTCTGGTGATACCTTTTTACTTCTCTCGCCAGAAAGTTACCATGTAACAGTTTTTCGAGGATTCGAATATACACCTGTCAAGGACAAGATATTTACAGTACCTATCGCTCCGGAATCCACACCTTTCACTATTGAAATTCCACTCAAACGCTGGATACATATGAAAGAGCTGGGCTGGTTTTCCTGCGACAGCGAAGTCCATGTTGGCGGCTCTCCAGAGCTGAGTGATCTACAAAGGGTTTACACCATGCAACGCGGTGAGGATGTGAATCTCCTCAATCTGGCCGCATATGGCCAGGGTTCCATGAGGCAGAAATTATATCACTTTCTTCAGAAAGAGCCACTATCATTCTCACAACCTTTTTATCCCATGGTGATCGGTGAAGAGTTTAGGTCGGGAGCATGGCAAAATCACATGATCATCATGGGTCTTTCGCGACCGCTGTCGGTAAATGTGAGTGGATGGTTCAATGATCCTACAACTCCTTACCGGTTCACATATCCTCCATCACTCGATATCTGTGATGAAGCCCATGCCCTCGGTGCCATCGTATTTCCCTGTCACTCATTTCAATGGAACAACCCCTGGGCCGCACCGATGGGGGATAATACGGAACTATATGCCGCTTTTGAACTTCCTGTTGATGTAGCACTCGGAAAGGTTGATGGCATGGCTGTCTACACTTTCAGCCAACAGGATACCTGGAACCGCCTTGTCTGGTACAAGCTGCTCAACTGCGGATTCCGGGTTGCACCTTTTGCAGGAACGGATATATCAGATTTCACGGGGAACCATGTACAGATGGGGATTACCGGCGCATACATTGGGAGAGTACGATCGTACACATATATTCCCGATCAGACCACAGATCTGAACTTTCAGGATTGGATGCGTGAAACGGTAAAAGGCAGAAGCTTTGTATCATCAGGAGCGATGGTGTTTTTCTCAGTGAACGGTGAAATACCCGGCTCCGAATTGAACCTGCAATCCATCAATAGAGAAACGATGGTCTCGGTGAATGTTGATGCGCAATGGATGAACGGTATAAACGGTGTGTCAATAATTGTAAACGGCGATCCGGTTTATACTGAAAACGGTGGCGGGAATAACCGGGTAATTTTGAAAAGGGACATACGCCTGACACGAAGCTCCTGGATAGCGGTTAACGTTGACGGCAAACCGTTTGTTGACATGTTCAACGGATGCGCTCACACTGCTCCGGTTTATGTCACAATTGATAAGAAGCCCATGTGCTCACGAACGGACGCATTGTATTGCATCAACTGGATTGACCGACATATTGCCCTCCTCGATTCAACAAACCATTTCGATACACGCGCCCACAAAAAACGAACTTTTGATCTCTATCGTAAGGGCCAGGATATATACCGGAATATTGCAAGGAAAACAAAAGTGAATGGAATCAGAATGGTCCGGATTCCTGCAGGTGAATTCCAAATGGGATCGAACTTTGAGGACGATCCTATTAATCCAATGAAAGGTGAGGGGAAGTTCAAGGGTGAAAAGCCTGTACATTCGGTGAAAATATCTGCATTTGAGATGAGCGCGACTGAAATAACGGTAGGGCAGTTTCGTGAATTTGTTGATGATACGGGATATGTCACTGAAGCCGAACGTAATAGAAATGCGTTGATCTTTATTGACGGGAAATGGCAAAAAAGAGCGGATGCAAACTGGAAAAATCCGTATTATGAACAGAGCGACGATCATCCCGTTGTATGTGTAATCTGGAACGATGCCTTAAAGTTCTGTGACTGGTTAAGCGAAAAGACAGGTCATGAATACTACCTGCCGACAGAGGCTGAGTGGGAATATGCCTGTCGATCTGGAAGTATAACAAAATACAATATAGGTGACTACGAGAACGACCTCGCCCGTGCCGGATGGTATTATGCCAACGCAGGCGACAGACAACTTGCTGGAGAAAAATGGGACCGGGATTCGATATTTTCCGCCGGGTGCCGCCCCCACACAGTTGGCATGAAGACACCGAATTCGTGGGGATTGTACGATATGCACGGGAATGTCTGGGAGTGGTGCAATGACTGGCACGGCAAGGAGATGAACAGCTACAGATCTAATCCGACACATAAACAATCGGATTACGGTCGTATTTTCAGAGGTGGTGGCTGGTTTAACGACTTCTACCATTGTAGGTCGTCAACACGCATTGCCTACCCTGCAAATCACAGTGACACCAGCATGGGATTCCGTGTCGTCCGCAGACCGTGAGTGATGCACGGTTAATAATACTAGCTGTTGTGTGTTAAATCTCATATCCAAATAGTGGAGGGATATCATATGTGAAAAATCATCGGTTTAGTTTTTCTCTTTATGATGGTAATGTGTATTTAAACGTTGCCGGATCGATTAACGTGTCATGTTTTCGGATGCCGACGAGGAAAAGATCCGTCAAAATGCTCGACAACCCTAAATCATTTTCTTTGTCTTTATGGAATGTAAAGACAGTGAAATTTTAAAACTATAAATACAGTTTCATATTCAATTTCGAAAAAATATTAATCAACGTAATTATTATATATTTAATATCTAACCTTGCCAATTCTTGCCAAACTTGGTAGTAATTCGTGCGTTCTGTGCGTTCTGTGAGGTTGTATTGAGGTTATTTATATGCGGCAGCCTAGCAGTTAATTACTTGATAGACAAAGAGTTAATGGAACAGTGTTTGAATTTATCCCTCCTGACTGGCAGTCAGGAGGTCGGGAGTTCGATCCTGATAAATTCAACTGAGAAAATCAAGTACTTGCAAGAAATTCAGGCAAGATAGACAGGTGCTCATCCTAAAAATCTTGCCAATTTTTGGCATACTTGGTAGTAAATGGAGCGAATTGTGAGTTTTTGTAACCAGAAAAAAATGAAAATGTCATCATTTTATTGGAGAAAATTGTTGGTATTTTATTCAGAGAAAATCTTTATTTACCTACTGTTTACCTACTGTATTTGAAGTGCGTAAGTTATTGTTATTATTGATAATATATGGTGGAGGCGGCGGGAATCGAACCCGAAGTTTTAATTTTCAGTTTCATTCTTTCGATATTTTCCTGATCATCTCACCTGCAAGATTCGACGCTTTTTTCAGTGCATCATCCCTTAAATGGGCATAACGCTGTGTCATTTGCGGACTTTTGTGTGTTAGGAGTTTTTGGAGCGTGTACATATCGACTTCACCTGAAGATGCAAGCATCGAAGCATAAACATGCCTGAGACCATGTAGTGGTCGAAAATCCTTTGGAAGTTCAGCTTGTTTTTTTATCCGATTAACAGCTTTTTTGATATCAACTCTTTGTTTACCATTCTTGCCAGGAAATACATATTCACTTTCAGAATGGGGATGGTTTTGGAGCAATTCTCGGGTAGCATTGTTCAAAGGTATCTCTTGATCTTTTCCACCTTTTGGATCCACAATTTTAATAAAGCCCCGGTTAAAATCTATGTTTTCCCATTTTAAACGAAAGAGTTCACCACGTCTCATCCCTGTAAATAGTACCATTTTTATGAAATTTGTAGCCTGAATATCATTATCTTCCTCAAGTGTTTTCATAAGCTTGTTAAGTTGTTCTGAGTTGAGGTCTTCGGTTTTTTGACTGTATACACGTGGAAATTCAATTTTAAAATCGAGAGGATTACTATACTTTTTTGAAACCCCATAGTTAATAATCCTACGAAGTAACTCAAGCACATTTTTTACTGTACCCGTACTGTTTGTTTTCATGATTTTTGTACGGAATGTGTCAACGTCATATGGCGTTATCTCAGAAGATAATAGATTCCCAAATTGTTGTTGAATATGTTTAGTATAACGGTTGTTGTCAAATTTAATCCCTTTAAGATAAAATTTCTGTTCTTTGTACAATTCCCATATTTGGTTGATAGTTTTTTCGTTTTTCTTTTTGATTCTGGAGTCTTTGTTTGTTGGAAGATTTCCTTTCATCCGTAATGTTCTGAGTGAAGACGCACGTGCGGCAGTCATGTTGTCTTGAAATTGGCGGCCGGCTTTTTCTTCGACCAGTTTGCCATCTTTCCTATACATTATGTAAAAAATACGTTCGATTTTTTGGGTTCCACTCGTTGTTCCATTAATATAATATACACCAGGATAGTTTGTTTTATGCCTCACTTGCTTTGGCATTTTTCATTACCTCGATAAATATGTTGTCCCCAACAATATCCCCAACATTATTTTAAGAATAAGAGGTATTTCCATAAAAGTCAAGGTAAATAAAAACCAGTACAACTAATTGTATAAGAGTAAATTATGGAATAATATGTAAAAGAGAGTAAAATGAAAGAATTGTTCTCATAACCCAAAGGTCGCTGGTTCGAATCCGGCCCCCGCTACCACTT
>JAFGMP010000381.1 GCA_016927495.1 Candidatus Latescibacterota bacterium | reverse complement strand
GTCGGATAACCGGTAATGACAATTACCACTGTTTCAGTGTTCTTAGTACGAATCGATTTAAGGATATCGAATCCGTTCATACCCGGTAAATTGAGATCGAGTATAACAACGTCGAATGCCTGATGTTCTACATGGTTAAGTCCGCTCCTTCCATTCTCGGAAAGCCAGACATCACACCCCTTACGTGATAGAATCTGGTAACATGCATCACGCATAAGCTGTTCATCATCGATAACAAGGACATTGAAAGGAAAATTCATTACTCTTCCTCCCCGACAGGCAATTGAACGGAAAAAACCGCTCCTCCTTCATCTCTGTTCCGTATGGTAATGGTTCCTCCATGACGGTCGACAATTCCATAACTCACCGTCAGCCCAAGCCCGGTGCCATGCCCCCCACCTTTTGTGGTGAAAAACGGATCAAAAACATGATCTATGCTCTCCAGAGGAATTCCCGGTCCGGTATCTTCAAAAAGAATCTCAACCATTTTATGTCCATTTTTAGAAAATAACCTGCTTGAAATTATCAGTTCCCCTGACCCTTTCATCACTTCTGCGGCGTTACGGATTATATTTTCAAACACTTCCTGAATCTGGGATGCATCGACCATTACATATGGTATACCATTTTCAAATTTTTCAATAATGGTTATATTGTCAAATTCCGGTTCCCTGCAAATATTATTAAGCGCCTCTTTTATAATAGTGATAACATCGGTACTTTTTAACTCGGGGCTGTTTTGCCGTGTGAAATCCAGCAGCCCTTTGACAATAATCCTGCATCGGTCAGCTTCCCTGACAATCTTTTCTATATTTGGTCGTCTCGGATCATCTAGAGAAGTATCTTCGAGCAACAAATGAGAATAAACAACAATTCCACCCAACGGATTGTTGATTTCATGAGCTACGCCTGCGGCAAGCTGGCCAAGTGTGGCAAGCCTTTTTAATTCTGATATTTTCAAATCTTTATGTATAATTTTACTTCCCTCTTCACTTAAGAGGAAAACTATAATAAATGACTAATTATTATATTTTATATCCTAATTCAAATATGGTATTACTGAAAGCCCTTGTCAAATAAAATATGAATCATTTTATTGATTATTTAACATATCCTGGGCAGTAGTTCTCCTACAGGCATATCCAGAATTCGCACGCCTCCGGATATTGTCCTGAGAAGTACCTCTCCTGAAGATTCACCCTCAACCGTCCCAATAACCGAAACATCATGGCATCCACAGGTATCACGCATAAACGACATCACTTCAACTGATGCCGAACTATCGACAAAAACAAGGAATCTGCCCTCGCATGGCAGATACAAGGGATCGAAACCCAGAAGTTCGCATACGGATTTTACCCAGTCGTTTACCGGAATCGCCGATTCGTCGAGGTATATCCGTACCCCGCTCGAATCTGCAATTTCGTTGAGTGTGGCAGCAACTCCGCCCCGTGTGGGATCTCTTAGTACATGGATAGAATCCGCATAGCGTTCAAGCAGCGGTAGCACCTCCCCTGTCAGCGGTTTGGCATCCGACTTTATATCGCCTTTCAGATGTAAACCGTTTCGTTTAACCATAACCGCTATGCCGTGAGCGCCGATATCTCCCGAAACAATTACCGAATCACCGGTCTTGGCATACGAACCGCTCACATCGACTCCGGGTAAAATGCTGCCTATCCCCGAAGTATTGATGCATATACCATCAAGGTCACCTTTACCGACAACTTTGGTATCACCGGTTACCACTTTTACCCCGGCATAATCACATGCTTGTTTTATACTTTGCAATATGGTTCTGAGGTCATGTATTAAAAATCCTTCTTCCAAAACCAAACCGAGTGAAAGAAAGAGTGGACGGGCGCCTTTCATTAAAATATCGTTAACAGTGCCACTGACGGCCAGACTACCGATATCTCCGCCGGGGAAAAAAATGGGTTTCACCACAAATGTATCCGTCGAGAATGCAATACGGTTATGTGGTATCACAAGTTCTGCCGCATCGTCGAGGTTTGCCAGTTCAGGGGCATCGAGGTATCGAAGGATCACATCCTGAATCAGGTCGGCCATCATTCCTCCACCCGACCCGTGCGCAAGTTTTATGCGGTCTTTGTTATTGTTCACAATTATATATCTCCCTGCAGACGTGAAAAGCGGTAATATGCGGCGCATGTTCCCTCTGTGGACACCATGCACGGTCCGACAGGATGTTCCGGGCTGCAGCCTCGGGCAAATAACGGACATTCGGGCGGTTCGATATATCCCCGAAGAACATCACCGCACCGGCAGCCAACCGGTTCATTATGCATTTCCATATGCACCGGAAATCGTTCCGATGCGTCGAATGCCCCAAATTCATCACGAAGCATAAGTCCGCTTTCGGGAATAACACCGAATCCACGCCATTCGGTATCGGCCGATTCGAAAACTTCATCGATAACCGCACGAGCTTTTGTATTACCCTCCGGTTTTACCACCCGACGATATTGAATCGCCACAATAAAATCACGTTTTTGCACCTGATCGATCAAAAGTAATATTCCCTGGATTATATCTGCTGTTTCAAATCCGGTGATAACACATGCTTTTGCATTTTTTTCAGCGATAAACCGGTACGGTTCGCTGCCGAGGATCACCGATACATGGCCGGGGAGAAGAAATCCGTCCACAAATATCCGGTTATCATCGATTAAAATTTTCAGCGCGGGAATTACCAGCTTATGAGCAGAAAGAATGCTGAAATTGTTAATACCTATATCATAGGCGTATTTAACCGAAGCTGCGACAACAGGCGCTGTGGTCTCAAATCCCACTGCCAGAAAAACTACCTGTGATTCGGGTTTCTGCTGCGCGAGCGTCACGGAATGAAATGGCGAATACACGGTATCGACCGGATACCCCTCGCTGCGCAGATCGGCAAGGGTACCATCGGTTCCCGGAACACGCATCATATCCCCAAATGTCGTCAATGTCACATCATATTGCCGTGCAATTGCACAAGCCGTATCGAGATACGAAACCGGAGTGACACACACCGGGCATCCGGGTCCCGACAACAGCCTGAGGTTCGGGGGCAATAATGTAGGCAGTCCGGCACGGTGTATTGCCATCGTGTGGGTGCCGCAGACTTCCATGAGGGTAACCGGTTCCGACAACCGTACCGATTGGAGTTGCCGGCTTAAACCCTGTAAGAGGCTGTTTTCACGTATTTGTCTAAGTTCATTCATAATATGATATTACTTTCCTGCAATAGCTGCTGCGACAAACGCCTGTCCCAACGATATGCCGCCGTCATTGACCGGAACCTGACGGTTTTGTAACACGGTGAAACCTTTTTTTCTCAGAAGCGCCGGAAAACGTTCGCACAATATCCGGTTTTGCCAGCATCCGCCGGAAAGCGCCACGGTACCGATTCCGGTATCGTTTCGAGCCTTTACGGCAATTTCGACAAATGAAGCGAGTAATGTATTATGGAATGCGGCTGCACATTCAGATTTCGATTTTCCTTGTTGAAAGTCCATCACCATAGATTTTACTATCGGAGCAAAATCTATTATATAGCTCCTCGGTATCTTCGTCAATTTCTGCTCCGGCAATTTTGATACGTTTCCCCACAGAACCGGATAATTATCATAAAATTCGGCAGCATGCGACTGAATATCATACGGCAGCGTGTCTTTGATATCCGATGCTACGGCGCATGCTTCAAGCATCATTGCCGCCTGCCCCTCAAATGCGGCGATATGTCTGATATCCAGAATACTCGCGACCGCATCGAAGAGTCTACCGAGGGAACTTGTAGGAGGACAATTAACGCCTGTCCGGCATGCCGTGTCGAGCATTTCAAATTCTTCCGGTGTTACCTGCTCCGTACACGGCAGCCGAAACGACCGCCAGTCCTCGCCGAATGTATGGCGCAGATATGCAAACGCCATTCTCCAGGGCTCCCGTATCGCTGCCTTTCCACCGGGCATCGGCACATAAGCAAGATGTGCATATCGAATGAATGAGTCAAGGGTGCACAAAAGCACTTCACCGCCCCATATGGCGCCATCGAGACCATAACCGGCGCCATCCATCGAAAAGCCCAGAACAGGACCGGATTGCCCATGCTCTCCCATCACACTTGCTATATGTGCATGGTGATGCTGGACGCCCACTCCGCCATGGCGTTTTTTGTCGAGACCTTTTCGGATCTTCATAAAATATTTCGTCGACAAATATTCGTGGTGAAGATCATATGCATAGAGTTTCGGTTTTATATCCATGATGTTGGTGAAATGAATTACCGCTTCATTAAAAAAATCGAGTGTAGGCAGATTTTCCAGGTCTCCGATATGTTGACTTACAAAAGCGCGGTAGCCATCGGTCACACACAGGGTATTTTTGAGTTCGGCGCCAAATGCCAGAACCTGAGACAATGGTTTTGGGGAAAACACCGGCATCGGCACATACCCCCGTGAACGCCGCACAAGCGAAACCTTTCCATCTGTCGAGGTGATGACCGAATCATCGCACCGTACATGAATTCTTCGGTTATGAACCAATAATGCATCGGCCACACCCGATAAACGTTCGAGGGCTTCATTATTGTCTTTGCAGATGGGTTCCTCGCTTAAGTTGCCGCTTGTCATAACAAGAGCTCTGAAGACCGGTATATTACGATTATAATTCCCTCCGGTTACGGGATGAAAAAAAAGAAGGTAATGCAGCGGAGTATAGGGAAGCATAACACCAAAATATTGATTGAATGGCGCAACCGAACCGGCAATGTTAAGAGACTCGGGTAACTTTTTTTGCTTAAAGGCAAGCACTATCGGCCTTTCGCGGCTGATAAACAGGTGATGAGTAATGTCATCGATAACTGCAATTTTCCGGGCTGTTTCTGGTGAATCGACCATGAGCGCCAGCGGTTTTTCTTCACGGTGTTTTCTTCTTCGCAGCCGGTTTACCGCATCTTCATTTGTCGCATCGACAGCGATATGAAATCCGCCGAGCCCTTTAAGCGCAACGATGCCGCCTTTTTTTAATAAATCGATTGAATTGATCAGAGGATCGCCGGGAATAGTGGAACCTTTGCTTTCAAGGAGTTGAAGGCCCGGTCCGCATAACGGACATGCATTCGGCTGCGCATGAAACCTGCGGTCTGTTGTGTTGGCGTACTCGATTTCACATGCAGGACACATGATAAATTCACTCATGGTAGTATATGGTCTGTCATAGGGCAATTCACGGATAATGGTGAACCGCGGACCGCAGTTGGTGCAATTGATGAAAGGATACAGATAACGCCGATCGGCCGGATCAAACATTTCGTTCAGACAGTCATCACAGACACAGACATCGGGCGAAATAAGTGTTTGAGGCTTCCCCTCCTGTTCGCTGTGCCTGATCTCGAAAACATCGTAATGTTTATCCCCGACAGAAGCTTTGACAGTCTCACGGTGTATCCCGATAATCCGTGCCAACTGCGGTGCTTTATTGTTTAAATCGAATACAAACGCATCGATTTCAGCGGGATTGCCTTCTATTTCGATTACAACGCCATCAGGATTGTTGAGTATATACCCCCCAAGCTTGTGGCGCAGGGCAGTATTATAAACAAACGGCCGGAAACCGACACCCTGAACAATACCGCTGACGGTGATTCGTTCGGTTTTATTTTGAGTTGAATCCATGTTTGATACACTTATTTTTTGAAAATTTTCATACTTTTCGTATAATTATCACATATTCATTCAATCAATATATTACTAATTTATATCAATTTACAAAAGGATTATGTATATTTGATAAATAACCAGAAGTTTGATATTTTCTTGACAAAAAATAATGATTATCGTAAAATAACAGTAGGGAATACAGCGCGTTACAGACATACCGTATGCGCTGGATAAACGGTAATAAAAAGTAGGGACTTGGTAGTTTTTTCAAGGTCGAGTCCCCTTTTTATTTGGCGGCATATCGCATTTCATATCTAAAAAAGGGAAGGCAGTTACACATGGCAAAAAGATCCGGCATATTCAACAAAGGATCGATATTACCGGTGATATTAGAGACTGAAGCCGAATTGATTGAACGTGAAAACGAAGCATTGAAAAATGCCGAAGAAACGATGCGGCAGGCGCAAATCAGCGCCAAAAAGCTGATCGATAAAACTCTTAAGGAACTGCCTGTAATTGAAGAAGAAGGAAGAGCCAGACTACTCGATATTGTAGACTCACAAACTGAAGAACTCATCAAAAATGAAGAAAAAATATTAAATAAACTCAAAAAAAATATTGAAAAGAACTGCAGGAATGCGCTCGAACATATTTTGAATAAAGTTATCCCACAATGGGATGGCTATTATCCAGAATAAAAAAAGCATTTGGAATAAAAAATGATTGAACCGATGGCAAAAATAGAGATCGTCGGCCTTTTGGACGAACTCGACAAAACACTTGATATGCTCCAGAATTTCGGACAGGTACAGATAGAGGAAATCCCAACTGTTGAGGAAACCGGCAAATCATTCATTCACCGTATTCACCTCGATGAAAAAAAGGAGAAGCTTCTGTCCGGCTATGAGGAACTGCTGTCAATCATTAATGATATTTTCAGTGTCTTCGGTGAACATGATACTGAGGAAGTTCCATTAGATATCAAAGTACAAAATGAACTGATGTCAATGAATCCAGAAGAACTCAACAGCCGTATTTCAAAAGTATCGCGAGATGTAAGAAGACTGGGCAGACAGCAAAAAAATTTACTGCAGGATATGGAAAGCACTTTACAGTACGAATCATTGATCAATACATTTCTGCCGTTACTTGAAAAAGCAGGTCATATCGAAGAACACGAACAACTCGGAATTGTCCTTAAGAAGGAAGAATCCTCGGTACTCCCGGTTCTTAAAAAACGTGTTGAAGAGATCACCGGCCCTGAAACTCTCGTACTGCATCAGGAGATGTCAGATGGAAGCATTGGGGTTTTTATCGTTATACATCCTGACGACCTCCCGGTTGTCCGCCAGCTTCTCAGCAATGAGGGTGTTACCGAATATCACATTCCCAGGGAGTTCCGGAAAAAAAATCTTCAGGCGAGCATCGATACTATCAGAAAAAGGATTGAAGAGATTCCCGTTGAGCTTAAAAAAATCGACCAGGAACTACTCGAAGCAAAAATAAAAAATGATGGTGTGTTGACATTTATCCGTTCGCTGTGTACCGACAGGCTTAATCAAATCAGGATACTCTCACGACTCGTCCGTACAAAACACACTTTTGCAATATCGGGCTGGACTCCTGTTTCGTCACTGGCGATATTGAAAAGGCAATTTAACGATAAATTCGGGAATCATGTCTATATCGGAACAGTGAATCTGAGCGACCTCGATTTTCTTCATATACCGACAAAACTGACAAACAGGGGTGTTTTCAGATCATTCGAGGTTCTCATGAAATTGCTGCCGCCTCCCAGGTACAGTAATCTCGATGCCACACCGTTTATCACGTTATTCTTCCCAATCTTTTTCGGTATCATATTGGGAGATGTTGCATACGGCCTTCTGCTTCTGGGAATTGCAGCAATGATAAAGTGGAAATCGGTCAAAGGCAGCCACGTTTCGGATGCCGGTACCGTTGCTCTCATATCAGGTTTATCAACCGTTTTGTTCGGTTTTCTGTTTGGTGAATTTCTGGGGGATATCGGCGAACATTTCGGGATGCATCCTGTTGCACCATGGTTGCACCGTTCGGCTGCCATCGAGATGATGCTTATTGTAGCTCTTGGAATCGGTGTTATTCACATCATGCTGGGTTTTGCACTTAAAGTATATATTAGTTTTATCATAAAGCATACGAAAGGAATTATCGAAGGTTGTGCAAAAATTTTTATAATACTTGGCCTCGTCGGTATTTTTATTCAACTTTTCGTCGGATTTCCGGTTGTTGTCAGATATGTTTCATTTGTCCTGATGGGAATCGGATTTATCGGTGTATCGTATACTGAAGGTTTTGTCGGACTGCTCGAGATATTCAGCATGTTCGGGAATATTTTATCTTACAGCCGTCTTATGGCAATCGGTATAGCAAGCGTTATACTCGCTATAGTTGCAAACAGGCTTGCCGAAGCTGCCGACAATATTATTGCGGCAATTTTAATAGGTTTATGTATTCACCTTATAAATTTCATCATGGGGGTATTTTCTCCTACAATTCATTCACTCAGGCTTCATTATGTTGAATTTTTCGGTAAATTTTATCAGGCTTCAGGCAAAGTTTTTAAACCCTTTAAAAAAATTGGGAGGAATCTCAGTTGAAACCGTTTATAACATTGTTAGTAACGCTTTTGTGCTTCATGTTCCTATCAAACGCTCTGTGTTTTGCAGTAGCGGAAACTCAAACGGATACTGCAAAAACAGGCTCCATCGCCGACAGCATTAAATATATTGCGGCAGCGATTTCAGTGGGACTGTGCGCCATAGCAACCGGTATTGCCCAGTCACGAATCGGTGCAGCCGGTATGGGTAGTATTGTTGAAAAACCGGAGACCACAGGTACCGTTATCATTATGCTGGCAATACCGGAGACCATGGTTATTCTTGGTTTTGTTGTCGCTGCAATGATAATTATTTTATAAATCTATTTGTGGATTAGTATTCCGATTTCATTATGGGAGAAAGTTTTGAATCAGGAACTGATCGAGTGCATCAAAGAAAAAGCCGAAAAAGATCGAAAAAATATACTTGAAAAGGCTCAGGAAAAAGCTGTCTCTATTCTCGATGATGCACAAAAATCCTCGGAAATAATGAAACGTGAAACGCATCAGAAAGTGCAGGCCGATGCAGAACGCCTTCGCGACCGTTCATATAATTCGGTACGTTTCCGCATGAATGCAAAACGCTATGAACTTCAGTCATCGGCTATAGAAAATATATGGCAAGAGGCTGAGGAATGTATCGGAAAAATCGAGCAATCCGATAAATATCCGTTGATCCTTGAAGCGCTTTTTTTCGAGTGTGTTTCGAAAATTCCGGATAATACCGTGGTGCGGGCATGTTCCACAGATGCCGATACCATAAAGTCCCTTATTCGTAAATCGGGCAAAAAACTTACATTCGAAGAAGATGACGCTATACACGGCGGTATCGAATTCCATTGGCCTGATAATAAAATTGTTCTGAGAAACACATTATCACACAGGTTATCAAGGTTAAAAGCAGAAGGAAATATTGAAATTTCATCAATCCTTTTTTCATCACGGGAGGATTCGACTGTATGATTCCGGTTCCATCAATCGAATACGTCAATGTCCGGATCAGGAGCTTTCACAGCCGTCTTTTTAACCGTGATACGTATGAAATTTTACTCAGCGGAGACAATCTTGGTGCCCTGACTACATTTCTGCTCGATCATCCATTATACAGCAGTGACATCGAAACGGCGCTTAAAGAGTTGCCCGAGCGTGAAGGACTCGAACGGGGTGTCACCGATCATTTCGGCAGGTGCGTGTCTCATGTTCTTCATATGTCGCATGAAAAAATCCGTAGTCTTTTTGAAACAGCGCTGTCATCTTTCGATATCAAAAATCTTAAAGCGGTTCTTCTGGCACGGCATCGAGGTCTGCCATTTCAAAAAGTCAGGGATATGATCATTCCTTGCGGTACATTAACACGCGGTAAATATTCTGAAATATTTCACCAAACCGACATGGACGGTATTATTCAAAACCTGGCGACCGGCTGCCCGTATTGCGCGAATGCACTGAAACAGGCTGTCAGTGAAACAGTTGAGCAAAAAACGTATGTTAGATTCCTAAACAGCATGGAAGCACACTACTACAACAACATTTTAAATTATTTCAATGATTCGGATGAAAATTCATCCGTACTCATTGATATAGTACGTTTTGAAATAGATTTGAAAAACATTACATCGTCATTGAAAAATATCTGGGAAAACAACAAAACAGGCCCTAAAGATCCTGCTACCTATCTCAAAGGCGGGACCCTTTCGATTCCATTCCTTAATGAGATGTCATTGGTCTCGAAGCTCGATGATGCATTGGTAATGATTGAGTCTACCAAATTTCATAAAGCAGTTGAAAAAGGCATCATCTATTATGCAGAAACAGGATTTTTACATGAAATGGAGCGTTTCTTTGAGGAAGTGTTTATAATGAAAACTCAGGCATATCGTAGATTTCAACCCTTTGGCGTCGGTGTTTTCATTTCTTATGTGTGGGCACAATTTGTCGAACTCACAAACCTCCGTACCATAATAAACGGAGTAGCGTTCAAAACCGGAGCAGGACAAATACGTAAGGGTATTATTTATGTCTAATATTACCGCTATCGTTCCAAGAGGTGAAGGATCCGGATTTGCACTCGCCGGAGTAAGGATACGTGAAGCAGTTAACATTGAAGATGCCGGATCCATACTTACAGCAGAGATAGCAGACAGTTCCAATGGTATTGTATTAATCGATGAAGCATATACAGCCGAATTGTCTTCGAAGCTGAGAAAACAAATGGATGAAAGCACAATACCACTCGTAGTAAGCATACCCGTTATAACGAAATGGGAGTATGTGCATGACCGAACGGAAATAGTCGAGAATTTGATACATCGGGCAATCGGATATCGTATTAAACTCTCAGGTGACTGAAAAAATAGAAAGATGCAAATACGTATCTGCAGTCGGATACGGATATATAACCAATAACAATCATTATAAAAACAATATAACGAGCCATGACAGAAAATACCGGACGAATAGTAAAAGTTGCAGGACCGACAGTGGTTGCGGAAAACATTCCGGATGTAAGAATGTTCGATATAGTGGAAGTGGGAAACTTCGGACTCATCGGTGAAGTGATACGTCTCGACGGCAGCCGTGCATTCATTCAGGTGTATGAGGATACATCAGGTCTTATGCTTGGTGAAACGGTAAAAAGTGCGGGTGTTCCCCTTTCGGTAACCCTTGGCCCCGGATTACTCGGCAGCATTTTTGACGGCATTCAACGGCCGCTGAACATACTCCGGGAAAAAAGCGGTGAATTTATTGGCCGCGGGATTGTTGCAAGTGCTTTAGATACGGAAAAAAAATGGGAATTCACACCAATCGTTGAATCCGGTGCTGAACTCGAATCCGGCGATATTATCGGTGAAACACCCGAAACGGCTGAGATAATGCACCGTATTATGGTTCCCCACGGTGTCAGCGGAGTACTGAAAGAAATTCACAGCGGTTTTTTTACCATTACCGATACAATAGGCCGGTTAGAGGACGGAACGGAACTCAAGCTGAGCCACTCATGGCCGGTCAAAGAAGAACGTCCGGTAAAAAGAAAGCTTATTCCTGATACCCCGCTCATTACGGGCCAGCGCATATTTGATACCATGTATCCCATTGCTCTTGGGGGCAGTGCCATTTTGCCGGGAGGATTCGGAACAGGTAAAACCGTTGTGGAACAAATGCTTGCCAAACACTCTCTTGTAGACATTGTAATTTATATAGGGTGTGGTGAGCGCGGTAATGAGATGACCGATATTCTCATAGAATTTCCCGAACTCGACGACCCACGCACAAAACGCCCGCTGATCGAACGCACGGTTCTGGTAGTCAATACATCAAATATGCCTGTTGCGGCCCGTGAAGCAAGTGTTTACACGGGTGTAACCATCGCAGAATATTACCGTGACATGGGATATCACACGCTGCTGCTTGCAGATTCCACATCGCGGTGGGCAGAAGCCATGAGAGAAATATCGTCACGTCTCGAAGAAATGCCCGGCGAGGAAGGGTACCCGACATATCTTTCAACCCGTATAGCAAACTTTTATGAACGTGCCGGGCTTGCGGTCACCGGTAATAAAGAAGAACGTACCGGCAGCGTAACCATAGTCGGTGCGGTTTCACCCCCAGGAGGAGACTATTCCGAGCCGGTAACCCAGGCATCAATCCGTGTCGTCGGCAGTCTCTGGGCACTCGATAGTTCTCTTGCACAGCGTCGTCATTTTCCCGCAATCAACTGGAACCGGTCATACAGTCTTTACGACCAGAGGCTCATCGGATGGTTTAACAAAAATGTCGGAGACCAATGGTCAAAATGCAGATCGCAGGCATTGCAGATTCTTCAAAGAGACGCTGAGCTTCAGGAAGTCGTTCAACTTATCGGTCCCGATGCATTACAGGACACAGACCGCGCGACACTTGAACTCGGTAAAATGCTCAGAGAAGACTTCCTGCAGCAAAATGCCTTCAGTGAAGTCGATGCATCATGTTCAACACAAAAGCAATTGGGACTACTCGAATCGCATATACGGTTCCATGAGAGAATCAGGCATTATATAGAACAGGGCGGAAACCTCGATGATATTCTCGAAATGCCGCTGCGTGAACAACTTGCAGGATTAAAATATAACTCTGAGCAGGAATTTGGAGATAAACTCAATGAATTTTATGATAATCTGGACAGATTATTGTCCTGAAAATTTATTTATTTAAAAAAATATTTTTAAACTTATTACTCGCATTTTTCAAATTTTAAATATATCTTCAGGTGCAAAATAATATCCAATGTTGATAAGGGTCATTTCATGGATTTAATAACAAAAGAATACCGTACGATCAATTATATTTCCGGGCCGTTGCTGTTTCTTGAAAAAGTCCGTGATTTTCCCTACAATGCAATGGTTGAAATCATACTTCCGTCAAATGAAGTCCGGAACGGACAGGTGCTTGAGATTGGCGATAAGCATGTTCTTATTCAGATACTTGAAAAAACAGCCGGTATGGATATCGAAAAGACACGTGTACGTCTTAAAGAGGAAGTATCACGTATCGGAGTATCGGGTGAAATGGTCGGAAGGATTTTCGATGGCATGGCGCGGCCGATTGACGGTTTGGGTGAGATTCCCATGGATAAGCGACTTCCGGTTATAGGTTCACCGATAAATCCGGTAGCACGAGCCCGTCCCGAAGACTTTATAATGACAGGAATATCGGCTATCGACGGTTTCAATACGCTTGTTCGGGGACAGAAACTTCCTATTTTCAGCGGCGCAGGGCTTCCTGCCAATGAAATAGCGGCGCAAATTCTCGAAGGGGCACGTGTTCGCGAGGAAGATGAAAATTTTGTGGTAATTTTTGCCGCAATGGGTATCACACGCCGTGAAGAAGCGTTTTTTGTCGATCATTTCGATAAAACAGGTATCAAAAATAAAGTAATTTCCTTTATGAATCTTGCCGATGATCCGACTATTGAACGTATCCTGACTCCACGGTGTGCGCTTACCACCGCAGAATATTTCGCATTCGAAAAAGGAATGCATGTCCTCGTTGTCTTAACCGATATGACCAATTATTGCGAAGCGTTACGGGAGGTCGCCACAGCCCGCGAAGAAATACCCGGCCGTCGGGGCTATCCGGGGTATATGTACAGCGATCTCGCATCTCTCTATGAACGTGCAGGCCGTCTGAGAGGCAAACCGGGTAGCATCACCATGCTGCCGATTCTGACAATGCCTGATGACGATATCACACACCCAATAGCCGATCTTACCGGGTATATTACCGAGGGACAGATTGTTTTATCCAGGGCACTTCACCGTCAAAGTATTTTTCCTCCGATAGATGTTCTACCGAGTCTTTCACGGCTCATGAACAATGGTATTGGAGAGGGTAAAACCCGTGATGATCACCGTGAACTATCAAATCAGCTTTATGCCTGCTATTCCGAAGGGATAGATATACGGCGTCTTATGTCGATCATGGGTGAAGATGCCCTTTCCGAAATGGATAAAAATTATCTTCAATTTGCTGAATTATTCGAGAAAAAACTGATCGGACAGGGTGCAGAACCGAGAAATATCATGGCAACTCTCGATCTTGGATGGGAACTCCTTAAAATTTTCCCGAAAGAGGAACTCAATCGTATTAACAAGGATCTTATCAGTCGGTATTTCACAGAAATAATGGAAGACGGTATCCAGACGCCGTTTTTCTGAAAGATTATTATTACTTTGGAATTATAACATATGGCAAAAATAAGCCCGACAAGAATGAACCTTCTTGCCCGCAAGTCTCAACTCGGACTTGCACGTGAGGGGGTTGAACTTCTCAAACATAAACGTGAAGTGCTCATGTCGGAATTCATGAACCTCGTAAAACCGCTCAAGGAAAAGCAAAGCCATCTTCATATTGAATTAGTTCAGGCATTTCACTGCCTCAATACTGCCCGTGCAATCGACGGCCGCGGTAGCCTTGAATCGGCAGTTCTCTTAAGGGAACACAATGCTACAGCCGATATAGGGATCGAGAAGAAGTGGGGATTGGAACTTCCCAAAATAGAGAGTATCGAAGGCATCGGTTTACAATTCAGAGAACCGCACTCACATAGTATCAGTTTGCGGATTTTCGAAACGAGAGACCGTTTTGATTCCATATTGCAGCAAATACTCGAACTCGCCCCCCTTGAAGTAAGCCTGAAAAGGCTCGGCAGAGAAATCCAGAAAACAACACGGAGAATCAATGCCCTTGAGATCATGCTCATGCCCGGATTACGTAATGAGATTCGATTTATAAGAAATACGCTTGAGGAAAGAGAACGTGAAGATAATTTCCGTCTCAGGCGTATTAAAAATAAAAAGGGGAAATGATTGTTATGAAATTGACAGAGATACTCGGTGAACACGAGATAAAAATAAATCTGGAGGCCGAGGATAAGCTCGAAGCGATAGAAGAACTTATTGATTACCTGATATCGGAACATGAAATCAGCCTCCGAAACCGTGATTATATTCTCGAAGTTGTCTTTAAAAGAGAAAGTTCTATTTCAACCGGTGTGGGTGGCGGTATTGCAATTCCTCACGGCACTGTGGATTGTATCGAGGGAATTGTAGGAGCGCTGGGTATATCATCGCGCGGCATAGACTTCGAGTCTTTTGATGGTGGGCCTGTTTACATAGTCCTTCTGCTGCTCATACCCAAAACACGAATCAGTAAACACATAAAAACACTGGCAAATATTGCACGAATTCTTAATGAACCCTCAGTTCGCGACAGTATTCGTTCCGCCAGAACTCCGGGAAAAGTGTTTGATATTATAGAAGAAGCCGAACAGACTCATATAGTATAAAATTGTAAATATTTTACATCTTCATGTCCCTAAATTTCCCTCACAAATTTATCTGCCGGAACAATTATTTTGTCTTTAACGAAAAATACTATTCTATATCACCTGTTCAAGTAATACATCAACCATTCTGCCGAAAGCCTGACAGCTTCAGGTGTTGGAGTATGGCCTTCCCCGTGGTTAAAATATCCGATATTATTCGGTTTATCATACAATGAATAGATACTTTCAGCGGCATTTATATAATACCAGCTTTTATCAGTGTCATATTCATCGCCGCCAATCAATAAAAAAGGCCTCGGTGCAATTAACGCCAGTAATTCATGGTGATCGGTTGTCGCATCGATGTCCCGGATAAAATCCCCATAATACCAGAAATCGTCGTAATTTGAAAATTCCAGACCTATACCAAGTTCGGATGACACCGCAGCCGTTATCCTTTCATCCATGGCGGCTGCATAAAGGGCCATTTTCCCTCCGAGTGAATGGCCAATTATGCCGATATTATTATGGTCAGCCTCATCCATCGTATAGATAAAATCAACTACTCTCCGGGCATCCCAAACCCATTTACCCAGGCCGGTAATATCGGGATGTTTCAGTTTCAGGTTGGCGACAGCCTCACCGTATTGTGCCCCGTAACTCTCACCGAACCACCTGACAGCAACAGCAATATAACCGTGCCTGACCATCAAATAAGCAAACGACCGTACACCGGGAGGCTCGAAATTTCTTCCACCCAGATTCTCCCCTGCCGGAGTGTCGACATCATAATAAGGCACTATAATCACCGGCGCGGGAACACGTACCGGTCTGTCCGGCATCATGACGTATATTTTCTCGCTGAAGTCAGGCTCGACCTGAAGATACATCAGCTTTCCGGTATAGCAATCACCGGTAATTGTTTGAATCAATTCGGCACAAGGCTCCGGCGGATCGTTGTTCATATTCCCCAGGAGTTCCGACCACTTATTTTTCAGAAATTCTCTATGTGTATTCCATTGATCGGGTGATTCAATTTTTCGTCCATGGGAATCGATTGTTAATGATGAAAGATTTCCGGTATTATCGACCAGGCTGTCCGGTGTGTTTTTATATGGCCTGATCCACTCAGATATATCGATACTGTTTTTCGCCGGTTTCACTCCGGTACTGCGGCATAACCTGAAACCGATAAACCTGCTTTTATAATCAGGTTTCATTGATGACCGGTACCCCCTGCTCCAGTTATTTACCATACTGATGAACGAACCACCCCTGATGACTCTTTCGACGCCATGCGACGGTCCCTGTGGATTTTGCGGCGGCATTGGCGTATCACCGACAGGATTACGGTAATCGGTACACCATTCCCATACATTACCGATCATATCATAAAGGCCGTTTTCGTTAGGTCGTAATTGTCCAACTATCCCGGTTTTCTTCTCTGCCAGCGATTGTAATAACATCGGAATATTTTTTGTGTTCGATTCACCGATATTGGCATAGGCGTGGATATCGTCGGAATCAGTGAATGTATTACCGGCCAGTGCAATGCCCCATTCCGCATCAGTCGGAAGCCGGTAACCGTTTTTTTTCAGGTCACACTCTCCTGTCCGGAGATTATAGCAGGGCTGTAATCCATCATTTGTACTTTTACGGTTACAGAAATAGACGGCTTCCCACCAACTCACGTTTTCAACGGGAAAATCAGCCCCTTTGTGAAATGAGGGATTATTGTTCATTATTTCCGAATATTCCTGTTGTGTAACTTCAGTTTTTGCAATAAAAAATGCTGCTACCGATACGGTAACTGGAATTCCGGATATTCCGTCCACGACACCATATGATACTGAGGGAATAGTAACAAAACCGGTTTGAGCATAAAGAGAACTCCGGCTGCTCAAAACCAATAAAAACACGGCAAAAATTTTACAAAATCGCATAATCGACCTCATGTATTTTTTATTGGACCGCAAATTCTTTGCTACATACTGCTGTGTTCTGAAGATCCGCTGATAAGAAGCCAGAGGAAAAAAGGTCCGCCAAGAAGTGCGGTTATTACTCCGACAGGAATTTCGGCGGGAGCAATGAGTATTCTGGAAAATATATCACAAAGTGTAAGAAACAATCCGCCGAAAAGAAGCGTTGCCGGAGTCAGATAGTGATGATCATATCCAATGAGCAATCGGCATATATGGGGAGACATCATACCAACAAAACCAATCGGACCGCACTGAGAAACCACACCACCCACCATCAGTGATGTAGCAAAAAAAAGTATCGTTTTAATGCTTTTGACGTTAACACCACGGCTTTTTGCGATGTCCTCGCCAACCGACATAAGATTCAATTCACGGTTGAAGAATAAAACGATGCTGCTGCCGATCATCATAAAAGGCAGAAGCGTCAAAACCGACCCGAAACCAACGGTTTCAAGACCACCCATAAGCCATCGTAATATGCGGAATGAATTGGTGAAATCACTCATATATTGGATAAACAGTATAAAGCTTGAAAAAAAGAAACTCACCGCAACACCTGCAAGAAGCATTGTGGCAGTTGAAAAACCTCTCCTTGCACAAGTCAAACCATAAACCATTGTTATGGCGAGAAGAGCCCCAATGAAAGCGCTAACCGACTGGCCGGAAATTCCGAAAAGAGAAATGATCAAACCTGATTTCACATAAATAGTCGCACCGAAAGCCGCGCCACTCGATACACCAAGTGTAAAGGGTGTTGCAAGGGGATTTCTGAACAATGCCTGAAAGGTCATTCCGCTTAACGCCAGTGCAGCGCCCGATAAAAAAGCCATCAGAACCCTCGGTATACGGATTTTCCAGAAAATATCAGCTTTTATGGTATCGCTGCCGTGATATAAAATGTTTTCGAACGATATGGTTTCCATACCGACAAACGGTGCAATACAAAATACGGCGGTTGCACAGATACCGATAATTATTAATACATATATCCTTTTCACGTAGTATCTACCTCAGGTATGATCATCAATGTTCCATTAACCGGATGCTTTATAAATGAAAACCGTTTATCAAAAGCGCTTTCAAGTATCTCGTTATTCATAATTTTATTAGAATTACCCACATATAATAGCATTCCATGTTTCAGAACCGCTATCCTGTCACTATGTAATACCGCATTATTAATATCATGAGTCACTGATAAAATGGTAATTCCGTATTGACGATTGACCCTTTTTAAGATACTAAGTATATCACTCTCATGTTTGGGATCAAGGAATGTTGTCGGCTCATCAAGAAGCAATATACGGGCACCCTGAGCTATTGCCGCAGCAATATAGACAGTTTGACGTTCACCTCCGCTTAACGTGCTCAATTGCCGTTCGGAAAGATGTCCGGTTCCCGTGAGCGCAAGGGCATCTTTCACGGCTTGTCTGTCACCTTTACTCAATGATGTAAACGGACTGAGGTGCGGATAACGTCCCATCATCACAAATTCATGCACGGTAAAGGGTAAAAATCGGCCATTGCTTTGAGGCACGTAACTGATTATTCTGGCAAGTTCTTTCTGAGTGTATTGATCAAGCGGTTTGTTTACCAGCGTGATTGATCCTTCACCACCGGTATAAATACGTATCAAGCATTTGAGCAGTGTTGTTTTGCCTGCGCCATTCGGTCCTATAAGCGAGACATATTCTCCTTCATCGACACCAAATGAAACAGAGTTGAGAATTTTTTCCTTGCCGAGAGCAAAGGAAAAATTATCAATTACCAGAAACGAATTACTCAAGGATCCGACCAATTAATTAAAGGGTGAAATATGAATTATTATAGTATAACAATAAATTACCGGAAAATTTTCAATTACATAATAAAATTGATTAATATCTGTCGTTGATTGTCAGTGATTTGAACGTCCTGAATTATTAGCGAACAAAATAGAAAAGCTCCCCTTTTATTGTAGAGGAGCCCGGGATGACAAAACTATGATATCATAAATTGATCCGTATTTATTATTTCATAAATATCATTGACTTTGTAACATTGATGTTTCCACAGGTTATTCGGTACAGGTAATGGCCGGCAGCAACTTCATTACCGTTTTCATCTTTACCATTCCATGTGATTCTGTAATTACCTGAAGATTGATTGTTAAAATAATATTCTTTGACTTTTTGCCCGTAAATATTATAAATCATAAGCAGAACGTTTGAACCTGATTTTTCATTTTCAAAACCGGGAATACGAAAATCAATTGTAGTGCTGTTATTAAATGGATTCGGATAATTCTGTGATAGGGAGAAATTGAAGTAAAGCCGGGAATCGACTAACACCGATGAAGGATCTATATTGATCATGGTTTGATAAGATGCTTTAATACTCTCATTTCCTGCTTTATCGGTTAATATGATTCTTTTTGCTCTGATATTCACACCTTCCTGGTCACCAACCTCGACAATATATGTGCCGATATAGGTGCCATCCCCCTGATCTTCTATCGGTATATACTTGCCATTTATCAAAACATCCGAAGCTGTAAGTCCGCTTTCATTTTCTCCGGCAGTTACCGTTATTTTCAATTCATCGCCGACATACAATGTTCCATCATCAGGATCAATAATGATAGAAGTAATGGTAGGTGGATTCGCATCGATGATGAGATCCGCGACTGTACAGGTATGAGCCGGTACCGCGTCACCCTCCCGCAGAAGTATAATATTTGTTACTTCAACATCATTGAGATCATTTTCACCTTCTGTTACGGTATATACACCAACATAGGTTCCGTCACCCTGATCGATTAAAGGAATTTGCTTATTATTCATTAAAGCATTGTGAGTACGCAAACCGGTTTCGTTCTCTTTCGCTGTAACAACAATTGTCACAGAATCACCAATCTTCACATATCCTGAGTCAGGAATTATTGCTACCGATTCAATTCTTGTTTCACTGGTATTAATAACAAGTGAGGATCCCTTCGAAGAAGCAGGGATACTGATGTTACCTGCCTGATCCTGCAAAATGATATTTTTTGCTTCCGTATTAATGCAGTGATTATCGTCAGCCTGAACAATATAGATTCCCCTGTATGACCCATCATGGTAATCAATAAATTCGACCGGTCTGCCATTTAATGTAGCAGAAGATACGATAAGCCCTAACTCATCATTTTCCGCTTTGACAACAACACTTATCGAATCTCCGGAAGTTACCATACCTGTATTGGGAGTTATGGTGACCCATGCTACACCAGGTGCTTTGGTATCAACATACAGATTTGATCCGGTAGACGATGATGCTATACTCGTATTACCCGCAGCATCGGTTAATATAATGTTCCTGGCTTCAATTTTCTGTCCCTGAGCATCGTCCGACTGTACGGTATATGTACCGATGTAGGTACCATCTTCCCGATCTGTAAGCATAATTAATTTTTCATTTATCAGAGCATTCGATACACGTAAACCAGGCTCGTTATTTTTAGCTGTAACTATGATATCGACAGCGTCACCTGCTTTCACCCAGCCTGAATCGGGATTAATAATTACTGTAGTAATCACAGGACTGTGAGCATCGATGGTAAGCGTTGAACCCGATGATGATGCCGGTTCACTTTCACCACCTGCACCGGTTAATGTTATATTATATGCTTCCACATGCTCGCCGTCGCTATCACCCTCCGCAATAATATATTCACCGGAATATGTTCCATTCCCCCAATTTAAAAGTGTAATTTCTTTTCCATTAATGGTTGCCGTTGATGGAGTAAGTGAACTATCATTATCTTCAGCAGTTACCGTGATTTTTATTTTTTCTCCGATGACGGCATAACCTGAATTTGGTTCGATGATCACCGATGCGATTGTAGGTGGACCGGATCCCGGAGGAGGTGGCGGTGGTGGTGGCGGCGGTGGTGGCGGTGGTGGTGTAACAATGATATCAACTGTTAAAGTTGATCCTGAAGACGAAGCGGGTTGGCTTGTATTTCCCGCTGTATCGGTTAACGTAATATTTACCGCCTCAATGTTACCACCGGCATTATCGCCCGTTTGAATGATGTAAACCCCTTTATACTCACCATTTGCCTGATCGGTCAATGTAATATATTTACCGTTCATTAATGCATTTGATGGAGTCAGTCCGGTTTCATCATTCGCCGCTTTCACCGTGATAAACACCTGATCATTTACTTTCACAGATCCGGAATTGGGATTAATCATTACAGATGAGATTGCGGGTGTATGAGCATCAACAATTAGCATCGAACCCGACGATGATGCGGGGTCGCTGGTTCCACCCGGTCCGGATAGTGTTATATCTGCAGCCTCGATATTTTCAGCATCATTATCTCCCTCGGCTACTGTGTAAACTCCGGTATATGTACCATCTAATTGATCCGTAAGAATAATCTGTTTTCCGTTAATTGTAGCAGTAGAAGCTATAAGGCCGGAAATATTATCAGTTTCTTTGACAGTTATGGTAATCGAGCTGCCTACTTTTACATAACCGCTTTTAGGACTTAAGATTACAGATTCTATTACAGGCTTTTGAGCGGGCGGGGGATCAATAATCAGTGTCGATCCTGAAGATGATCCCGACTCACTGACATTTCCCGCTGTATCGGCAAGCGTAATATCGGTCGCTTCAACATTGACACCATGTTCATCACCGGATTGAACTGTATAAATACCTTTATATGTACCATCTTGCTGATCATAAAGGCGAATCTGCCTTCCATTGAACAGTGCGTTCGACGGAATAAGACCGCTTTCATTTCCTCCCGATGTAACGGTAATTGCCACCTGACCAAGAAGCCCCAAAGTTCCGGTTTTCGGATTAATTGTTACTGAAGCAATACCGGGGGTATGGGCATCGATAATCAGAGCCGAACCGGATGACGATGCAGGAGCGCTTGTACCACCTTCACCGGTAAGCGTAATATTTGTAGCTTCGATATTGGATGCATCATTATCACCCTCTTCGACAGTATAAACTCCCACATAGACACCATTTCCCTTATCGGATAATGGAATCTGTTTACTGTTAAATGTCGCTTTTGAAGGTGTGAGACCAGCCCTATCGGATGCTTCTGTTACAACAATAGCGATCGAATCACCTACATGCGCATATCCGCTGTTAGGATTAATGATAACAGACTCAATTACAGGAACCTGATTTCCTCCATTTGGATCAATGATCAGAGTTGATCCTGTCGATGATGCCGATGCACTGATATTACCTGCTGTATCTCTTAATGTAGCGCCAATCGCTTCGACATTTACACCTGGTGAGTGATCACTTTGGATAATATAAATTCCTCTATATGTTCCATTACCCTGATCTGTCAGAGGAACATATTCATTATTAAAAACAAGATTTGAAGGAATCAACCCGGATTCGTTACCTGCGGCTGTCACAGTAATTACTACCTGGTCGTTAGGATAAACGGTTCCCGTCTTAGGATTTATTATTACCGAAGCAATACCAGGGGTATGTGCATCGATAATCAGAGTCGAACCGGATGATGATGCAGGAGCACTTGTACCTCCTTCACCGGTAAGCGTAATATTTGTAGCTTCGACATTTACCGCGTCATTATCACCCTCAGATATTGTATATCTACCCGTATAGGTGCCGTTCCCCTGTCCGGTAAGAGTAATCGATTTCCCGTTGATTAAGGCCTTGGATGGTGTCAAACCGGCTTCGTTATTTTGAGCAGTGACTGTTATATCAACGTAAGCGCCCACTTTTGCATATCCGCTGTGAGGATTAATTACAACCGAATTAATTACAGGTGCACTTTCCGTTCTGGTTCCGATTTTAAGTGTCGAACCTGACGAAGATGCCGGCTCGCTCACATTACCTGCCGCATCAGCCAGAGTTACATCGGTAACCTCATTATACCCGCCATTGGGTTCCTCATGGTCCGCAGTCGTAACTTGAAAATGGTCCCAATATACCCCACCGTTTGTTCCGTCATCGACACCACTGATGAATACTCCGTATAATATACCGGAGGTCATACTACTCGTATTGCCGCTATAGGATCCTTTACTTTGACCATTTAACCACCATTCTGCCGACCCGTTTACGGCACTTTTATGTTTTACTTTTATCCAGTACCATTCACCGGGATTTATCGTAACCCAGGAACCGAGCCAGGCCTTGCTGTAAACACAAATCTGAAAATTTGATCCATAGCTACGCAAACTGACATTCCATGTAGTGACGAGACTTGTGTTTCTCATCATTACAATATAGTTTTGATTATTGTCATTCATGGTGAAATTCTGATCTAATTTGAAATAAAAACTTGTATATGTTTCCGTATAATCGGTACCGAATTCCTTCGTTAAAGCCCTGTAAAAATTGGACTGTATATCATATTTAAGACCGTTATCACCAAGTTTTGCATTTCCTTCCAACACAAAATCCGAGTTCGATGAAGTCCATTTACCAGTATTACCG
>JAFGMP010000380.1 GCA_016927495.1 Candidatus Latescibacterota bacterium | reverse complement strand
TATACATGTTTGAAATAAATGATTAAAAGAGGAAAAAAATTCTTTTTTTACAAGTAAAAATTTATTTATGTATTTACCGGAGGGAGAATACGGAATTGGAGAAAATAATGAAAATATTTAACATGCAGGTAATGATAATTATGATGTTAACCATGACTTTATTATCGTGTGCGGGAAGAAAATCAGCTACGACGGAATCACAAAAAATATCAGGATCGCCAATTTTGCCGTATACATTAACTACATTGGATAATGGTCTCAATGTACTGGTTAAGGAGGTTCATTCAGCGCCTATCGTTGCTGTATATCTGTGGTGCAATACCGGTAGTGTCAATGAGGTGGAGAGCATGCACGGGATTTCACATTTTTATGAGCACATGTTTTTCAAAGGAACAAAAAAACGCGGAGTAGGTGAAATTGACCGCGCTATTAAAAGTCTTGGCGGATATAACAATGCCTTTACTTCAAAAGAATATACAGCCTACTATGTTGTGTTACCTTCGGAGAATTTCACTCTTGCCTTCGATGTACTTCTCGATGCGATTCGTAATTCGAGTTTTCCTGAAGATGAAATTCAGAAAGAGCTTGGGGTAATCAAAGAAGAAATTAACCGAAAAGAGGATAATCCGACCGGTAAACTGTATGAAGAAATATTTAAAGTTTTGTTCCCGGGTACGCCTTATGCTCACCCTGTTCTTGGTACCAAGGACAGTATTTCAGGCATAACGAGGGACAATTTTAAAAATTATCTTAAGAGCTTTTATGTTCCTAACAATATGACTGCAGTAGTCGTTGGTGATGTTAAAACGAAAGATGTCATCGCAGAAATAAAAAAACTGACTGTCGATTGGAAACCGGATACTGAGGTTGAAAACAGGATGATAACGTTTGACATACCGAAGCGAGAAGGAATATGTGGTTTTACGCTGGAAAAAGATGTCAATATGTCCTATGTTATGCTTGCCTTCAGAACCGCCGGATACTATGACCAAAAAGAAAACATAACACTGGATGTGGTAAGTTCCGTCCTCGGTGAAGGCAAAAGTTCGCGATTATACCGCAGGTTTGTAGAAGATGAACAGATTGCCTCATCGGTTCAGGCTTTTATCTACCCGTTGAAACAGTCGGGACTGTTTGTTATATTTGGTACAATGGATCGTCACAATGTACAGGCTTTTAAAAATGGTGTATTGGAAGAAATTGATCGTCTGCGGGAAAAAACTGTAAATCCGGATGAATTACTCAAAGCAAAAACAATGCTCAAAGCCGATTACCAGTTCGGCAACGAAACGAATGCCGACATAGGACAAACGCTGGGACACTATATTACGCTGGGATATCTCGACAATGTCGCTGAGTATGAGCAGAATATTGAAGCAGTCACAGCAAACGACATATCTTTTTACGCTTCACAATCGCTCAATCCGGAATCTTATGCTATTGGCGTAATCAATCAGCGCATTCCAACTGACAGGGAGGTACGCGGTGAGTAAAAAATTTGCCGTCATTTGCATATCATTGATTTTAACCATCAACTTTATATTTTCAGCGGAGGCTCAGCAAGTGAAACGGACAGAGCTTGCAAACGGACTCGTCATTTTAACAAAACCTGTTATCACAAACAGTATCGTATCTGTAGTAGTTGCTCTGAAAATGGGAAGTCTTTATGAAACCGATGACAAAGCCGGGCTCTGTACATTGATGCAGGATACTATTCTCAAGGGAACAAAAACGCGATCATCCGAACAGATTGCCCTTGAGCTTGAAAGCATGGGTACAAAAATATCCTCATCTGCAGACCGTGAATATGGAACTTTATCGTTTCAGTCAACCGCTGAAAGTTTTGATAAGAGTCTTGATATATTATACGACATCATATTAAATCCAACATTTCCTGAGGATGCTGTAAATCTCCAAAAACAGCTACAGGTCAGGACCATTCTAACAAGATATGATCAACCGATATACAAGGCAATTGACATTCTTGTCGATGTACATTACGGATCACACCCGTTTCACAAACCAAGATTGGGATATCCTGAAACTGTTGAAACACTGACCCGTGAGGATATCGTTGCGAAATTCAGGGAAATTTACATCCCCAACAATATGGTGGTTTCCGTTGTGGGGAATTTTGACGAGAACCGGATGATATCTAAGATATCTGACGTGCTGGGAAATTTATCGAAAGCCCAAAAGCCCCAAAAAGTATCGGGTGACATGGTAAAACGCACCGAACCGGTCGAAAAGGTAGAAACCCGTGAAACACAGGCAACCTGGTTTGCACTGGGATGGGAATCACCCGCACTTAATGATCCTGATTACTATGCCATGGAAGTTTTGGATTCAATAACCGGCGGATCGATGAATTCCCGTCTTTTTGTAGCGATTCGTGAGAAACGCGGACTTGCCTATCAGGTTTCATCGTTTATAAATGCCCGTATGGAGTCAGGAATATATGTTGCTTATATCGGCACCAAGCCTGAAACGTATAAAGAAGCAAAAAAGGTCTTGCTTGAAGAAGTTCAACGTATGGGAAGGGAAAAAGCTACGGAAGAGGAATTAAAAAATTCAAAGAGTTATCTTGCGGGAATGAATATAATGAGTTTAGAATCAAATGCAGGCCAGGCCGCTCAATATGCTCATAATGAAATAGTAGGTGTTGGTTACGATTTTGGTGACAAATATAATAAAGAAATAAAAAAAATAAGTTTGGATGATGTATTACGTGTCGGAAAAAAATACCTTGACGGCAACTATGCCATGGGAGGTGTTCTGGCACAGTAATATTTGTCCTGTAACGGTTCCATATTGTCGGAGGTGATTTTTGAAGCGCCTAAGGATTGGAGTGCTCGCTTCGGGGGGTGGATCAAATCTACAAAGTATAATCGATAAAAGTCTTGACGGCACTATTAATGCGGAAGTCGTTCTGGTCGTATCGAATAATTCGAAAGCGAAAGCATTGGACAGGGCACAAACACATGCAATCGACGCTGTCCATATAAGTTCGATAACGGAAGGTTCTGATGAAGCTGCAGATAACCGTATCACACAGGAAATGCTTGAACGAAAAGTGGATCTTGTGGTTCTTGCGGGATATATGAAAAAAGTCGGTCCGAAACTGATAAAAGCATATTATAATAAAATTATAAATATTCATCCGGCGCTTTTACCGAAATTTGGTGGTAAAGACATGTATGGAATGCGGGTACATGAGGCAGTTGTTGCCTCCGCAGAAAAAGAAAGCGGACCTACGGTACATATTGTTGACGACAAATATGATCATGGCCGTATTTTGGCCCAGATGAAAGTACCGGTTTATCCCGATGACACACCGGCAATACTCCAAAGAAGGGTACTGGAAAAAGAACATGAGATACTCCCCTTGACGATTCAAAAATTGTCGGAGGAATGGGAGAATTGATGGAAAAAATATGGGCAAAAAGAACTGATGAACTTATAAAAAAAGCACTTGAAGAGGATCTTGGCGAAGGCGATATAACGACGAATTCAACAGTCCCTGCGGATTTGAAATCGACAGCATTTCTTTTTAGTAAAAGCGATGGAGTATTGGCCGGTATCGATATTGCAATGAAGGTATTTAGAACAGTAGACCAATCTCTTGAAACTAATGTCTTTTTCAAAGATGGTGATCAGATTAGATACGGGCAAAAGATTGCTGAAATCAAAGGTACTGTTGCTTCAATTTTACAGGCAGAAAGGACATCCCTGAATTTTCTTGGTCGGATGACCGGCATTGCATCAAAAACAGCGCAATATGTGGAAAAAGTCAATGGATGTCATGCAAAAATTCTTGATACAAGAAAAACGATACCCACTATGCGTCATCTTGATAAGTATGCGGTACGGGTCGGCGGCGGGTCGAATCACCGTTTCGGATTGTTTGATATGGTTCTGATAAAGGACAACCATATCGCTATAGCCGGTGGAATAAGAATTGCCGTAGAAGGAGTGATATGTGCTTTAAAAGATAAAAATCTCCAAACAAAAATAGAAGTCGAATGCAAATCTTACGATGAAGTAGTTGAAGCCTCTTATACCCCTGTGGAAATCATTATGCTCGACAATATGGATATTCAGGAAATAGAGAAATCAGTTCATGCCGTACGTAAAATTTCAACGGAAAACGGAAGAACAATACGTCTGGAAGTATCGGGAAATGTTAACGGGAATAACATCAGAGAAATTGCGGAAACAGGAGTTGATTATATATCTATCGGCGCTTTAACACATTCTGTAATAAACCATGACTTTTCCCTCCTTTTTGATGAATTATAACATCATGTTTTCCCATAACATTAACAATCAGTTACCTTTAAGACATCAAATATTGAATATTCATGGAGAATCATTCCAATGGTATGATTTCAAAAATGTCACATCTACCATGGATATAGCTTTCAAATTTATTCAAGACGGTTGTTCATGCTGGACCGCTATCACTGCACTTAGCCAGTCTTCAGGGAGGGGGACACACGGAAGAGACTGGAGTTCACGTAGTGGAAAAGGATTGTGGTTATCGGTGATTATGCCGCCGCCACATCATTTTGAAAATCTTGAGGGACTTTCGTTAAGTATTGCAAAATCTCTTGTCAATACGCTCTATTGCTTTTCCGAATGTACATATACGATAAAACATCCAAATGATGTCATGGTTGGAAATCGAAAAATCGCCGGTATTCTTATCGAATCGGCAACATTTGGTGAGAAAATTATGTCTATGGTACTCGGTATGGGAGTCAATTTCTGTCAGACAGAAAAAGATTTTTGTGATGACAGACTTTATGATGCAACTTCGTTATATATGGAAACGGGGGAGTATCCTGACAGAACAAAATTTTTAATCTCTCTTCTCGAACATATTAGAAATACAGTTGATGCTGAATTATATGTCAAATGTCCGGTGTTTAATGGCTGCCGAATCTCAAAGAATAAGAAATAAAAATTATGATCGCCCTTTTTGACAGCGGAAATTCGTACCTGCATTTTGGTCGATGGGATGGTATTACAGTCACAGATGCCATGAGTATTCCATATCCTGAAAATATCGACCAGATCGATGATACAGTAAGCAGTCTGTTCAAAACTCACAAGCCTGAAGCCGCCGCTGCATGTTCGGTTAATTCCCGTTGGCGGAAGTATCTTTTTGAAGCAATACACAAACAGGTTTCCGGCAAATTATATGTTGCCCGATATGCGTTCGATATCGAGGTTACGGTTGCATATGATAATCCATCTACCTTTGGAATTGACCGTGCTCTCGGAGCCTATGCCGCATATAAATATTTCAAAAATTCCTGTGTGGTAGTCGATGCGGGAACGGCAGTTACGATCGATGCCGTAGAACCTGACGGAAAAGTCCGGGGCGGGTATATTTTCCCTGGTAAACAAACCCTAATTCACGGATTATCTTTACAGACAGATTTGCCATATATCGATAATGAATATATTGGTGCGGATATAGGGACAGACACTGCATCATGTATTAATTCTGGCGCTACGTTAGGAATTGCAGGAGCGGTAAGCAACCTTGTCAGGTATGCCTGTGAATTCGTACATTGTAATGAAAGAGTTGTGATTACGGGCGGAGGGGCAAAACAGCTTCGGAAATATATTCCGATCGATATGGTATATAAACCGTCATTGGTTCTCGAAGGATTGGGATTCACTTTTGATAAATTACCAAAGTATGCTTGACAGACAAATAAACACACACGATATTTGCATGTGCTGTTATTTATTAAAGGTTATGGAATGACCGTTTATCTCGGATTAGGTTCGAATTTAGGTGAAAAATTCCAAAATCTGCAAAATGCCGTTAACCTTATTGCACAAACTGATCTTGTTCAAGTAATAACAATATCGCCGGTCTATAAGACAAAACCGGTCGGTAAAGTTGAACAACCTGATTTTTTTAATGCAGTAATTAAAATTGTAACTACTATTCCGGTATTTGAATTATTACGTGCATGTCTTTCGATAGAAAAGCAATTAGGACGAAAGAGAGAAATCCGGTGGGAGCAACGGATTATTGATATCGATTTATTGTTATACAATACGGACATTATCAGAACTGAAGAATTGACGGTACCACATCCGAGAATGCATGAACGGGCTTTTGTACTTAAACCTTTAGCTGATATTGCGCCGGATGTGATTCATCCGATTCTGAAAAAGAGTATAATTGATATGCTTTGCGATGTATCGACGGATGGTATAAAAAAAATGCAAAATTTTGTGTTGGTAAAGAGCGTAGTGTAACGATAAAAAAAATTAACAATGTATTACAGGAAAAACAATTGATTAAATGTTCTTATCATTACATCGCCATAGAGGGTGTTATCGGTGTCGGAAAAACGACATTAAGCAAATTACTGGCAGACCGTTATGGAGGAAGATGTTTTCTGGAGGATTTTGAATCAAATCCGTTTATAGTTGATTTTTACAAATCCCAAAAGGAATATGCTTTTAAAACACAATTATTTTTCATGATATCACGATTCAAACAGCACCTTGAATTGCCGTTGCCGGATTTATTTCATTCACCACTGATTGTTGACTATATTTTTCAGAAAGACCGTATATTCGCTACGGTTAATCTCGATGATAATGAACTCGACCTCTATAATACCGTATGCGATGTGCTTGAGCCAAAACTGAGAGCGCCGGATCTTGTTGTATATTTGCAAGCATCGACAAATCACCTGCTCGATCGTATAAAAAAAAGGGGGCGGACATATGAAAAGAATATGTCCCACGAATATCTTGAAGCACTTAACAACGCCTATAATGATTTCTTTTTCCATTATACACATGCTCCTGTATTTATTGTGAATACGGATGAAATAAATTTTGTCGAAAGCCCTGATCATCTGGATGATCTTGTGATTAAAATTGCACAGCCTCACCGTGGAATTGAATTCTATAGCCCGCGAGGTATATAATGAAAGATAAACCGGTTACCGTTACTGACTTTAAACGCATGAAACGGGACGGTATACCTATTACTGCCCTGACAGCATATGATTCTATTTTCGCAGCATTACTTGATCAGGCGGGCATAGACCTTATACTCGTCGGTGATTCCCTTGCAAACGTGTTTCAGGGACGTACCACAACAATTCCTGTTACCATTGAGGAAATGATGTACCACGCTGAAATTGTTGCACGAAATGTAAAACATGCATTTGTTGCAGTTGATATGCCATTTATGAGTTTTCAGATAAATCCTGAAGATGCTTTGAAAAATGCAGGAAACATGATAAAAAAAACCGGCTGTAAGGCGGTGAAACTCGAAGGTGGTATACCCATAAAATCCACAATTAAAAAAATTGTGGACACCGGAATTCCTGTACTCGCACACCTCGGACTGACACCGCAATCGATACATGTATTCGGTGGTTACGGCGTCAGAGGAAGAGATAATCATCAAAGCCTGATCGATGAAGCGAAAGCTATAGAAGAAGCAGGTGCATTTGCCGTTGTTTTGGAAAAAATTCCACGGAATCTTGCAGCAGAAATCACAAGTACCATTTCAATACCCACAATAGGCATCGGCGCAGGGAACAAGTGTGATGGTCAGATTCTTGTGACACCCGATATGCTTGGTCTTAATCCTGAATTCAATCCGAAATTCGTGCGCAGGTATGCCGATCTTGCTGAACGCGCGCTTGAGGGATTTAAATTATACTGCGCGAATGTACGGTCGCGTAACTTTCCCTCCGAAGACGAAAGTTACGAATAAATAAAAAACACAGTTCTCAATTTTATATATTGCTCAAGAATCCTCAGAAGAATTTTCTGCATTATTAAAAAATTCTTTTTTGAAATCTAAAAATAATCGGTATATTTAAAAGCTATATAGGACATACTACATTAAACTTTTTGTATATCTATAAAGTGACATAAGGTACAGTGAATTAAAACAAGTGTTTGCGATCAGGTTATGGAGTCTGTTATAGCTCCTATACAGGACAACGTACTTCCTGCGGGAGTTAAACTGCCGACAGAAGAAGAAATTGCCTCAAAATTTCAGGAAAGGAAAAGCAATGAAGTATCTAAAGTACAATGACAAACTCGAAAAATGTTATTCGGCAGTTTTAATGGATGTTATGGACCAGATGAATTTCAGGGTTCAGTGTATGGACCCTGCCATAAAGCCTCTCGTTCCGACGATGCGAACATGGGGTGAAGCGGTTACCATGTATTTCGAAACCGTCACAGAAGTTCCTGAAAAACCGTTTCAACTCGAAATGGAAGTGCTCGATGATATAAAAGAAGGCCAGGTGATTGTCACTCAATGTAATGCTGTTTCATTATCTGCATTTTGGGGCGGGCTTTTGACTAACGCCGCTGTAGGCCGAAAAGCAGCAGGTGCTATTTCCGATAATGGCGCACGTGATTATAACGAAATTGTATCGCTTAATTTCCCCACATTTTGTAAAGGTCTTTCACCATATGATTCATGTGGGCGCATGGACGGAAAAGAGCGAGATATCTCCGTCGTCTGCGGAGGAATTCGTGTTGATCCCGGCGACCTGATATTTGGCGATGTTGACGGTGTTGTGGTTGTTCCACTGGAAATTGTTGATGAAGTAATCGCACGGGCATGGGAAAAAGTTCAGGGTGAAAATACCGTCCGTGAAGAACTGCGTGCAGGTGCAAGCGTTGTTAAAACGTTTGAAAAGTATGGCATATTATAATTTTTTGATAAAATGTTCCGGGAGGTGACATGAAACGTGTCATGATAGGCGGTATGCGTCACGAATCAAATATGTTTAACCCCGTTTATACAGATCTCAATGCTTTTAAATTGAGGAGAATTTTATATGGCAGAGAGATTGTAAATGAACGCCGTAATACAAATACCGAAACCGGAGGTTTTATTGACATCCTCGATAAATCGGGGATAGAAATGGTACCTTCGATATGTGGACAGGCAATGCCAGCCGGTTCGGTGGCAGAAAATGCATTTGTTGAATTTTTGAGTGTCATGCTCGATACACTTGATTGCAATACGGTCGATGGAATTCTGTTGTCACTTCACGGTGCCATGGTCGGCACGGAGCATGATGATGGGGAAGGATATATCCTTCAGCGTATCAGAGATAAAGTAGGGGTTGAAATCCCGATATCCGTCACTCTTGACTTTCACGCTACCCTCACGCCACTCATGATCGAAACTGCGGACTTTTTAACGGTTTACAGGACATATCCTCACATGGATATGGCAGATCGGGGTAGAGAGGCCGCATCGGTTTTGATCCGAATCATGAATGGTGATATAAAACCCGTCATGGCGTTTTCAAAACAACCTATGCTTATCGGGCCTCCCCATAATGTGCTTCCTCATGACTATCCGATGAAACATGTCATGGACAGGGCGCGGGAAATTGAACGTGATGTGCCTGGTATAATCGCAGCTTGTCCGGCTCAGGGATTCATGCAGCAGGATGTTCCGCATGCTGGAACGGGCGTTGTTGTAACTGCCGACAATGATCTTAAAATCGCTCAAAAATATGCAGACGAACTCGGCGATATGATGTTCTCATATCGTAAAAAGTATATTGTTGATCTTCCCAATCCCGAGGAAACAATCAAACTTGCCATGAATTCGGGAAACCCACCTGTGGCAATAGCGGATTCAGGCGACAACATTGGTGGCGGAACACCAGGTGACGGTACCGCGCTGTTGCATGAAATACTTAAACAGGGAGTCGACAGCGCATTTGTACCGTTATGGGACCCTGATGCCGCTCAGGAGGCTGCAAAAGTGGGTGTTGGAGCACAAATTACCCTTGAAGTAGGTGGTAAATCCGATTCTCTCTACGGGCCCCCGGTAAAAATAACCGGTATTGTTCGGACGATAACAGATGGTGTATTTTTAAATAGGGAAGGCAAAGGATACTGGGCTGGTGTAAAGGATAATATGGGTTTATCGGTGCGAATAGATGTCGGTAAAATTACAGTCGTACTCAATTCCATCAGTACCAGCCCCAACAATCTTATGCACGCAAATGCAATAGGAGTTTATCCTGAGGATTATCGTATGAGTGTATGCAAAGGTGGTCTTGCGTTTCGAGAAGCCTATAAGCCACCTGCCGCAAACAGCTATATACAGAGCGATACTCCCGGATATTCATCTTCAAATCTGAATAATTTTACCTATAAAAAAATAAAAAGACCAATGTTTCCGTTGGACGAAATATAAAAATGGAGAAAAAACACACTATGTCATTTAAAATGAATAAACCGTTTCTCATGATACCCGGACCAATGGATGTTCCGGATGAAGTGCTCAGACGATGCGGTCATCAGGTTTTCCCTCATTATGATAAACTGACGGATTTTTGCCCGTTTTATCATCAACTCGTCGAGAAAACGAAATATGTATTCGGTCTCAATGACGGTTATGTTTTTATACCGAACGGAAGCGGAACAACTGCGGTAAATATGATGCTGGCAAGCCTTTGTGTGCCGGAAGATGACGTTCTTGTTATGCATAACGGTGGTTTTGGAGGATATGCTGAAAAAAACTTAAAGAATTTAGGGATTCCGTATACTAACGTAAAGGGAGAAATAGGTACGGTCATCGATCCTCAAAAAGTCCGTGACGAAATGAAAAGAAAGCATCACAAATTTATCTATATGACTCACAACGAGAGTTCGACTGCTGTTGTAAATCCGATACCTCCCATAGGTGAAATAGCCCGTGAATTTGATGCATTACTATTGGTCGATGCCGTATCGGGAGTAGGTGGCGTCGTTATAGATATGGACAGATACGGCGCTGATGTCGTTGCGGGAGCGAGTCAGAAATGCCTCGAACTTCCCCCGGGGCTTGCACCAGTTGCTGTCGGCAAACGTGCGTGGGAATATATGGAAACCATGAAGAATCGCCGTGTACCTTATATTCTTGATTTTCAGGCATGGAAACGTGCTTATATCGATCAGTTCGAATGGCATCCTCAGCCGGTGACCGGCGCAACCACGATGCTGTATGCTCTCGACTGGGTAATCGATAATATTATTGAAGAGGGATTGGAGAATCGTCAGGAACGTTTCCGTTCGGCAGGTCAGCGTCTCAAGGCAGGAATGGCGGAATTAGGATTTAAACCAGGCGCCGATCCGAAATATGCGTCACCGGTAGTAACGGAATTCATACCACCTAAGGGAATTATCGGTGAAGATGTCCGTACATATTATTTAACGAAACAGAATACTATGGTTGGATATGGTATCAGAACAAACGAAAATGGTGAGCGTTACACATTTCGGATCGCTCATTTCGGACTCGCTGCCGGGAATGAACGTATTGACCATATGATTAACATAACAAGAAAATTTCTTGAAGAGAAAGGGTGATCCGCAATATGTCAATTAATTTGCGAAATCCTATCCTGATGATACCCGGACCGATGGATGCTCCGGATGAAATTTTGAGACGGTGCGGACATCAGGTTTTTCCACATTATGACGCTCCAACCGGATTTCCGGAGTTTCACAATAATTTGGCAGAAAAATTAAAGGTCGTATTCGGACTTGAAAACGGACGAGTATTTATACCGAGCGGGAGTGGTACTTTAGCCGTGAACATGACGCTTGCGAGCTTATGCACACCTGACCGTGAGGTGCTGATTATCGATAACGGTTGTCTGCGTGATTATGCTGCAACTAATCTGAAATGTCTCGGTGTTCCGTATGCTTTCGTGAGTGATTCATTCGGTAAAGCGATGGATGCCGATAAAGTTCGTGATGCTATGAAAAAGAAACGCCACCAGTTTATCTATATGACTCATAACGAAAGTTCAACTGCTGTTGTTAATCCCATTACACCGATTGGTGAGATCGCACGTGAATTTGATGCTCTGCTTATCGTCGACTCGATTTCCGGTGTGGGAGGTGTGGTTGTTGACATGGGGGAAAATGGAGCCGATGTGGTTGCAGGGGCCAGCCAGAAATGTTTTGAACTTCCTCCGGGGCTTGCTCCCGTAGCTGTGGGATCGAGAGCATGGGATTATATGCGGAAGATGAAAGACCGTCGTGTTCCTTATTATCTCGATTTTTTGACGTGGGAAAATGCCGCAATCAAACAGCGTGACGAGCATCCGCAGCTTGTAACCGGCAATACGAATTACCTGTATGCGCTTGACTGGTCGGCAGATCGTATTATAGAGGAAGGTATTGTCAACAGGCAGGAACGTTTCAGGGCTGCCGGAAAAAGACTTGTCGAAGGTATGACGAAACATGGATTCCGCATGAGTGCCGATCCGAAAGACGCTTCACCGGTTGTTACGGATTTCTATCCCCCCGACGGGATATTGGGTAATGTAGTACGGTCATATTACCTTGAAAAACACAATACAATGGTAGGGTACGGTTTTGCGTACAAAGATAAGGACGGAAATGCGCTAACATTCAGAATAGCCCATTTCGGTTTGGCGGCTGAACCTGATCGTGTCGAGCATATGATCAACATTACCCGTGAATTTGTCAGGGAACATTTGACTTAAACGGACGTATAAATAACATTATTATTTAAAAGAGCGGTGTTTTTTTAAAAGCCGCTTTTTTTACAAGAACGTTCAAAATACGCTGGGGTAATGGACATGAATTTAATTTACTTTTGTTCCGGGTTATGGTATATTTATAAAAAGGCAAAAAATGTTTTTTTAAAATAATGTATATAAATTGAGGTTATACAAGACTGTGGATAAACGTCTTATAATATTTTTTTCTTTGGCATTGTTGATTTTAACGTTCATTTTATCTACACAATGTGTCTTCGCACATGGTGATTCGGATTTGAATCATACATGTGAATTATGTAAGTGGTTACTATTCTCAGCAGTAATAATCTCATTTGTTACTGTTTTTACCATTTTAGTTTATTACATATCCCCATACAAATTAGTTACCAATTCTTCACCTAACTATCTATATATAAAATTCTTCCCGGTTCCCCTTCAATTATTTACCTCATCCAAGTACTCCCGTCCTCCACCTTCACAGAATTATTATATCCGATAATAACGCATCATAATATGTAAAAAATAAGAAATCTGTATCTGCCGGAGGCGGTATATCATGAATAAAGCTTTGATGGGCTTATTATTTAGCCTTATAGCTATTTTTGTATTTTTTTCTCCCTGTTTTGCTCAAAAAATAACTTTGAAACAGGCTATTGATGAGGCTGTTTTTCATAATCCGAAGCTGTTAAAAGCCGATCAGGAAATTCGTTCTGCACAAGCAGGTATTTGGGAAGCAGTAACCCCATCGAATCCGGAGTTTTTTACCGAATTGGAGGAAATCCCCGCAAAAAACCGGTCAATATCCGATTATGGTGAGAAACGATATGGTTTTACCCAGGCATTTGAGTTTCCCATGGCATATTATTACAGAAAAAAATGGAATAATCTCAGAGAAAATCAAACCCGCTCAGATTATTATGTAATAAAAAACGATACCATATCTGAGATAAAAGTCAGCTTTTATCGGGTGTTAATCCTCGAAAATAAACGAAATATACATGAAGAGATTTATAAGCTGACCAATCAGCTTTATCATAAAGCACTTATCAGGGTAGAGGCAGGGGACACAGCACCATATGACACATTAAGAGTCAAACTGGATTTAGCAGAAGTCGGAAATACGCTTCTGACATTCGAAAGTGA
This sequence comes from Candidatus Latescibacterota bacterium, assembly GCA_016927495.1. Lineage (GTDB taxonomy): Bacteria > Latescibacterota > Latescibacteria > Latescibacterales > Latescibacteraceae > JAFGMP01. Next base: position 1,657 of record JAFGMP010000380.1, on the reverse strand, counting down.
ATATGAAACGGCGCTTTATGAACTCAAAATGCTTTTAGGAAGAAAAAAACAGGATACACTGGAAATTGATGGTGAAATTGTTTTTTCCCCTGTTCCGATGAAACTTGAGACTCTTAAACAAACGGCAATGGACAATCATCCGCTTCTGCGAACAGCGCTTTCACATGCAAAACAAAAAGAAATTGAGAAAAAATTATCTTGGATCGGACTTGTGCCGAATTTTGAACTGAGATATTTTCGACAGGAATTTCGAGACAGTTCACCAGCAAAAGCCTGGGGAGGAGAGATCGGATTATCGGTTCCATTTTGGAGTTATTTCAAGGAACGCGGCGAAATAAAATCGGCATCTTATAATTTAAATGCCGCACGGTGGCACATTGAGGAGGAGAAGAGGAATGTGCTTCTTGATATAGAAAATGCTTATTCCGATGTAGTTGTAGCTGAGAAGCATGTTACGAATTATCAAAATAATATTCTACGCGAGGTACAGGAGCTTGTAAGAATTGCATCGCGCAGTTATGAAGAAGGTGAAATGGGATACCTTGAGGTGGCTGAAGCTTACAGGACGATGAACAAAGCCAATGCCGGATATTATGACGCATTGTTCACATATCTTTCCGCGCAGGCACATCTTGAAAAAGCTGTCGGAATAACACTGTTCGATGTAGAATGAATTGAAAAGATTGCATTAAATTTGGAGGATACGATGTATGAACATATAAAAAAAATTATCTCTCCGGTATGTATTGTGGTAGCAGTTTTATATGTAAACGGCTGTAATAAAGATCATGATACGGAATCTCAAAATCATATTCATGAAAACGAAAGCATTCATTCAGCCGAAACTCTTACGGATGATCATAAAGGAAATGACAATACCACTAATACTCATGGTCATGAATCTGGAGATAATTCTGATAGTGTATATGAACATGACCATAATAACGATGAAACGTACGATCACACAGAAGACAGGAGTTTAAATCAGGGTGAGGATTGGGAAAGACTAATCGGACTGAAAACGGTTGAAGCATCTTTAAAGCCTCTTGACAAAACAATTTCAGTTCCGGGAGAAATTATCCCGAATCAAAACCAGGTCGCAGTGGTAAGTCCATTCATAGAATCAAGCGTCAATGAGATATTTGTCAATGTCGGCGACAGAGTTGATACCGGAACAATTCTTGTATGTATTACCAGTCCTGAAATCGGAATCCTCAGGGCGGATTATGATAAAGCAAAAGCAGAACTGAATATTAAAAGGTATAATTTTGATCGCCAGAAAAAATTATTCGAAGAACAGATAATTCCCCATAAATCATTTCAGGAAGCCGAATTGGACCAAAAAGTCGCGGAAGTACAGTACGATTATGCAATGAAAAAACTTCTTGCAATCGGAATATCTACCGGTGAAATTGACGACCCGCCGGTAGGGCATAGCAATGCCATCGGTTCAACCATTCATATTCATGCTCCTATATCCGGTATTGTTACGAAAAGAAATGCAAGCATAGGCCAGAAAGTCGGATCTTCAACGGAACTGTTTGAAATCATTAATCTTAAAAAGGTTTGGCTGGAAGCAAATATATTCGAAAAGGACTTGATTAAGATTAAATTGGGTCAGAATGTGAATATCCGGGTTTCAGCCTATCCTAAAAAG
>JAFGMP010000379.1 GCA_016927495.1 Candidatus Latescibacterota bacterium | reverse complement strand
ATCACCTTTGTGGAAACAGGTGAAAGAAAACCATCACCTAAAGAAAGGATTATATCACCTTTGGCAGTAAAAGGTAAGAAAACCATCACTTTAAGTAAGACAAACATCACCTAAAGAAAGAATATAATCACCTTTGGGTAAGAATATCATCACCTTTCAAGAGTTCATATAATATGTACCCGTATTTTAAATTGTTTTAATATGTTTAATAATACAACAACAGATGTTGTTGTTTATTTCTTAAAAAAGCAGGGAAAAACCACAAAATCAAATTCAATGTGCAATAAAATTAAAAACAAAGGAATAAAGAACAATAACTGGCCTGTTTCACAGCAACGGCGAATAAAACGAACAACGATACCTTCAAGATCAAACCCCCTGAAAACCCCCTTAAAATGCGTTTAAATGAAAATGTTAAAGGTGATAAGATCCTTACCCCCTACCCTGCATTGATACCACAAAATCATAATTATTGGTATTATTGTATAATTGAATAAATGTATGATGGTACCAAGGTATGTTTGAACTATGATACCATGAAATAAATGTGTGTAGGTATCATGGTATAAATAATTAATGGTGTAAAAAGATATTGACATTAATATACCAAAATATTATTATTTAATGAAATAAATATATCATGGTATAAAGATAGCATGGTGTAATGATATGGTGATATCAAGGTATAAAGGTGTTATGGTATGTCGAATCGATTTAGTTCTCCCGTTTGTGGTATTATGGTACCATAGTACCAATAAATAATGAAATAAATATATCATGGTATGTTTGTATTACAATGGAGGGTGAGTATGGAAATTGTCTGTGTGTATAACGATAAGGGCGGGGTAGGGAAGACGGCGATCTCTCTGGAACTAGGTGCGGCACTTGCCACCGCGAAAAAAAGAGTGCTCCTGATTGATAATGATCCGCAGGGGAGTTTATCTTCGCTTATTGCGAAAGACGTCGATCAGATAGGTGAGGGGCTAGACGCGGTCTATGCCGGAAGGAATAACATTATCGAGAGTATTCAGGAGACTTATATCGACGAGCTTTATCTCGTGCCAAGCGGAGCGGAGCTTAAAAAAGCCTGCCGGGACAGTGATAAAGTGGAAAACATTATTCAATCAATCGCCTCCTTCATGAAAACCAATGAGGATTTCATTGATGCGATCGATGTTGTGATAATCGATAATCCTCCTTCTCAGGATGGTCCTCCCATGATGTGGATCAATGAATCGCAAAGGGTGGTTATTCCCGTTATTCCCGATGAGGTCTGCTATGACGCTCTTATAAGGACGTACCAGTTCCTGCAGAATCAGGCGACGGATTTTTCTGATAAATACATCGTTATAGCGCCTTCACTTGTGATGAACCGCAGTCTTCATAAGAAGTATCTTGAGGCAATCTACAGTAATTTCCTCGGGAAAAACGACAACACGGTCGTTTCCGACGTTAAACTGTCCAACCGTTCCGATATTCCGGAATCCATCTCCATGCGGCAGAATCTTTTCATTTCTCATGCGGCAAGCGATAGTTCTTTGCAGATGAAAAAGCTTTGCACGACGGTGTTCCCATGGCTTGATGAAAACATGTTTGCTGCGGCACTTGAAGGAGCCGCGCAGGAAAAGAAAAAACGAATAAGGGAAAAATTCAAAAAGATGGTTATGGAACGTCGAAAGAAAAAGATCAATGAAAAAAAGACGGAAAGTGAGGTCATGAGCCATGTCTGATAACAATTCAACACAGACCCCGGTTCCTGAAAAAAAAGACAGAACCTCAGCTATTGATCTCTCTGAAGATAAAAAAAATACTCTCAGTTCTCTGAAAGACCGTTTTAAAAACGTGACTATCCAGCAATCGAAGAGTGCTCCGCCGAATGATGCAGCAACTCCGGATAAAAAAGATAAGATAAGTGTTAATGATATTGTTGAGCGGGGAAAGAAAAAAGAGGAGTATTACGGTTCAATCGGCAAAAAACGTGCAAAGGAGACTGCTGACAAAAAAGAAAACAACGAGCGTGTCCGTCAGTCGACATTCAGAATGGCATTGAAATTCTTTTCGCTGTTCAACAAACTCAAGGGTAGAGCTTTGCAGTATGATCGTGTACTGACCTATGAAATATTACTGAAATACAGCCTTGATCATTTTGACAAAATGGAAGATAGTGAAATTGCCGATGTGATCGACAGCTATAAAGAATGATAGGGGAGGGAGAGGTTGAACTACCATTTCTCTTCTAATAAAACCAAAGATATAAAATATGCGAAGGAAACCCTTTTAAAAAAGGGGTACCCTATATCCGACGTAATTGCTTTTGTAAAAAACAACCTTTCTCTTGAACATTACGTTGATACCCTAAAAGGAATCAACAATCTCTACCTGGTGATGCCGTCCACCAGCGGCCGCAACAGCATTCCGATGATCATGGCTGCAGCTCTACAGCGTTCGTTCGGTGGGGAAGTAATAGTTGATATTGCCCGACCGATGCATGAAACGAAATCCGCCTACCTGAGTGCGATCGGGAAGATCCGCGAACAGCGCAGATATGAAATCCGTGAAGAGGCCCTGAGAAAAATCGACATTAAAAATAAAAACATCGTTATTGTAGACGATGTGGTAACTACCGGTGTGAGTGTCAATTCCCTCCGGAAATCATTAACCGAGAGTGGGGTAGAGGTCGGTAGCGTAATTTCTATAGCGCAATCGGATAAAAGGTTGTGCAGTGAGCGGGATCTGGAAAGAGTTACTGAAAAGCTGCAAGCATCTCATCCTGAAGATAAAGAACTAAAAGACGCGGTACGTAAATTTTTCGCCGGGTCTCTCAAACATTATCTGAACAGTATTGAACGGGAAATAACCGGAGAAAAGAGAATCAAATACCGGGAGGAATTCTATGAATATATCAAACGAGAAGCGCGACGATCTCGAAAAGAAGCTCAGAATGCTCGACGAGTACAACCGGGGGATTATAGAAAAACCGGACTTTCCGGAGGAGGTGCTCAGGGAGGTACGGGAGTATCAGTTAGAGAAGGACCGGGGACTGCTTACCGATCTGGAAAGGATGGACCTGTAACCGAAAATTTATCTATATTGATGAAAACAGCACGGGAATTGGGGTATCCGCTTACTCCGAAGATAATCGCGAATGTATCCGAGGTGTATGAGGTAGGGGAGAGGACCCTGCAGGAATTACGATCAGGGCTGAAGAAGAGGGTTCGCCAGATTGAGCTGAATTATTTATCCAAATAACGGGCTTATTACAAAAAACGAGTTCATCCTTGCCGTTACCGAGGGTCCACATTAGATTTTATTATATCTGAATACCGCTTCATTCAGAAAAAAACAGGACACCTGATTGCTGAGGAGGGAAAACGTGATTGCTTCTGCTGTTGCTTCACCAAAGAATTATTATTCAACGGAGAATAACTGCATACCGGTTGACTGGCCGTTAATCTGGGCCCGGAAATTCCGTAAAAACCTTTATGCAAACGGGAAAACCGGCAGAGGGTATACACCGGTTATCAAAGAATTTATCGGGACACTGCACCGGCATCCGAAAAACGTCTTTTCTGAAGACATCATCGGGTTTATTAAAAATGCTCCTCTTGCCGAACAGGATCGGTATCGTAATGCACTCGCGTTATTTTACTCATCGACCGTTCCGGTAAAAGCACTGCACGACATGGTGATGAAAGTAAATTCGCACTCAGAAGAAACAACCGAAACGGAAACTATCGCTCCACCAGATGCACCTGAAAGAGCAGTAACGGATTGTAAAGAGATGACAATTCCTCCGAAAGAGGAAATTATCCTTCCCGAAGCATTTCTGAATGCGATGAAAAAGAAACGCAACAGCAGAAGTACAAAACAGAATTACTCCCATCATCTGAAGCTATTTCTGCAATTTATCGCCAAACCAGCCGAACAAGCTACGGATGATGATATCAACGCTTATATACTGGATTGCGCCGAAAACCGTTCGGCATCATATCAGAAAGCCGCCATCAGTGCAATCAAATACTATTACGAGCAGGTACTTCACCGCACTATAAACAAAGATTCCACTACTTGGCCGAAAATCGAACACCGACTTCCGGTGGTCTTCAGTACCGAAGAGGTGGCTCTTCTTCTGAAAACTATAGTGAATCTCAAACATAAGTGCATGTTGTACATTGTTTACTCGGGAGGTCTACGAAGAAGCGAAGTCGTTAAACTGAAAGTTCCCGATATTGATTTCGACCGGAAACAGATCCGGATCCGTCAGGGTAAAGGGAGCAAGGACCGATATACCTTACTCTCCGATAAGGCTGCGGAAGTTGTAAAACAGTACCTGAAAACATATAACCCCTCATCATGGCTTTTTCAGGGCCAGAAAGGGGGAAAATATACCACCAACAGCATTCAGAAAGTCTTTAAAAAGGCTTTAGAAAAAGCAGGTATCAATAAAGAGGCAACCCTGCATTCTCTGCGGCATTCGTTCGCTACTCATCTACTTGAACAGGGAGTGAACCTACGATACATACAGGTATTACTTGGACACAGCAGCCCGAAAACAACACAAATTTATACTCAGGTAACACGAATGTCGCTCCAGAATATAAAAAGTCCTCTCGATGGACTGGATTTATAATGGAGGTGGTTATAACATTCGGATTTTCGAGATATAAGTGAATTATATTCACCTATATCCGTGTTTTAGGGTGAAATTGAGTAACCATGACAAGGTGATTCTAAGGTGAATTTTCACCTTAGAAAGAAGTTGTTTGCAATTTGTTAACCTTAATGAAAAATATGCGGCGGCAAAAAAAATAATAAAAAAGACTAAAAGCAAAACACATCGTTTTT
>JAFGMP010000049.1 GCA_016927495.1 Candidatus Latescibacterota bacterium | reverse complement strand
TTTCGCTTTCTGATTGTAATAAATTGAAGGTCTGATAGCTTCGGCAATCGTCCGTTCATCACTTGCCGCCAAAGAGAATGAATCGAAAACATGAGCGTTTTTCAGATTCTTTATTGCCTCAACTACACCAGACCAGGGTGCATTTTGTGTGAGAATTGCACCAATACACACCTCGAATGGTGTCTCTGCAGGCCACCAGCGCATCGGCCCGAACGTTTCTTCGAGAACGGTGTAAAGATCACATAATAATTCACGGCGTTTTTTTCTGTTCACGATAAGTAAGAATCACTAAATATGTAATAAAATTCGATTAATGAATACATTCGGGAAGCAGAACAATAAACGCAAAATCAGAGGATTTTGCAAGAAGAAACAGGTTCGGAAGAAATCATTATATCTTTCGTTTTTCCCCCGGAACACTTGTCTCAATCCTCAATATTTCATCCCGGAGCCGTGCAGCCTCCTCGAACTCGAGTTTATCTGCAGCCGCTTTCATCTGTTTCTTAAGGGCAGCAAGAGCTTCCTGCGAATCCATGAGGTCGAGAATGTTGACTTCGTCACGGTTTACTTTTTGTGTTTGCCCGGTACCATCAGCAATAACTGTCGAACTGAGAATATCGTCGATACTCTTTATGATCGATTCAGGAGTAATACCGTGCTTTACATTATATGCCGTCTGAATGGTGCGACGGCGGTTTGTTTCTTCAATGGTGCGGCGCATTGCATCGGTCATCGTGTCGGCATAAAATATTACCAGGCCGTTCACATTACGGGCCGCACGTCCCGCTGTCTGAATAAGAGAACGCTCGTTCCTGAGAAATCCCTGTTTATCGGCATCGAGAATTGCCACAAGCGACACTTCTGGCAGATCGAGCCCCTCACGAAGAAGATTTACTCCTACGATAACATCGAATTCCTTGAGTCTCAATCCCCGGAGAATCTCGACGCGTTCCAAAGATTCGATCTCCGAGTGAAGATACCGTACGCGAACACCCATTTTGAGAAGGTAATCGGTTAAGTCTTCACTCATTTTCTTGGTCAGCGTGGTGATAAGCACCCGCTCGTTTTCAGCAACACGTTTTCGTATTTCACCGAGAAGGTCATCAACCTGCCCTGCTGCCGGTTTGACAATTATTTTCGGATCGATAAGGCCGGTGGGACGGATAATCTGTTCGACGACCACACCTTTGCACTGTTCGAGTTCATAGTCCGCCGGGGTTGCCGAAACGTAAATAACCTGGTTTATGGATCGTTCGAATTCCTCGAAATTCAGGGGGCGATTATCGAGAGCTGACGGCAGTCTGAATCCATATTCCACCAATGTTTCCTTCCGTGACCGGTCGCCATTATACATCCCACGAACCTGCGGAAGAGTAACATGAGATTCGTCAATTACCATTATGAAATCATCAGGAAAATAATCCAGCAGTACCCAGGGTTTTTCACCCGGTGCCCTGCCCGTCAGATACCGTGAATAATTTTCTATTCCCGAACAATATCCAATTTCACGCAACATTTCAATGTCGAACCGTGTACGCTGGCTCAGACGCTGGGCTTCGACCAGTTTGTTTTCGCGTTCGAGATCAGACACCCTGATATCGAGGTCTTTCTGAATTTCCTCGATTGCGGATTCTATACGGGGACGGGTAGTGACAAAATGCTTCGCCGGGTATATTGCCACTCTGCTCCTGACATCGACAACTTTTCCGGTGATCCTGTGAATTTCCGATATCCCCTCGATAACATCGCCGAAAAACTCAATCCTGATGACACGGTCGTCATATGCAGGCATGATTTCGAGAACATCGCCGCGAACACGGAAATTCGAACGTTCGAGACCGAAATCACTTCTGGCGTAATGGATATCGACAAGGTTTCTTATTACCTCGTCGCGGTCGACCTGATCACCCACATTGAGAATGACGTGAAGCTTTTCATATTCCTGAGGCGATCCCAAACCGTAAATACAGGACACGCTCGATACGATAATCACATCGCGCCGTTCAAGGAGCGAGCTTGTGGCACGGAGTCTCAGACGGTCAATTTCTTCATTGACATCAGCGTCTTTCTCAATGAACGTATCGGTCGAGGGAACATACGCTTCAGGCTGGTAATAATCATAATATGAGATAAAAAATTCAACTGCGTTGTCAGGGAAAAGGGCACGGAATTCACCATATAGTTGAGCTACAAGCGTCTTGTTATGTGACAGAACAAGTGCCGGGCGGTTTGCGCGGGCAATGACATTCGCAATAGTATACGTCTTACCTGATCCGGTCACTCCCAGAAGAGTCTGAGCCCTTTCACCGGAAAGCAGCCCCTGAGTCAACTCATCGATAGCGGCGCCCTGATCACCACGCGGTACATAATCACTTTTAAGTTTGAATCCGCTCATGGACCGACCGGAGAGCTTCCGTTATTTAAAGTTTCGGGTAACGGTTCGCCGGTCGTACTGTTTTTCCGGTCAATCGCTTTATTTGCCGTCGTAATTTTGGATGGCTGTGCATCCGTAACTTCAATAGCAAAAAATCCGCTTGGAGGTAATTTCGATTTGTGATTACCGTCACTCGCTTCAATGTAGTATTCCAAACCGGGAGCTTTAACAACAGATGCCGGTAATGTAGCCGAATATGTTGAATCCGATACCGCCATCGGAATCGGTACAGCAAGTGAATCAGCAGCGTTCAACGCTTTATAGAATAAATCGACGCTGATAACATGCTCATCATCGGTGACAATAGCCGATATTTTAAGGGCCTGTCCTGAAGTAGCCGTTTTTACTTCTGCATGTTCTATGTATGGTGGTTCATACAGTTCACGTCCGAAATGATAATCCGCATACCAGATTGATTCCACATACCAGTTACCACTGCTGCCGCAACCTGATGCTGATTTTCTAAATTCATATACTCTGTTTAAATCTTTATTCAGATAATAATACAATTCGTATTTATATGGACCGGATCCACCACTTTCGATATCGTCAGGCTCCCCAAGCGCTTCGACAACTCCTTCACGCATATCTTTTTCTTCGGAACAGGAGAAAACAATCAATATGCCAATACACACAATAATGATTCGTAATATTGTAGTTTTAGGACTTTTAAACACCTTAACACCTCACTGAAAATATGAAGCTTGAATTATAGTGTGAAAGTACTTATCAGGAGATTACTGTAAAAGCCCTTTTCAGATTCCACATGTCATAATTCGCTGCTTGATTTGTTATTTAACCTTAAACTCAAATGTGATAAAACCTCTCTGATTTTGTGTCTGCCCTGACGGTAACGAAGAAAATTTCCAGAGTTTTAGCTTCTCCATAGCAAGCTCTTCGAGCACAGCATTCTCTTTTCTAACCGGAAACATGTCGGTTGGAGAAACAGTGCCGTTCGGGAAAACGACAAATGAGATTTTTATTCGCGCGTTTTTGTTTAGTCCTTCAGGGTATTCAGGCAGAGGATTGGACATGATGTCTCTTCCTTTTATCTCTCCTTCAATCTCAAAATTTGCAAATTCTTTGCCGATGGTCCCAGTTTCAATACCGGCGCCTGGTTGTTCTCCGACATCGATTTTCGTTCCCTCGAAACTCTGTTTTCTATCCATTGAAAAAGTATCGTCCCTCATAACCGGAACATCGAACGCCGGCTGGTCAACTTCAATTTTTTGTTTTTCGGCATTGGATATAAACAATCTCGATTCGATGCGCTGTGCCTCAGGTACTGAAATTGTCGGTTCTTCAATTTCAATCATTTTGCGATCGGGTACCTCGACACGTTCTTCCGGTGTCCTGCCTTCTGCCTGTAACCTTCTGGCAGCCTCCGAACGACGGGCTTCATCGATAATCTGCCCTAATCTTTCCTGTGATACCGCTCCAAGATTAAGTTCATAGAACTCAGGCGGTTCAACCTCGAAAAAAACCGTTACATTGAGCATCAGAAGAAATAATGCAGCGTGAAAAAGTCCCGAATAAATATAGGCGCGTTTTGTATGTTCTATTCTGTCATAATGCATAACAATACAGCTTTCAATACCATTTAATTTTTATATATTTCATACATACTTTCATTTCGTGATAATATAGTATTGACGACAATGAACTTACATCATTTTTTTTGTAATTTTTTGTTAAATAATTACAGTCAATATATTCTATTCTTTCGGAGATGTTGCAATAACGAACCTTTCTCCGCCTGCTGTCTTCGCAATGTCCATTACCTCTACAAGACTTTCAATCGTTACCGCTTTATCGGCACGTAATACAAGTATCGGATTTCCTACATTGATAACCATTTGTCTGAGTTGCGCCCCAAGTTCGATCTTATTAACAAGATTGTCGTTCAGATAAATCGCTCCTTCTTTAGTGACCGACACTACAACGCTCTTTTCACTTGAAATATCGGTTGAAGTCGTCGTGGGAAGCTGCACTTTCACGCCGGGTTGAAGGACAAATGTCGAACTCAGAAGGAAAAATACCAGCAGCAGAAATATTATATCTGTCAGCGAAATGGCGTTAAATGTAGTCATGGCTTCACTGTGGGCTTTGATTTTCAAAAGACTACACCTCCTCGGGATTGAAACTATCAGAATCCATGGAGTCTCCGGCATATTTTATACCGCCGCCGCTGTCGATGGGTTCAGACGGTTGAACTTCAGGTTTTTTGCCTGGGGCTGTTTTACCCTTATCATCGACCGATACACCCTTCACCATATCGAGCACCTCTTCTGCGGCAGTCTCCATCTGGAAGATAAACTGGCGTTCCCTGTTGATGAAATAGTTATACAGAATGAGCGCCGGAATACCGACCGAAAGACCGGCAGCCGTAGTAACCATCGCTTCCCATATGCCTCCGGCCAGCACATCGGCGTTGACATTCCCCGATAATTGCTGAATTTTCATAAAGGCCTTAATCATTCCGGTAACGGTCCCGAGAAATCCTATTAAAGGAGTGATTCCGGCAAGTGTGGCAATTATATTAAGGTTTTTCTCCAGAAAATATGTTTCGGCATTTCCGGCAGTCTCCATCGCTTCTTTCATTCTCTCACGGCCTAATTTAGCTTTTTCCAATCCCGCCTTGATTACATTTGACACCGGGCCTTTTGTCATTGTGCATTCGTTAATAGCGGAAACTACATCCCCATGGTTAAGCGGATGCCGTATCTTCATCATAAACTGAGGCACTTTGATCACAAGTTTTTTGTATGTAAGATAGCGTTCTAACGCCACCGCTACAACAATTACGGAACATATAAGGATCGGAATCATCAGGATTCCGCCTTTAGTGATAATACTGAATAACGTCGTCGTCTCCATCAGTTCCTCCGCAAATTACAATGAATCAAAATAATAAAATCTTATATACATACTTATTAATATTCCGCTCTTAATCCAACGTACATACCGGTTCCGGGAATCTGATATTGATCAGTCCACCATGCGCCATCATTGTTTGTCAGGTTTTTTACATCAAAATATATACTGAGGTATTTCCTGAAAATCTCCCTGTCCACACCAACATCAACTACAAAAAATTCATCCTCTTCGACATCGGAATCCCATTGGATTGTATGTTTCCCAAAATAACGAATCGAACATCTGAATTTCCATAATCGCTGAAACATAAGATATCCGTTTGCCACAGCTTTTACATCAGGTGTATACGTAACATTTTCAAGAGAATCACCGGAAGCATCGGTAAATGTCATGCTTCCGTCAATACCCCATTTACTGTTATTATCATATTTTCCTTTTAATGTAATACCCTTTAAATCTACTTCGGTTCCACTCACAATGGTGTAATAATCAAGGGTATCAGAGGCGGCAGTAATGGTTTTTCGGGTATATACCGGCATATTGTCCGTTGTCATATAAAATGCCCCGACAGAACCTGAAAATCCCGAAGACCTCATTAATCCAAGTTCACCAGAAATATCGATTTTCCGGTCTTCGAAAAGCATCGGAGTATCATAGGTGACCAAACCGTTATATGCATACAGACCGGCGAATGTGTGACGAATGACTTCAGGTTTGAAACAGGCTTTTAAGAAAACACCGGGATTTAGCGCCCAGTCAAGTGAAGCCTGAGGATAGAGTCGTGCTTTGGTTTTATTGTCTCCCGGGGCTTCGGACAACGAAAAAGAAGCTCCTGCTTTTATACCCAGTCTTTCCAAAATCAACCACTCACCAACACCTTTGAATGTTGAAATGGTGCCGTGAAGATCGCTCATTTCCACATAATTTCCCATAGCGTTCAACCTGAAAGTAGTCGAACCTATTTCACCCACAGCGTCAGTTGAGCCAACTACTACTGTTTCACTTTCGTCTTTTGCCACAATTTTATCTTCGTAGTCGGAACCACTTATGGAAAATCTTCCCGAAACATCCCAGGATTTGAAAGGCGAGAGTCTCAGCGTTACCCCACCCTGCCCCCGCTTTAAGGACCTGTTATGATTTCTGAAAAATTCGCTGCCTAATTCTTCATCCTCACGACCATAAAAAATATCAGCCGAAAACCGGGCAAACAAAACGTCGTAATAGCCTGCCGCTTCAACGTCCTGCATGAAAGGGGCATTATTATTTAAGGTATTTTCCTCGGCCATACGGTTAGAGATGCCGATAGTCCCCGCTTTACCCTTCATGTCAAATGAAGCTTTACCCCATAAGGTCAGCGGTGAATTCGAACCGCTCATAACGTCGACGCGGGAGTAAAAACCATGGTTGGCGGAAAAGATATCGGGGCGTCGGATACGTTCATCCTCACCGATTAAACCTCGCGAAGTCTCGATATCACGTTCCTCACCTGGTTGAATAAGGGGAATTGCCGAAAACTCGACAGTTGATCTTCTCTCTCCGGTAATAGTGAAAACACGAGTATCTTTACCCACAATCTGGTAACCTTCGAGTTCCAGGTCAGGAGTTTTTTGCTGACCCGCGGAATTTAAAACGGAGAAAAGAATAAAAAGTATGATTAATAGATGTATTTTCACTCTACGCCCAGCTTACCTCAAAATATACCAAACAAAACCTTCACTTCAGTTCATTTTCAATCTGTCTGGCTTCCATGCCAAATGCATCTCGCGGATGAGCTTCCAGAATTTCCTTAAGTCTTTTCCGGGCCTGTTCTTTTTGATCAAGCCCGATAAAGCATCGTACAATCAAGAGTTTCGAACGCACCACCCATTCTTCATAATTCTTGTAGAGAATCGTCACTTTCAATAATTCTTCATGAGCACGTTGATAGTTTCCATCCAAATAATAACGCTTGCCGATAATATATTGGGCACGGGCAGCGTTATCATCGACCACACTTTCAATGACGGTCTCGGCCAATGAAACGGCTCTGTCACCGTTTCCCTGTCGCAACGCCTCTTCTGCCAGTTCAAGCCGCGCCTTATGTGCCATGATATCGTTGGGATGCCGGGATATGAGGTCATTGAATGTGCTTGCTGCATTTGTGTACTCTTCCGATTTCAGAAGGGCGAGGCCTTTTTTGTATGAAGCTTCGTACCCTATCGCTTCATTGCTGCGATTTGAAGCAACGTAATCATAGTAATCTGCCGCTAATGCATATTGCTCCGACTCCATCCTGAGATCACCCAGTTTCATCGCGGCAAGAGTACCGTAATCATGAGCAGGAAATCTTTTTATCAAATCCTCGAAAGCAATTGTTGCTCCGCTGATATCGCTTTTCTCCATGCTCGCGATACCAACCCAGTATAAAGCATAGGGAACCCTGTCGCTTTTAGGATAATCGACTGACAATTGCTTGTATGCGGAAATAGCTTTATCATAGTCTTTAAGCGTATAAAACAGGTCGCCTTTTTTCATCAGCATAATATCGGCAATTTTTCCCTCCGGATGCCCACGGAGGTATTCATCGACGACTTCAATAGCGCGGTTAACTTCACCTCTTGACATAAACGACTCGACCATACCAGTGATAGCTTCCGTCACGATATCAGAGTCGGGAAATTCATTCATTACCCTGCGGTATATCTCGTTGGCGCGGTCATAATCACCCATATTATAGTAGCAGGTCCCTATCTGATACAAGGCATCATCGGCAAGTTCAGACGGTTTTACAATAGTCCTGAATACTGTAATAGCCTCATTATATCGCTCCTGTTTAAAGAGGCTCATCCCTTTCATGTTTTTTGTCTCATCAACCAGCTCGGACTGGGGATATCGAGAAATTACCCTGTCATAAGCCGCATTGGCACGGGCATAATCCTCCATACGGAAATATGCCTGACCTATCTGGTATGAAGCGCGGTCGGAAAATTCGGCGCCGGCATAATTATTAATCATTTGTTGATATGCAGTAACAGCCTGAGAAAATCTGCCGCTCGCAAAATAACTGTCGCCGATACGATAAGCCGCATCCGGGGCAAGTTCGGAATCAGGATACCTCTCGACCAGACGTGAAAAAACCTCGATTGCCCTGTCATACTCATTGGTTTTAAAAGCAGACCAGCCTACACCATAGAGCACCTGCGCCATTTTCGGATTCTCCGGGTAGGAACTGAGTAAACTCAGATAGGAATCTTTTGAACCTTCATAATCGCCTAACCGGTATTTGGCTTCGGATAAGATAAGCAGACCTTCAGGGGCAAGTTTGTGGTTCGGAAATGATTTGATAAACTGGTCTGCCGTTTTCAAAGCCTGTTCAACGCGACCGAGCCTGAATTCACAAAACGCCCTCTGGAATAGAGCAACAGGATATGATGTCGAATTTTTGTACGAATCCGTCACTTCGGTAAAAGCAATCAGTGCTGCTTCATAATCTTTCGCCTCAACGATGCACTGACCATACATAGTCAATGCGTCGGATTTGATTTCGCTCTCAGGATATTTTGTCGTAAGGGTCTGAAAATGCTGCGCAGCTTCACTGAACCGGGATCCTTCATATGCAATCATTCCCATTTCATACAATGAGTTGTCTGCATAACGGCTTTGCGGGTATTGTTTCACAAGGGTAGCATGTGCCTCGGAAGCTCCGGAGCTGTTTCCGGCGAGCTTTCTTGTGAGCGCCAGCCTGAACCAGGCTGAATCTATGTTTTCCGCTTTCGGATAGATTTTTATGACATTCAGAAAAACTTCAGCCGCCTGATCATAACGTTCTTCTTTGTAGTAAGTCCAGCCAACTGCTTCCATCGCGTCGGATGCAATACTCTCTTCCGGAAACTGCTCAAAAACAATCTGATAATTTTTTCGCGCGATCGAGTACTGTTTGATTTGAAAATTCGCTTCTCCGAGAAGATAATATCCCTTCACTACCATTTTTCTGTCGGTTACCACATTGATTACATCGGTCATCATGGTTATGGCATTTTTATAATCACCAATCTTGAAATAGGATTCCCCCATTTTAAACCGGCAGATATTTTTAAGTTGACTGTCCGGATACATCTTAAATACATTCCCGAAAGCTTCAACTGCGCTTTTGTAATCACCGGTGTTCTGATAACTGACACCCAGGCTGTACCATGCCCAATCGGCAACTTCACTATCCGGGAATTTTATAGCAAGGGATTTGTAGGTTTCTGCAGCCTGTTTGTAATTTTTCAAATTGTAATATGCATCACCGATATTGTACATCGCCTCTGCCGTGTGATCGCTTTCAGGATATTCTTTCAACAGACGTTCCAGGGTCGAAACAACATTATCATATTGATTGAGTTGAAAATATGCACGCCCCTTAAGAAAAAGAATTTTATCCATTATTTCGACAGAAGGATATTCTTTTTGTATTCTGTTTGTAATTTCCAGAGTTTTTTCAAATTTATTCTGATAAAAACAGGAACCTGCAATAAGAAATTGAGCATAAACGATTCGCTTTGAACCGGGATAGTTGTCAACGAACCTTTCGAGTTCTCGTATCGCCATATCATACATGCCTTCGGCATATAAGCCGGTGGCATATTTATAATCTCTGTTTTCTTTTGTATTGGCTTCCTGTGCGTTGAGATGAAATGCGGAAAAATTGCTAAAAAATAGTGCAAAACTTAAAGTAATTGTTAATATCGTTTTTTTTCTCATAGATTCCACCAATTTCATGCTGAGTTTCCGGTTACCTAAAAACATACATAAACACCTATTCAAAGTCAATGGTTTTGAAACAAAGGCATCGATTCAGGCGTTGATATTTATACGGGGAAAAAAATGGGTAATAATATCACTTCTGCAATCATTTCGAACGTGCATCCCGACTTATTAAAAGTATTTTTGAGAAACATATGGATTACGATAACTTAATCGGTGGTTTCGTAACTCCCGGCGTCCATGATACGGTCGAAAGAATGAATCGTTTCGGAATAACCGAGCGAAAGTTTACGGTATCAAAATCACGGTTCTCAGAATAACTCTCACAAATGTGAGCAAAAAAACTATAGACTCTCAATCAGACTCTGAGAACAAGGGAGCCGTGGGGTACGGATTTTAGCATGTATGATCACCGATCCCAAAAAATTAACAAACAAAGCGGTGCAAAAAAGAATTTCGTAATCTTATATCAATAATAATTCATCATTTCATAAAGTATTGCTTGCAATAATTATTTTTTTTATTACAATTAATATAACGTTGTGCCATATAAATATAAACATATTTATGAATAAATATATTTGGGAAATAACAATAGAAGATAAACTGCATACGATTAGGTAACATATATTAACAGTAACGTTACTGATTTTAAATTATTTGATGATAAATACAATTTTGGTATATAAATTTGTACCAGCGATTACTTAGTTACAAAAATTAGTTAGTTTGGAGTTTTGTCAAAAATAGAGATTTCAAATATGAAAGATACAAAACAGACAGAACATCAATTAATAAATAAAATAGAGAAACTTCAAAAGCAGTTGACTGAATTGAAGCATGAAAAGGAGTGTCTGCAAACGGATATCGACCGACTCTCTCTTTACTCTTCAATGATTGAACAATCGATGGACAGTATCATCTATATGGATAAAGAATTTAAAATTACCTATATAAATAAAGCCGCGAAAGAGTTATACGGGTGGAATTTTGACGAAATAAAAGGCAAAACACCCGATTTGTTTAATGCTGAAACATTTGCCGATAAAACTCAGCATGAAATTTATTCGACTGTATCTTCCGGGAAAACATATTCAGGAGAAGCATTAAACCGCAGAAAAGACGGCAGTTCATTCTATTGCAGATTTCAAATATCACCGATATTTGATAAAAGCGGCTATATCTGCGGTTATATGGGTTCACAAACTGATATTACACAGAGCAAAAACGCTTTTGAAGCCCTATATGAAAGTGAAGATTATTTGCGGATCGCTCTTGAGAGCGCCGGCGAGGGTATGTGGGAATATAATATTGATGAAGGAATTGTTGAATTTGATTCGGCAGCATTGAACATGCTTGGATTTTCTGAAATCGATGCTCCCCGGGATGCCAATTTCTGGTGGAAACTGATTCATCCGGATGATCTTAACAACGTGAAAGAAATTTTTAGGAAACATATTGAAAAAGAAATCGACCGGTACTCGGTGGAATTTCGTATCAAGGCAAAAACCAATGAATGGAAATGGATAGCATCACATGGTAAAATAATAGAGAGCGAAGAGCAAGACAAAGTGCTGTTAATGGTTGGTACTCATAGAGATATAACCGAACAAAAAAAAGCGGAAAGTGCGATGCGGGAGAGTGAAGACAGATTCAAGATTTTGTTTGAATTTGCACCGGATGCTTATTATTTGAGTGACCTGAAAGGCACTTTTATCGATGGCAATAAGACTGCCGAAATGTTATCCGGGTACCGGAGAGAAGAGTTGATCGGCAGAAATTTCATTAAACTTTTGCCTGCGATGTATATCCCCAAAGCATCGGCAACATTACTTCAAAATGCATTCGGGAAAGCAACTGGACCCGATGAATTTGTCATTAACAGGAAAGATGGATCAAAGGTTACCGTAGAAATCAGAACATACCCCGTCAAAATTAAAGATAAGGTTTTAGTTTTAGGTATAGCACGGGATATATCCGAAAGAAAGGAATCTGAAAATCTGATTCGTATTCAGCGCGATATGGGACTTGCACTCAGCACTACTCGTGACATGGAAACAGCATTAAAAACATCGCTGGAACACACTCTAAAAATAGATGGGATAGATAGTGGCGGCATCTATTTTTTAGACCAGCAAACAGGATCATTACATCTTGAGTGTTATACCGGTATTTCAGAAAACTGTGTTGCAGTAATATCGCATTTTAATTCTGATTCACCCAATACCTGTTTGGTTATGAAAGGAAAACCTGTATTCACAGACTACGGTGATTTGGAAAACACAGATACCCCTATTCTTAAAAACATAAAATCATTGGCAATCATACCATTAAAACATAAAAAACAAGTTATCGGTTCACTTAATTTAGCATCTCATTCAGAACAAAAAATCACTCCCAGCGCGAAAAGCACTTTAGAATCCCTGGCTTCGCAAATCACCGGTGTAATTGTCAGAATTAAAGCAGAGGAAGCGTTAAGGGAAAGTGAAGAACGATTATCCGGATTTATAAATTCTGCTACAGATGCATTCTACCTACTTGATTCAGACCTGAATTTTATTGAGATAAATGAACAGGGTTTGAAAATGATCGGAAAAAAGAGGAAAGATGTTATCGGTAAAAATATATCCGAAATTATCCCGGACGTCAAAGAATCAGGTCAATATGAGAAACATCTGGAAGTATTAAGAACCGGAAACCTCTTCATGATTGAAGATTTTGTTCCCCATCCTGTTTATGGAGATTGCTACTTTATCCTCAAATCTTTTAAAGTGGGTGACGGGCTTGGAGTAATAGCATCCGATATTTCCGAAATTAAAAAAGCCGAAGAAGCTTTAAGAGCAAGCGAAGAGAAGTACAGGCTATTGCTTGAAAGTACTCCCGATATTATCATGCGCTTCGATAAAAATTTACGTCATATCTATGTAAGCCCCTCAATTAAAAACATAAACGGAATTGAACCGGAAGAATTTTTAGGGAAAAGGCATCGTGATATGGATTTCCCAAGCGAACTCGTTGACTACTGGGAAAGTATGATAAAAGATGTATTCAGATCCGGAAAAAGTGAATTAGGCCAGTTCGAAATTGATTTGACTTCCAGCAAAGCCGTTTTCGACTGGAGACTTTTTCCCGAACATGATTCTAATGGCAACATAATATCCGTCTACACTACAGCACGGGACATTACCGAACAGAAACGTGCCGAAAATGCATTACGCGAAAGTGAAGAGCGGTTACGGGCAATTTTCGTTTCCTCCCCCGATGCGATCATCACAACAGATGTTAATGGGATAATAAACTCATGCAATTATGCTTTAATTAAACTTTATCAATGTGAAAGTGAACAGGAATTACTCAATCAAAGTGTTTTTACAATCATAGCTCCCCGCGAGAGGGAAAAGGCGCGGGAAAACTTTTTGAAGATTCCGCAATTCGGTGAATTAAGGAATAAAGAGTTTATATTTCTTACAAAACATAATGAAGAGTTTCCTGTTGAAGTGTCGGCATCCGTTATCAAAGACAGGCATGGTAAACCTGTATCATTAATTGCAGTGGTTAAAGATAAAAGAGAGAGAAAAGCCGCTGAAGAAGCACTGAAAGCCGAACGTGACCGTGCAACAATGTATTTCACCGTTGCCAGAGTAATGTTAGTAGTAATAAAAACCGACCAGACAGTAAACATGATTAATGAAAAAGGATGTGAAATTTTAGGATATAATGCTGATGAAATTATCGGGAAAAACTGGTTTGACAATTTCATTCCCGGAGACCAAAATGAAAATATTAAGGATGTTTTTAAAAAACTTGCAACCGGCAAAATGGACTTAGTCGAATACCATGAAAATCAAGTAGTAACTAAAAATGGTGAATTGAGAACCATTGCGTGGCATAACGCTATTATAAAAGATGAAACAGGAACCATAACGGGAACATTAAGTTCCGGTGAGGATATTTCAGAACGTATAAAAGCCGAGGAAGAAAGAATTAAATTGCAGAGGCAACTTCTTCAGGCACAAAAAATGGAATCTATCGGCCGTCTGGCCGGAGGTATTGCACATGATTTCAATAATCTTTTAACGGTGATTTCAGGTTCATGTGAACTGATACTAATGTCGACATCTCACGATGATGAACTGTACAAAGATATAAATGAAATAAAAAAGAGTGCAGACCGCGCATCTAACCTGACTCGCCAGCTACTCGCTTTTTCACGGCGTCAAATTATCGAACCTCAGATAATAAATTTAAATGATTTAATATTAAATATGGATAATATGCTTCGACGGCTTATCGGTGAAGATCTCGAGTTGTTAACACTGACGGCTGAAGATTTATGGCTGGTTAATGTAGATCCGGGCCAGATCGAACAAGTGCTGACAAATCTTGTGGTCAATGCACGTGATGCTATGCCTGATGGTGGTAAACTTACAATCGAAACGTTAAATGTTACGCTGGATGAAGAATATACGAATAATCATAATGATACCCATGTCGGTGATTTCGTCATGCTGGCCGTAAGTGATACCGGAGTAGGCATGGATGAAAAAACAGTATCTCACATTTTTGAACCGTTTTTCACTACCAAAGAAACCGGAAAAGGTACTGGTCTGGGGCTTTCCACATGTTATGGAATAGTGAAACAAAACAAGGGGAATATATGGGTATACAGCGAACCCGGTTTGGGAACTGCCATTAAAGTATACCTGCCAAAATCAGAATTCCTGCCTGATCGGGAATCGAAAAAGATAGAACGTATTAAAATACCCGCAGGAACTGAAACAGTGCTTGTTGTGGAAGATGAACCAACAGTTCTGAAAATGACAACACGTATCCTCCGAAACGCAGGATACACCGTTTATGAAGCGACAAACGGTGAAGAAGCATTACGCGGATTACATGATAAAACATTTGATAACGTCGATCTTCTGATTACTGATGTAATAATGCCCCGTATGGGAGGTAAAGAACTTCACTCACGTATGCAAAAACAATTCGGTGGAATAAAAATACTTTTCATGTCAGGTTATACCGACAATTCGATTGTTCACCACGGAATACTTGAATCCGGTCTGTCTTACATACAAAAACCATTTTCACCGGATATGTTAATTAAAAAAGTAAGACAGGCCTTGGACGAGTAATAATATAAATATTTTAACACAAATATTCATTAATCGGGTGAAACAATATATGCTTTAATCTCGCAACTCGATAAATTTACCGTTTTGTTGACACTTTTTCTGACTGTACGTATTTCCTCTCCGGAATTGACAGCTTCCAGTTGTAACGGTTTACCTTTGAATCCGTAGATATCCGGATCGAAACACCATTCAAAAATTATCTCGTCATCCGATGCATTAGCGAAAATAAAAACGATACGTCCATCGGGAGATTTCCATGCCCCGCTTTGCACTGAAGAATCTGTAACCATTTTTTCCTCACGGGCCCATGCCCATTCAGCAGTGATTTCCGGTATATTGCCCTGTACTTCAGGAGGACGCATCATTTCTCCCCAGGATAAAAACGGTATAAATTCATACCTCATCCGTGCGGCTCGACGTAAATATTCGGCAGTTTTGATGTCACTTTCTATTATCGAAGGGTTTATCCAGCCAAGTTGCTCACCGAAGACAAGCGATTGTCCTATTTTCATACGGTGTGCAGCCCCGTCATTTCCGGAAAACGCACGGCCGAACTGCTGGATTGTCCCGCCATACACTGCCGAAAATAATGGGACCATATCATTGAACTGAAAATGCCAGGTGAGATAACCGTCGAAACCGCGAATATATGGTTCGGCGTTACATTCCGATGTCAGCATTTTATCCGGATATTCTCTTGCCAGAGCCGACTGAAGGCTTTCCATCATCGGCCAGTAACCGTCGGTAGTCCACCAGTGGCCGCCGCCGAGTGGATGGCCGTGGGACTGATCAAAGCACAACACCGGTGACATGGCCGATACCTGATCGAGGTAAACACCATCCACGTCGAACTGAGGCCCGACAAGCTGCATCACGATACTCTTCACGGTATTTTGCCAAATATCAGTGGTCGGACACATCGGGACAAGGTTTTGTTTCGAACCGTACTGTTCGATGTAGTAATCGCCGTTTTCCTTTTTTGTCGCCGCAGGCAGGGCAAATGTCTTGAAATCCCCGGTGTCATCATCCCAAAGCCGTGCATTGATATAGGGCATAACATGTATATTTGCTTCCTGCAATTTCTTTACGCTTTCACGGAAACCGTCTTTAACCGGAAAATAATGGGGGTAATCATTATCGAAAGATACCTGGTGCCAGTTATAAAGATGAAGCGCGGTCGGAACACCCATAAATTCGGCAAATTGTATAGTCTGTTCAACTGCCTGTGGGTTTAGGCTCGCAAGCACCCATACGGCTATATTTTTCATCCAATCCGGAGTATCGAAACGTCCCTCAGGACCCATGGCAGGCCACCATTGCGCGTTACCGATCAACCATTTCCGGTATATTTTTGCGGCGTCAAACCAGTCACCGTTAAATATTTCTAAAGTTACCGTACCGGGATGTTCGAAATCATTTCCGGCTATACCGGCATTTTCCACGGGCCAATCAATTTTACACAAAACATAAGGCAGGTCACCCGTATGCTCACAGTTAAGAGACTTCACGCTTGCATAAGGATCTTCTGCAGCAATATAAATACCGCTTTTCTCATCATAATAAGCGCAAAACTGCATGTTTGTCCATGGATTTGGATATCTTCCCATACGGTCTGTACTTGGATCGTTCTGTTCTCCACCGAAACCAAAAACTTTTGCTAAAGGTCTTCTTACAACTTTTCCTGCTGCAAAGGGAAAAACAAGGGCATCATCCGAGTCTGATTTTCCTAACTGCTGTAATTTGAGATCAGGGAAAGTAACCTGCCGTATCGACCATGTTTGAGAATGATTGTACATCCGTAATTTCAGGCAGGCTTTTTCGGCCTCAAGTTTTATATAACATACTGCCGTTATGCCCTGATTGGAATCGCCTGTCGAGCCGGACACGGTTTTTTCAAGAGTATTATCGAGAGACCATTTCAGGACAGCTTCAAAAGGGCTTAGAGTTTCAACCGTGCATGCATCACAATCCGAACTCGACAGCGTGACCATTTTCCCGGATTCATGTTCCAGTTCAGCAGACCATAATGGTAAATCAGGCTGGATGAAATTTATCCGTGATGATGTATCATAAAGTCTCATCAACGGGTACCCTTTTTCGCGGGAACCACATTCAAGCGCCAATCGTCCGTTTTTTCTCCCGATACTCAGCAAACCGTCGTCTGCTAATACACAGGAAACAGTCGAAATAAAAAAAAGCATAGAAATCATGAATGACATACGTAAAGTATGCGAAACCAGATAATATTTACGTTTTTCCCCGATTGTCATAGCATATTCCTTTTTTGTCAGTTATTAATTCCAATAGAAATGGTAAAAAATCATTTTCCCATATTTTTAAGGAAGTATCACATTATCTGACAGCAACGTATTTCTCAATTCAGAATACGGCACCATATTTGGACCAATTCGATGTACAACTGCAAGAGCAGCGAGTGTTCCCCCCGCCTGTCCGACAGCCATTGCAATCGGCGAAACACGGATTGCGGCGGAGGCCTCATGGGTAGCGCTGACAGCTCGTCCCACAACGATGAGATTGTCAGGTTTTTCAACAAGCATACACCGCTCAGGAATCCGGTATGCACATTCGGGACGGAGATGTGTCGACACCGTCTCAGCTTTGTCCGGTGAATGAATATCTATCGGATAACCTCCCATAGCAACGGGATCATGGAATTGACGTTCCTGGATGAGATCTTCAGCAGTAAGCGTATACAATCCCCGGATATGACGAGATTCACGGATACCTATATGGACAGAGGTTCCGAGGTTTACCGCATGTTCAAAACCGGTGCAATGCTTTTTAAGAAACGTGAAAAGCTGGCTGCACTGCTGTCTTCCAATCGTTTCTGCGCGGCTTATATCTTCTGCAATGGTGGGATTTAATGATTGAATACGAGTTGTATTGACAATGACAACTCCCGAAG
Source organism: Candidatus Latescibacterota bacterium (assembly GCA_016927495.1). Taxonomy (GTDB): domain Bacteria; phylum Latescibacterota; class Latescibacteria; order Latescibacterales; family Latescibacteraceae; genus JAFGMP01. The sequence goes on along the minus strand of JAFGMP010000049.1, from coordinate 7,224 downwards.
TTGCGGTTTCGAAAAAAAGTACCAGATCACGGGGAATATCGAGTTCACCGTTATCGACAGCAGCATCCCATTCAGACAGGTAGCCGGCCAGACTCAACCGCGGCGTTTTTTCCAGCCGTCTCAATCCCTCCTCGGCGCCAAAAGCAAAACGAAAATCACCGGGATTATTTTTTACATACGCGCGGATAGATTCGATATCGACATTACCTGTTTTCAGGTTCATAGTCATAGGTTGCATAGCGGCATCCGAACCCCTGCCTATTGTACATTGCACACCAGCCATTTTTGCCAAATCGGCATCTCCCGTGGCGTCTATATAAACCGAAGCGCCAAACTGTGTCAGTCCGTTGTTATTACAGACAACCACAGATTCAATCTTATTATCCTTTTTCTCGACATGGGCAAGCTGGGTATGATATTGAATCTCTCCCCCACTTTCTATAAGCATAGTTTCAAGCTCAATTTTCAATTGTTCGCAGTCGAACGGAGTTACCGTGCTGCAATATGTTGTACTGTCCGGTATATGGCCGGGGCTGGCATTTTTTGCTTTAAGACGATCGATTATTTCCTGCGGAATTCCTTTAACTAGCTGTTTTCCTGCCCTGTTATGAAAACTCATCATCGGTCCGACACCCATAGCCGTAAGCGCTCCTCCCAAGAATCCGTGCCTCTCTATCACCAGAGTCTTCGCTCCATGCCTCGCAGAAGCTATACCGGCAATCGAACCCGAAACGCCTCCTCCCATGACAATGACATCATATTCCCGTCCCTTTTCCACAGGTAATACATAATTGTTTTCTATTGATGATGTATTCATGAATATTTCCTTTATAACCTGATAAATAATAAAAACATTTTTAATACTGTAAGCCAATATAGATCAGAGCATCGTTGATGTGCAAACAAAATAGGCTAAAAATGAATTTGCAAATTATTTGCATGTGCAATATATTTCTCAATGGAGAACAGGTAATGAGTATTACCAAAATAAAAAGTCTGCTGAGAGAAAAGAACATACGGGTATCAGAAAAGAAATGTGCAGTCCTGCAAGCTATCATCGAAAGTAATTCTCCTGTAAATGTCAATGAACTTTATCAACGTGTATCCTATGATTTGCCAATAGATCTTGCGACTGTTTACAGAACTGTCAATGCGTTAAAATCATTGAAACTTATCCGTGAAATTATAAATTCCTCAGGTATTCAGTATTATGAGTTTATTAATTCAAATAATCCGGTTCACCCTCATTTTAACTGTAGGATATGCAACCATTTATTTTGTTTGGACGGTAGGTAACCTGACACAAACGATAATTTCCATGTCGGCTTTAAATAATGATTTCGAGGTCCAGGACATTTCGATAACCGTAAGCGGAATATGTAAAGCATGTAAACGGAGGTTGCATTGAAAAATTACACAAACAGGATTCTCAGAATTTCTTCGTCATTCGGCATTTTGTTCCTTCTCATCCCTGTATGTTGCATCTGGTCTCAATCAAAGCTTCAAATCACCGTCAGCATACCACCCCAGAAATATTTTGTAGAAAAAATTGGTGGAAATCTCATTAACGTAACCGTGATGGTGCCTTCCGGTTCGGAACCGCACAGTTACGAACCTAAACCGCAGCAACTGGCCGATCTGGCACAATCATCGGTATATTTTGCAATCGGCGTTCATTTTGAACGTGCATGGCTCGAACGGTTTAAAGCGGCAAATCCCAATTTGAACATTGTTTACACCGATAAAGGTATTGAAAAAATACCAATGCAAACGGAAAAAAGGACACAAGATAGTGAATCCCATGACGACCATACAAACATCGAAAGCATGGATCCGCATATCTGGCTTTCACCTCCGCTGGTTATTAAACAGGCAGAACTTATATATAATGCTCTTGCAAAAATTGATTTGATTAATAAAGAAATATACAGAAAAAATTATGGGAATTTTGTTCGTGAAGTTAGTGAGTTAGATACGGAATTGAAAAAGGTATTGATGACAAAAGATACAAAAGTCAAGTTTATGGTATATCATCCCGCATGGGGCTATTTCGCCAAGGCTTATGGACTTGAACAGATACCGGTCGAAATAGAAGGCAAAGAGCCAAAACCTGCGGATCTCGCTCGTATGATAGACAAAGCAAAAGAATCGGGGATAAAGACGATTTTTGTCCATCCCCAGTATTCAACAAAAAGCGCCAAAACATTAGCTGATGCTTTAAAAGGCGAAATACTGTTTGTGGATCCTCTTGCTTACGACTGGGATAAAAACCTGAGAAATATTGCCCAACAATTTAAAAAAGCAATTAAATAAACCATGATCGATCCTGTAATCGAACTCAATAATGTCAGTTTTTCCTATAATGGAAATACCGTCCTGCAGAAAATCGGCCTTACCGTTTACCATAATGATTTTCTGGTGATGATAGGACCGAATGGCGGTGGTAAAACAACCCTGTTGAAACTGATTTTGGGATTACTTCCTCCCGATTCCGGTACGGTAAAAGTATTTGGAGAAACGCCAGCGAAAAACAGGTATCGACTCGGATACGTGCCCCAAAACATTCCCGCAAACAAAGGATTTCCGGTCTCTGTACTCGATGTGGCACTCATGGGAAGACTCGGACATAAAACTTCCATGCGACAATATACGAAAGCAGATAAAGCCGTTGTTCAAAAAGCCATGGAAACAGTCGATATATGGGAATATAAAAATGAACGCATCGATAATTTGTCCGGTGGGCAGCGCCAAAGAGTATATATAGCACGGGCATTGGCAGCCGAACCGGAAGTTTTGCTTCTTGATGAGCCGACGGCAAGTATAGACATGGAGGGCCAGGCAAAGATTTATAAGATATTGAAAAACCTGAATACTGAAATGACTATTATTGTGGTCAGCCATGATTATGCGCTTACACTCGGTTACGCAAAAACGGTGGCCCATATCAACAAAACGATGCATGTACATGAAGCTCTTGATTTTACACCTGAAATGTTCCTGAAACTTGAAAATTCATCACTCAAAGATATTTGCCCTATAGAACTTATAAAGGAATATCTGCAGATAAAGGCAACGGCTGAAAGTGGAACCGACCATGTTTGATGCTCTCAATTATGAGTTTATGCGTAATGCGCTTTATGCGGGCATTTTAATCAGTATAGCATGCGGTATTATAGGTTCTCTTGTCGTGGTAAACCGAATGGTGTTTATTTCCGGCGGTATTGCACATGCTTCGTACGGCGGGATAGGCCTCGCTTTTTTTTTGGGAATACCGCCGCTTTTGGGTGCGGGTCTGTTTTCAGTCGTCATTGCTCTGATAATCGGAATACTGACATTCGATAACCGTAATCGGTCAGACACCGTGATAGGCGTAGTCTGGGCAGCCGGAATGGCATTCGGTATAATTCTTATCGATTTGACACCGGGTTATCATGTTGACATCATGAGCTATCTATTCGGCAGTATCCTTGCCGTTCCAACCGGCGATTTATGGCTATTACTTATTCTCGATATTGTCATAATATGCGCAATTACATTATTTTATCGGGAATTCGTTGCAGTCTCATATGATCTTGAATTTGCTTATCTCAGAGGAGTACCGGTAAAAATATTTTATCTTGTGCTTCTTGTACTGGCATCGCTTACGATAATCATGACCATACGGCTCGTTGGGCTTATTCTTGTAATAGCTTTGCTTACCATCCCCACTCATCTGACCGAAAAAAAGTCGGGATCACTCGGAATAATGATGTTTTTTTCAACATTACTCAGCATTTTTTTTATCATTTCCGGATTATGGCTGTCATTCACCTATAATCTGACAACAGGGGCATCCATCATAATTATAGCTTCAACTACCTTTTTTCTCTATTCAATTCTTATTAAAGTAAAAAGCTTTTTTTTTTAAGATGATAAAATATTACATATATTTGACCACCATATAAAGACTGCTTTCTCCCTCGCTTTCATTTCTGATAAGATGGTGGATATCCGCATGATAATGGATAGAGTCACCCTGTTCAAGTATCGCGCGCTGGTCGTCTATTTCAACCGCGATTTTTCCATTCAGCACAGTTAAAAATTCCTCAGTTCCTTTACTGTGCGGGTCACTGCCCAAAACACCTTTTTCCTTGATTTGAAGTGTATAAAGCTCGAGTTTTTCTGCCATTGACAACGGTGAAATAATTCGGAACACGCATCTTCCACCATCACGTTCCAGAATTACGGTGTCATCCTTGCGAATCAAATCGAAAAAAGGAACATTTTCCTCTTCGGTAATCAGATCATGAAACGGCACATCAAGTCCATATGCAATTTTCCAGACTACCGCAACAGTCGGATTGACCTTTTCCTGTTCGATCTGTGAAAGCATGCCTTTCGATACTCCGCTTTTTTGCGAAAGCTCCTCAAGAGAAAAACCTTTTTGTTTTCGTATCCGTTCGATATTTTTACCAAGAGCGGGTAAATCAGATCTTTGTTTCATGCGCTGACCTCCATTTGTTTGATATAATAAAAATTGGTATAATATATTAAATTTTACTTGACAACTTTTCTCCGTTCATTATATTAAATATAATTATAGTATAGTGAACGATTTTTGTCAAGGTAAAAAAATTCACAACATTTAAAAAGGGACGGTTATAGTAATGAAGGCGCTTGTTAAAGAGCAACCGGGGAAAGGCCTCACATTAAAAGAGGTGGATATTCCGGAGCCCGGAGAAGAAGAAGTCCTGGTCCGTATCAGAGCTGCGGGTATTTGCGGAACCGATGTCCATATTTACGACTGGGACACATGGAGTCAACAGCGAATACACCCTCCTGTTATTACGGGACATGAACTTGTCGGCGAGGTAGCTGCTCTTGGTAAATCGGTCCGTCACATTTCAATCGGGCAGCGTGTAAGTGCAGAGGGGCATATAGCGTGCGGACAGTGTGAATTTTGCCGCACAGGCCAGGCTCATATATGTCGCGATGTTGAAATTATCGGTGTTGACAGGAATGGCTGTTTTGCCGAATACATGAGCATCTATGCCGGAAATTTATGGCCGGTGCCTGATGCGATTCCGGATCACATCGCTTCTATTTTTGATCCGATCGGAAATGCGATGCATACCGTAATGGCCGAACCTGTTGCAGGTAAATCGGTCATGATCACGGGGGCTGGCGCCATAGGTCTTTTTGCTGTTGCCATAGCGAAAAGCGCCGGTGCATCAAACATTATTGTCATCGAACCTAATGCTTTTAAACGCGAAAGCGCCCGGAAAGTCGGTGCACAGTGCACAATCGATCCGTCAGAAAAAAATCTTAATTCTATAGTGCTCGATCACACGGACGGTCTCGGCCCGCAGATACTTCTTGAAATGTCGGGACATCCTGGTGCGATTAAAACAGGCCTTCATCTCCTTCGAAACGGCGGCTGTGCATGCGTTCTGGGAATACCGTCAAAACCTGTCGATAATATCGACTGGGCAAAAGATATAGTTTTTAAAGGCATTACCATTAAAGCCATAAATGGCAGGAGAATGTATGACACCTGGTTCCAATCACAGGATTTTATGCTCAGGGAACAGAAAGCGATCAATAAACTTATCACACATCGTCTCCCGTTTGGCAATTTTGAGCATGGATTCGAACTTCTCCACAATGGAGAGGCAATTAAAGTAGTCCTCGAGATGGTTTAAGGTAATAATGTTAACCGAATACAATCGTATATATAGTCATCACGTATCTAAATTTTTGACGGCTTTAATTTTTCGCATATGTCTCATTCTATGAAGCTACAGTGTTATAAGGAGTTTATGTTATGTATACTAACGGTGAATTCATCAAAACTTCCATTCAGCAATTCAAAGAATCCGGAACCTATAAGAATGAACGGATAATCGTATCTCCCCAGAGTGCTGAAATTATCTTACATGATGGATCGAAAGTGATAAATTTCTGCGCAAACAATTATCTGGGGCTTTCAAATAGTCCTGAACTCGTCAAAGCGGCAAAATTTGCGCTCGATACCTATGGTTACGGAATGAGTTCCGTAAGGTTTATTTGCGGTACACTCGATATTCACAAGAAACTGGAATTCGCGGTATCCCAATTTATCGGAACCGACGATGCCGTTTTATATTCCTCATGTTTTGACGCCAACACCGGTCTTTTCGAAACACTTCTATCTACTGAGGATGCTATTATTAGTGACGAACTCAACCACGCATCCATCATCGACGGTATTCGTCTTTGCAAAGCAAAACGGTTTGTATACAAAAACAATAATATGGATGAGCTTGAACAATGTCTTAAAGATGCCCGGAATTGTCGTATCAAACTCATAGCAACTGATGGAATTTTCAGCATGGACGGTATTGTTGCAGACCTGAAAGGTATTTGTACTTTAGCTGAAAAATATGGTGCGCTGGTGATGGTAGATGATTCCCACGCCACAGGTGTCATCGGTTCAACAGGCCGCGGCACTCCCGAAGCATGCGGAGTTCAGGGGCGTGTCGACATCATCACCGGGACTTTCGGGAAAGCGCTCGGTGGCGCATCAGGCGGATTTACTGCAACCCGCAAGGAAATTGCGGATTTGCTTCGCCAGAAATCACGGCCATATCTCTTTTCCAATACATTATGCCCTGCGATAGCAGCTACAACGCTCAGAGCACTTGAACTGCTCTCGCAATCTTCCGACCTTAGAAACCGTCTGGCTTCAAACACACGGCTTTTCAGGAACAGCATGAAATCGGCCGGATTTACTGTCAACGAAGGTGAACATCCGATTGTGCCGGTCATGTATGGCGATGCAAAACTGGCTGCGCAAACTGCGGAAACACTGCTTGGCGATGGAATCTACGTCATAGCATTCAGTTATCCTGTTGTTCCGAAAGACACAGCACGAATCAGAGTACAATTATCGGCGGCTCACATAGAAGAGCAGATAATAAAAGCGGTAGATTCTTTTATACGGGTAAGAGATAAAACGTCCTCTTAAGTAAGGCCGGACAATAAGGGTTTTTTATCCACTTATTTCAGGATAACATCGGAAAAATGACCTATGGCTATTCAACTTTTATAAATGTCATAGAATTAATTTTTATCTGAGATTTTTAACCATTATTAAAAATTCATGATCAGAATATTTAATTTTTAAAGGAAACTGTTGATTTATGTGAAAAAAAAAATTATAAATAATCAGTAATTCATGGTATCTGAGCAAAAAGATATTTTTCT
>JAFGMP010000378.1 GCA_016927495.1 Candidatus Latescibacterota bacterium | reverse complement strand
TCCTCTGGGTGATCCTGTTCAGATTAAAGTACTCGATACACTTCTTGCCTTACGAAAGAACGAGGCTCGCATGCTTCTCATAGAAAGCGATGGAGAAATTTCTCATGGCAGTAAAACCCACCGTCATAGGTTTGGCAGGAAATCCAAACTGCGGAAAAACAAGCCTGTTTAATTACATCACGGGATCGAGGCAGCATGTAGGCAACTATCCGGGAGTAACCGTCGAGAAAAAAGAAGGTACTGTCCTGGTTGATGATATGCAGGTTACAGTTATTGATCTACCGGGAACCTATAGTTTAAGCCCGTATTCGCTCGATGAAAAAATTGCCCGTCAGGAAATCCTGTCGGAACAAATCTCAGCTATAATAGTTGTTGTCGATTCTACACATCTCGAACGTAATCTCTATCTTTTTTCACAAATCATCGAAACCGGTAAGCCTGTAGTACTGGCGCTCAACATGTTTGATGAGCTTGACGCTTCAGGGAATATTCTCAATGTGGAACAGTTATCGGTTATACTTGGCGTACCCTGTGTGAAAACAGTTGGAAACAGAGGTAAAGGCGTTCCTGAACTCATATCTACAGCGCTGAAAGTATCACGCAATGAAATAGAGGCTATTGGGAATCATCCGGTATACAGCCATGAAATGGAACATGCCATCGACGCTGTCATCGCTTTGATTCATGGCACCGTACCATATAATGAACGCTGGTGTGCAGTCAACCTTCTCCAATTCGGCAGATCATTCTCTCCGTATCAGGCCAATCATTCAATTGCGCCGGATGTTCATAAAGAAATTGATAAAATCCGTGACAGGCTCGAATCACTCGAGGGGAGAAAAATTCAAAATATTATAACAGCGGGCCGGTACGGATATGCAACCGGTGCGGTAACCGAATGTATGAAAGCAAAGGTTCATACCCACAGGACAATTACTGAAAAAATCGATTCGGTCCTCACTCACAGATGGCTTGGATTTCCCCTTTTCCTCTCGGCGTTATGGATAATGTTTCAAACCACATTCACTCTTGGCGCGATACCTATGGAATGGATCGAGGCTTTTTTTGAAAAGTTGGTTTTTATTGTGACAAAAATTCTTCCCGGCGGGTTATTTCAATCGCTTATTGTGGACGGTATTATTGCGGGTGTTGGCGGTGTTCTTGTTTTTCTGCCAAATATACTCATTCTTTTTTTCTTTATAACTTTTTTTGAGGATACGGGTTATATGGCGCGGTCGGCTTTCATTATGGACAGGATAATGCATAGTTTCGGGCTGCATGGCAAATCGTTTTTACCTATGCTGGTTGGATTCGGATGTACCGTCCCCGCTGTTATGGCCACCAGAACCATAGAAAACAGACGTGACCGTCTTATAACCATGTTTATCGTTCCCTTTATGAGCTGCGGAGCCCGTTTGCCGGTATATATACTTCTTGCCGGTGCATTTTTCAGCCCCAAGAATGCGGGAAATATAATTTTTTCACTGTATCTTGTCGGCATTACAATATCTTTTTTAGTTGCATGGATACTATCATTCGTAAAGGATTCATCCGCTTCATTCGTTATGGAACTGCCGCCATACCGAATACCTACTTTACGGAGTATTCTGCTTCATATCTGGGAACGGGCTTTTATGTACATTCGTAAAGCGGGGACCATTATTCTTTCATTTTCCATAATAATCTGGGTACTTATGACATTTCCTCAGGCTCCCCAAAAAGCGGAAACAGACACGCTACCTATAAATTCAATACCCCCGATAAGTCATACCTATGCGGCACAATTCGGGAAATTTATCGAACCTGCCCTGAAACCGCTTGGCTTCGACTGGCGTATGGGAGTAGCTCTCATAGCAGGATTTGCCGCTAAAGAAGTTATCGTTTCGACTCTCGCGACCATTTATAAAGTTGGGGATGTTGACGATCAAACGATTGAAAGCAACCTTAAAAATGCTCTTCGCAACGATCCGCTCCTTAATCCGGTCAAAGCATACGCCTTAATGCTTTTCATTTTGATATATGTTCCCTGTATTGCGGTGCTCGGCGTTATAAAACGTGAGGCGGGAGGATGGAAATGGATCGTACTTATGGTTGTCTATACTACAACACTCGCCTGGCTGGTCAGTTTTTCATTTATTAAGATAGCATCGTTTATAAGCTAACAGCAACAGTTCAAGGTTTTTAAAAGTGTACTTTTCTGTTTTTTTACTCGGCGTTATCGCGATGATATCGCAGGCAGTATTTCTTCGTGAAGTACTCGCCACATTTCGCGGCAGTGAACTGACAATGGGAACAGCCCTTCTGTTCTGGCTTATCTGGACTTCAGTCGGCAGCGGTATAGTGGGACGTTTTGCGGCTCAAACATCATCGCCGGAACATCGTTTCCACACACTTCTTGTTTGGTACGGAGTTTTGGGATATACCGGTGTAGCCGTTATTTCCTCCATTCCCTGTCTCGCCGGTCTCACTCCCGGTGAACTGGTCCCCTATGACCTGCAATTCATATCTCTGAGTTTCACATTTCTGCCGTTCAATGTACTTGGCGGTGTTCTTTTTGTTTTGGGTGTAAAAACCTTTGAAAACAAAAAATCTCTATCTGCAGGACGAGTCTTCTTTATCGAGGCATGCGGTTCGGCAATAGCAGGTATCGTTGTAAGCATTATACTCGCACCTTTGGCATCAAACCACGTTATCGCATTGTTATGCCCGATTTTAACTGTTATATACGTTGCAAGCCGTTTTCTCCTGCACAAGAATATTAGTATATTATTAGGTATTATTGTTCCTCTGATATTCCTTGTTGCAGTTATGGCAGGCGTCAGACATGCCCATAATTATATGTACAGCGGACAAAAACCGCTTGCTGTAAGAGATACGAAATACGGCAGACTCAGGGTTACACAGCATGGTGAAATAACGACGTTTTATTATGATGCATCAACACTTTTCAGCGCACCCGATCTGGAAACAAGCGAATACATTGTACATATACCGATGCTCGCATCAGAGAAACGTAACCGTGTATTGATTCTCGGAAGCGGTCCGGGTGGCGTGATCGAAGAAGTATTGAAATATAATACCGTTACGTCGGTGACCTGCGTCGAACTCGATCCGGGAGTATTCCAGCTTGCGGAAAAATACCTTGACAACACATGGACTCAGGATCCAAGAGTCCGGACAATTATTGCGGACGGCAGAGAGTATCTTGAACGTACGGACGAAACATTCGATGTCATTATAATGGCCATGCCCCCGCCGCTTTCGGCAGTGACTAATCGTTACTATACTCGCGAATTTTTCGAGCTTTCATCCTCACATCTTACTCAGAACGGAATACTTGGTTTTCCCCTGACCGGAGCTGAAAATTATGTGCCGGACGATCTTGCACAGTATCTTGCTTCAATAAGATACACATTAGGAACTGAATTTTCATCCGTAACGGTTCTGCCGGGAATAACATCACGATTCCTTGGTTCTAATTCACCCGGATCACTGGATTCACTCACTTGGCAGGATTTCAGCCGAAAAAGGGCAGAGATAGGTATGGAAACATCGTATGTCCGGGATTATTATCTCCAATATATTCTCTCCCCTGAACGTATGGATTATTTCCGCAGCAGCCTCGATACCGTACAAAAACCATTTATCAACTCAGATTTAAAGCCGACAGGATATTTTTCCCGGACTTTAATACAGGGAAGCCTTGACGGTTCAAGGATTCTCAAATTCTTCGGGAGGTTTACCAACACCAAAATGCTGTATGCAGTAATGTTGTGCGGATTATTGCTTATCACGGGATATGCGGTAATTCCGGGTAGAGGCATTACAAACCGGCCGATATTTGCGACGATCATTTCGGTTGGATTAACGGAAATATCCCTCGAAGTGCTCGCTATTATGGCATACCAGTCGGTCTTCGGTTTCCTCTACGGTAAAATCGCGCTTCTCACCGGTTCTTATATGACGGGACTGGCTCTCGGTTCATGGGTGGGCGACCGTAGAGTCACCCGGGGACGAATTGGCAGAAAATATCTGGCAGTCATTCAATCCTGTATCGTGGTTATACCTTTGATGTGGATTGTACTGTTGAAATTGCATGATGCTTTTCCCGGAGACATCCCTTTTCTCGAACTGTTTTTTTACCTGTTGACAGCCTGTGCAGGACTGGCCGGCGGTTTGCAATTCCCTGCTGCGGACGCCCTCTTCAGAAAATCCGTTACAAACAGCACGGCAAAAGGTGGACTGATGTATGCTGTAGACCTTGCAGGCTCCTCGATCGGCGCACTGTTTACTGCTTCGCTGATGATACCACTGCTCGGTATGATCCCGGTACTCGGTTTTCTGACAGTTTTGAGCCTGATTACTGCCGGGGCATTGTGGGTGAGGGTTTGAAAAAATATCATTAGCCACGGATGAACACGGATAAAAGATTGTCTGAACCATGATTTACATGATTAAAGAATTAACATGATCCGTCTTCGCTGAAAATACCGCTACGACGCGACAAGTTATGCTACTTTTTTTAATCAGGAAATCAAGAAAATCAAGTGAATCAAGGTTCAGACAGTCTTTTAACAATTATCAATAATACTATAAAAACAGGAAAAAATAGGTTCTCCCCTCCACTTATTTAAAAACTTCGGCGCTGAACATCTCGATTGTGGTTCCCTCCTGTTTCCAGGCATTTGCGGGAAGCCCCGCCTTTCTGCATGTGTGTGCAAGAAAGGTCTCACGGTCCCAGCCATAATCGGTTGCCACCTGAGGCAGTAAAAGCCCTCTGTTATAGCCCCGTGTTATAATGATGCCGTCACGGCCCACCTGGATTTCATTAATATCCCTGATCTCTTTAATCGGTGTCAGGACACTGATTTCGAAGTCGATATCGGGAAGTTCACCGGGCGTTACTTTGGGAAATCTCGAATCTTCAAGCGCGGCTGCGCGTGCCATCTGGGCCACGGTTAAAATAAGCGGCTGTGTTCCTACAATGTGACCGATACATCCCCGCAGGTTACCCTGTTTTGTCAGGGTTACAAACGCGCCCCAATCTTCACCGAGTTTTCCGCTTCTGTCGCCAAATTTGGGTATTGCACCGCCGTTTACCACACTCTCGAGCGTTTTTTTAACAACATTCCTCAGAATTTCTTTCTCGGAATCAGTCAATCCGAGGTCAACGCCGACCTTGTGTTTTTCTTCACTGTTTTCGGTAATACACAAAGCCGCCGCCATATATCCGACGACACTTGTGTGATCACCTGATATATCACCTGATGTCGCCATATTAAGCACCGATGCTTTTGTTGCACCAAGTTCCCGACATGCCATCATTGCCACAGCAATGGGCGATCCGCCGCATGCTTCGCATTTTCCACTTGCCAGGCCGTCCAATAATCCCCCGGGATCATATGATTCGACATACTGCTGAACAGCAGAGTCAAGCTTTTTGGCGGTCTTACTATCATGAAAATGTGAAAGATCGGTTGAGGCAACAATGAGTGTATTCTTTCCCTTAACCGCAGAAACAATTGCCTGCGCAAGTGCGGTGCATGATGCTTTGTTATGGCTGCCCATAACAATCGGCACAAGTTTGAAATTGCTTGTAACCATCTGCAGGAAAGGAAGCTGGAGTTCGAGAGAATGCTCCGGTCTTACACCGAACGGAGCCTCATGTCCACGGTCTGACGCTCTTACATCATCTGACGAGGCATAATCAACAATAGCCTGTGCCGTTTTCCCGTCTACAGGAATCACACCAAGAGGAGTCTGGTAAGCGCCATGTGTATATACCGAGCTGTATCCCAGGTGTGAATCGCCGTGGTTAGGTGCAATGACAACAATACTATCATAAGATTTGCCTTGTACCTGTTTGTATGCATATGCTGCCACCGGACCCGAATACATATAACCGGCGTGGGGGGAAATGAGCCCAATGATTTTACCCAATCCCTGACCGATTTTCGCATTCTCAAGGTACTGAGAAAGGGTATTTCTCAGTATAACAGGATCGTTACTGTACCACTCACCAGCATAAGCCGCCCGCCGTATATCTTTATTACTGCTATCCATGACTTTTCCCTCCTGACCATTATCAGAGTACCCGATATATACCACAGCAGCAACCGATATTATGCATATCACTCCTATAATTATCTGCTTTACCATATATATTGCCGCCTTTCTCCATTCATGCCCATACACCCGGTATCGGTGTCCCGCAAAATACGCAAGCCCCTTCTTTCAGATATACATCACCCACAGACCAGCCGTATCCACGTTCAATTAATTTTTTTCCACAGTTGGGACAGTACGTAGATTCGGCCGGATGCCCGGGGACATTACCGATATAAACAAATTTCATGCCTTTTTCCATAAGAATATTTCGTGCCCGTTCAAGAGTTGAAACCGGTGTAACCGGCAGGTTTGTAAGACGATACATCGGATGAAAACGTGTGAAGTGAACCGGAATATCAGTACCAACTTCACCGGTCAGCCAGTCAGCCATCGCTGTCAAATCACGGCTGTCATCATTGAGTGTCGGTATAGTCAGATGGACTATTTCTACCCATACATCGAGCTTTTTCAAAAGCTTGATCGTATTGAGGACACTTTGAAGGTCACCGCCGGTAATGTCCCTGTAGAAAGTATCGGAAAACGCTTTAAGGTCAACTTTATAAGCAGTTAAAACTTCACCGAGACGCTCAACAGGTTCGGGATTTATATAACCATTAGAAATAACTACGCTGTGAATCCCCGTATTTTTACCCGCAACGGCGCAATCATATACAAACTCAGTAAAAACCGTAGGTTCGTTGTAGGTATACGCTATCGATTTTGTACGGGATGCAAAAGCAGTCTCTGCAACCTGTTCAGGTGTCATCGGCTGGGAACGCAGTTCCTCCGGTTTCGACTGGGAAAGCGTCCAGTTCTGGCAGAATTTGCATGTCATATTACAACCGGCTGTAGCAATCGAAAAAGCTTTTGTACCCGGTAATACATGGAAAAAAGGTTTTTTCTCGATAGGATCTGAAACTGCGGATACGACCCTGCCATATACGACAGTATAGAGCGTCCCTCCGCGATTTTCACGGGTTCCGCAGTATCCCCGCTTTCCATCGGGTATTACACACTCACGGGGGCAGACCAGACATTGCACCAAATTATCGTTGATTTTTTCATAGAACCGTGCCTCGGTAAGCCAATCGGGAGCAACGACAGCGGTATCCTCATTCTTTCCTTCTGCCTTACTACATCCGAAACAGAATGCCGCTGCCGAAGAAAGCCCAAGTTCGAGAAAACGGCGCCGTTCATATATTGCACAGGGTTGTTTAATAAAAACATCATTGACCTTCATAAAAAATCACAACCTTCCGAAAGTATTGCACAAGTGCAATCTTTCGTTAATAGAGATTACTTTCATTGAAATAGATTTCATATATAATGCTCTATAATTAAACTACATGATATGGCATTATGAATCAACATATTGTTTAAAAATAATCAAATAAAGTGTCAACGGGTTTGCTGAGGCGGCCTTATGAGGGCATGAAGTTCAGGGGGTAGATCCTGCAGGCGGTTATATTTGCGGAGGAACATGAACAGAGATTTTATTGCCCTGACATCCCTCGGATTGGATTTGTATGCCTGTTGATATATTTCATGGGCCTCACGGATATTTCCGGTTTTATCGGCAATATATCCACGATTTATCAATTGTCTGCTTGTGCTGAATTTACGAGCTGTATCCCAGTCCACTTCACCGGTAAACAATTGATCTATCGGTTCCATGATCTGTAAAAAATGGCGACGCATTTCAACGGGACCTGTTTGTTCTTCTGTCCAGTGTGAAATGGGTGCGGTAAATTCAAGAGTAGGTCTGTCATCCGTAATTATCGGATAACCTTCACTGGCTTTGAGCAGGTTTTTCTTTGAACATATGAAATTACCAGCCAGATTATAAATGTTTTCATTTTCAATACGGGTCATATCATCCAGGGCTCGCGGAGGTATCGGCGCTGATGGATCGATTCGCATTTCCGTATCGGAACCGAGAAGAATACCGTCACTGCCATTGAGGAAAAAAAGGACATGATCGAATGATACCGCAAAAGTACGGATTAGGCTCCAGGAATCGAAAACCCCGCTGTTATATAACGGTATCCACTGAGCAACAATTCCACCGTGAAGCAGCGTACGTTTGCATGCCTCATAGAACTCGTATGAATAGAGATTTACTGTCCCGCGGGTATATGGCTGGAGAGGTTCAGCCGTAACGATATCAAATTTTTCTTTGGTTCCGGCGAGAAAAAAGCGCCCGTCATCAATGATAATTTCTGTTCTCGGATCTTCGAGCACCCCATAATTTTCTTCTGTAAACCTTCCCTGACAGGCAGTGATTATTTCCGGGTCTATTTCAACACAGTCAATTTTTTCGATTGGATACAGAAGGCATGTTCCGAATGTTTGGCCTGTCCCAAATGCAATACCCGCAACTTTTTTAGGATTAGGATGAAAAAGGACAGGGTAATGTGCAAGAAGCGCATGCGTACCTTCTCTCGAAGTACTCGATACCCAGAGATTATCCATCCATATTTTTCTAAATCCTCTTTCCTTGTTTGTAATCCAGATGGTAGATGATTTTCCTTCATCTATGTATTCGATATACTCACCATCATTTATCTTTCTGCCCAAAATTGAGGAAGGTATATTCAGATTCCACATGAAAATTACGGAAATGAACCAGATTACAACAATTCCGGCAAACACAGTAATAATATTGTTTCCTCTATACGTTGTCGAAATAAAATACAAAGCCGGTATCATGGTCAAGGTAACACAAATAACTACCGTCCCCGTAATTCCAACCATGGGGATTAATACGAAAACTGTGGCAAGACTTCCCAGCAGCGAACCTACCGTATTTACCGCATAAATTACTCCCACACGATTTGACAGTTCACTAATTTCACGGGCATAGAGGCCAACACCTATCGGAAGAGACAAACCCATGAGAAAAACAGGTAAAAATCCGAGAAAGCCCGTCGTAATAGCTGTTAGGAAAGAAAGTCTCAGAAAAGTACTGTAATAGGAAGGGTTGGAGGCAAATCCAATATATGTCGTTAGGGGAAATAAAATAAAACCGGCTGCAGTTGTTAAGGCAATACCGGTTAGAATTAGACCGAATGTACGTTCGGTTCTTTTCTTCGGAGGAATGAGTACCGACAGCGTCAATCCACCCAGACCGAGGCCAAACAGAACAATTGTAATCACTATCGTATACAAATAAATGGTGTTGTTGGCTACCAGAAGCAGCATGCGCATCCAGACCATTTCAAGTGTCAGTCCTGTAAAACCGGTTATGGCAAGAGCTATAATAAACCGTAAGCCTTTATCAGATTCTGATGATTGCGTCGATGGTTTCGGGACAGGTTCAACATCCGGTTTTGATACGAAACGTCTGCTCAAAATTAGAGCAATACATCCCATAAGCAGATTGATTGTAACAGCTATAAAATTTGTCCGGGTCATACCCATATAACGAATCAAAAAAAACCCGACCAGTAATGCGCCGGTCATTGCACCCAGAGTGTTGCAAGCATACAGAAGGCCGGTATTGACAATGATTTTTTTCTTTTCGCCTGTAATCCCTCTTATGAGGACAGGAAGCGTTCCACCCATTATGAAAGTAGGTATAATGAGTATTATAAAAGAGATTACGAGTCGAATCAAAACACCTGTAAGGGTATCGGCGTGTATATCAATCGGTATTGAGTAAATTAATCCAGAAAGGTGTGAAATCCCAAAAAATACAAGTAACCCGATAACACCGAGAATCAACTCAAGAATACCATAAAAACGTACAAGGTTCCCTATTTTTGATGCATATCTCCCAATGATCCTGCTGCCAATGGCAAGGCCGCCCATAAAAGCGGCAATTACAACCGACATGGAAATAACCGTACCACCAAAAACAAGCCCTAACAAGCGTATCCAGATAATCTGATAAGCAAGAGCGCATGCTCCTGAAAGAAAAAAAACTAAAAAAATAATTCCCATAAGTGTCACTTTTTCATTAAATACTTATCAAAAACCTTGAGTCAACAATATAAATCGGCAATCGTATTTCGTATCGAGCTTACCTTTCAGCAATTTTATTTATATTGATATAGCAATGCTCAGGTCCTATTAAACCTAAATTATTCACTTTGATTTATTTCACCGACATCATTCTGCGAATGAAAGCTATCAACGAGCGGAATTGAGTAAATTAATCCGGTAATCATCCAAAACATATTATTAAACTGATCAGATCCAAAAGTAAAATTAACAATAAATCCTATAAAAAGAGAGGCAAAACCTATTTGTACATTTTTAAAAAATGTATCTTTAATTTTGGTAATTGAAAATAATCCATGAAATAAAACGGTAATAAAAAGCCATGATGCGACTGTTATTCCAATTATGCCCTGTTCGGCAAGAATTTTCGCCTGAATTGTATGCGCTTCCTTGATCCACTTCATTTGATAAGGCATATTGGGATCCATATAATCATAACAGTAATAGGAAAAACCACCTGCGCCAACCCCTAAAAAGGGATGATCCTGCCACATCCATATTCCTGATTTGATCAAAGAAAGCCTTGAAGATGACGAACTGTCACTTGCCGGATCAAAAATAGTAGTAAATCTACTTAAAACAGCATCTACAACAACAGGTTGAGTTATAGCCAATACAACAACAAGCGCTATTATTACTATTGAAAAATATGTGATATATGACCATTTGCGGTGCAAAAGTACTATAAAGAAAATTCCTGCAGCAGTCGATAACCACGATCCTCGTGAAAAAGTAATGAGAAGCCCTATTCCTGATACAGCAATACTAACCATAAGTATTAATTTTGCTAATATTGATTGTTTCTCAATAAACATTAGGGAAACAGCTATAACAATGCCAACCATGAGAAAGCACCCAAGGGCATTAGGATTGCTGAAGGTACCTGAGGAACGAAAAACGGGCATCCCTATTTCAGTAGCAACTTTTCTGACAATTGGAGTTAAAATCGATCCCTCATTCAACAACTGATAAATTGATACAATTGATATTGCAAACGGAATAACAATTAATGTCCAAATTACTATCTGAGCACGCCATTTTTTATTGATTATAATCAAAATCATTAATGTAATCATAACCATGAAAAGTGTACGCGCCAGTTCAAGGAATCCGGCATCAAAAACAGGGGAATAAATAGTAGAAATTGCAATTATTACAATAGACGCTAAAACCGGTGGCCAAAGTGATATATTGGGGATATTCAGTTTACCTTTTAATAGCAGATTAAGAAAAATACTCACAGTGGTCAAAACGGTAGCCAGATGAAAATATGTTAGTTTGAAAACAGCATCTTCCGATGTTTCTGTAATAACTCCGATAAAATCAATACCTGTGGTAAAAATCATTACCAAAATTCCCACTACGGGTTCAATCGGTATACATAGCAGAAAAACAGGAGTTAATAAAATACCGGCAAAATAAGCCCATGCAATTTTATCACCATACAAGAAAACCGCCATAGTAACCAATTCAAAAACGACGAGTATGAACAATAACTTCTTTATACTTAGCCCACCGCGATCTAACTCCGACAAAGATTCATTCCAGCTCTCTACAGGATGCAAAATATATCTCAACATTAACATCTACTATCCAATCGACCTTTATTTAGCTACTAAAAAAATAGATTTATAAAAAATAGCTATCCATCATATTTAAAAATATACAGATACATAAACAGCATATATTACATAGTTAAGACAAATAATACATCTGCTATTATGAATGGTTTATTTTTCTTCTACAAGGCGAATCGTACGAAATCCGACATCTACCGTCATACGTCCAATGGGTAAATTTGCTTTATCGGCGACACGTCCCGCACGAAAACATCCGAAAGCAGATCCGCCTTTAGCGATTTTGTTCAATCCTTTTGACGGGCCTATCGGATCTACCAGTACTGAATCAGCCCATTCCTGTTTATAATAATGCTGCCAATCGTTAACCCATTCATAAACATTACCACTCATATCGCTTATGCCATCATGAGAATCTCCCTGAGGTGAAAACCATCCTACAGGTGAAAGCACATCATCAAAACCATCCGCATTCAATTGAGTATTCATCGGATACCAGTGACCAGGGTCAGGACCATAAGCATATTCCCGGCTGTCGGTCCATGCACCGGCAAGTTCCCACTCGGCATCGGTCGGAAGTCTGTAACCATATGAATCAAAATCACAAGTCCATTCTTCAAGATCATATGCTTGCGGCAATCCCTCCATCAGGCTCCGTTCATTGCAATAAAAAACAGCGCCATACCAGCTTACATACGATACAGGCAGACGATCCTGTTCTTTTTTTGGTTTGAATTCACCATCAATAAACAATAATCCATATCTTTTCACATTTTCAGGAGAATCGAAAGTGAAAAGCTGCTGTTCAGCACCTTCCTTGTTTTTTACCGTGTTATCCTCGAATAATAAGGCGTTTCGACTAAGGGCATGATTTATAATTTTACAGTACATCTCACAGGTAACTTCATATTTATCCATATAAAAATCACGAGTAATATTTACTTTATGTAGGGGTTTGGTATAATGGTACCATTTAATACCCCTTGTATAAATATTTTTATTAACAAGCTGCAT
>JAFGMP010000377.1 GCA_016927495.1 Candidatus Latescibacterota bacterium | reverse complement strand
GCGATCTTTTCTGGTAAAACCACTCTAAATATACTATTATATATGTAAATGTCACGAATCCACACATTATTAATATGGAGGGAAAAATATGGATCGCAGATCGTTTTTTGGGACAGGAATAGCCGCAGGAGCAGCAGTGACAGCAACCAAAGATGCCAAAGCACAGGGGAAAAGAATGTTTAAACTTAAGTATGCACCGCATTTCGGTATGTTCAGGGAAAACGCCGGTGATGACCTTCTCGATCAGCTTCAATTTATGGCGGATCAGGGCTTTACCGCGATGGAAGACAACGGTATGATGAGCCGGCCTGTTGATATTCAGGAAAAAATCGCCCGAAAAATGGAACAGCTTAACATGACCATGGGAGTTTTTGTTGCCAACGCTGATTTTGCAAATAAAACCTTCATCAAACGCGAAAACCGTGACATGCTTGTCGACAAAGTAAAAGCGGCTGTTGAAGTGTCGAAACGAGTCAATGCAAAATGGACAACCGTGGTGCCCGATGCCTACGACAACAATATCGAATGGGATTATCAGACTGCCAATGTGATCGAAAATCTCAAATGGTGCGCCGATGTATGTGAACCGTCGGGGTTGGTAATGGTTTTGGAATCGCTCAATCCCTGGAAGGATCATCCCGGTCTCTTTTTGACAAAAATTCCGCAGGCATACATGATTTGCAGAGCGGTAAACAGCCCCTCCTGTAAAATTTTGGATGACCTGTATCATCAGCAGATTACCGAAGGCAATCTTATCCCCAATATGGACATGGCATGGGATGAAATCGCATATTTCCAGATGGGCGACAATCCCGGCAGAAAAGAGCCTACTACAGGAGAGATCAATTACAAAAATGTATTCAAACACATTCATGATAAAGGTTATACCGGTGTTATGGGAATGGAGCACGGCAACAGTAAACCGGGTAAAAAAGGCGAGATGGCAGTGATTGAGGCTTATGCTGCCTGCGATGACTTTTAAATAAAGATACTATGAAATCTGTACATATTGCCGCACGGTCGCTGAAAAACATTTCCAATGTGCTGCGGGGTATTCCCGCCGTGATTCTGGCGAACCTGCTTCTCACGCGTCGGTGTACCCAGAATTGTCTTCAGTGTACTATACCGCAGGATTCGGGTGATACTCCGTTTATGGAAATGGCGAATTTTACCCGGTTGGTAGACATGTTTGACCGGCATGGCACCCAGTTTGTCAGCCTTTCGGGCGGTGAGCCGATTCTTCACCAGCATATCGATGAGTGTATCAGATACGCTACGCAAAAACAGTTCGTTCATGTCCAGTTGTTAAGCACCCTGTACGCATCGAAACCGGTTGTGGAAAAAGTTGTCGATGTGCTTCTGGAAACCGGAGCGGGAATTCAGGTTTCATTTGACGGATTCGGCGAGGTTGCCGATACCCTGCGCGGCGCAACGAATGTTTCGGATACGGTTCAGTGGGGTATGGAGCTTATCACCCGTAAGAATAAACAACGGAGAAAACCGGTCAGAACATCGGCTAATATTGTCCTGAGCAAACTGAATCTTCACCAGACTGACCGTATACTCAATTATATCGAATGCCTGGGATGGAAATGTAATGTCGATCTCTATCGCTGGACATCGGAAAATACAAACGAGGTACAGGATTTAAAGATCGAAGACAACCGTGAATTTAAGGATGCCCTCGACAGGATAATCGGTTCCCCGGCGGTTACTACTCCAACCTTTATAATCGAACATTTTACCGATTACCTCAAAGGGGATGTACCGAAACGGTGTCCGTATCTGGATTCGAGAGGACTGGGCACAAAAATCTATGTCAATCCTGAATGCAGTGTCAGTGTCTGCATCGGGAAACCGTTCGGGAATTTATTGGAACAATCCCCGGTTGAGTTTTTCCGTTCGAAAGAATGGAGCGACAGGATCAAAATGATGCGGGCCTGTAAAGGCTGCTGGAATTCATGCTATACGCCTTCCGGTATAGTATTTCATCCAGGAAGCATAAGCGATTTGAAGGCGATATGGGAAATTGTGCGAAAGGGATAAAAAATACTTTAAAAAAGGCTTGCATATATATTTTTTTACGTATAATTTGTTATACATGCCCATGAGTTATTTTAACAAAAGTCTTTGTGCGTGGAAATAATGGATAAATTGTATGAAATACGGGATCCTGTTCATGGTTTTATCGTACTGAATGAATGGGAATGGGATATAATCAATCATCCCATTTTCCAAAGACTCCGCAGAATTCGACAGTTGGGCCTGACCGATATGGTGTATCCCGGTGCAATGCATACACGATTTGAACATTCTCTCGGTGTTATGCATATAGCATCGCGAATGTTTGAAGAGATAGAAAGTCGCAGAAAAGATTTTTTAGAAAATGCGATGGGGTATAATGAAGAGGGTTTAAAAAGAGATAAATATTTATTGCGTATTGCCTCTCTTTTACATGATATAGGTCATGCTCCTTTTTCCCATGTTGCTGAAACTCTAATGCCACAAAAACCGAATTCCACCAAAAAATTCGAACATGAAGACTATTCGGCAGCATCTATTGTATATAAATTGAAAGATGTAATTGAAGATCATCCAATAAACCAAACTAATTATAATATAACCGTCTATGATATTGAAAATATATTGATGGGAAGTCCTCAATTGAAAAATCGAATTTTATGGCGGGATATATTGTCAAGTCAACTCGATGCTGACCGTGCTGATTATTTGTTGCGTGATTCATATCATATTGGTGTGGAATATGGCAAATATGATCTTAACCGATTACTAAAAACAATTACTGTGGCTATAGATCCGGAGACGGAACAACCGAGACTTGCCGTTCAATTGGATGGCGTACATACTGCCGAAGCATTAATCATTGCCCGGTATATGATGTTTACCCAAGTATATTTTCACCACACAAGACGGGCATATGATTATCATATGGGAATGGCGATACAGCATCAACTGGGAAAAAAGAAACAAACTACCCCAGAGTCTGTTACGTTTCCGCCTCCGACTAATAGAAATAATGTTAAAAAGTATCTTGAGTGGAACGATTGCAAAGTGATGGGATCAATTAATGATGGGAAAAGCGGTGAGCACGGTGAAATAATAAAAAAAAGAAATCATTATCGTTGTATTTTTGAAACAAAGGAAGTTCCCGACCAAAATGATCTGGAAAGATACGAAAATATATATAATAATTTAAAAGATATCCTAACATTTACGGATAGTACTACGAATATTTGGTATAAATTTGACGATAAAGATATCAAAATATTAGAGCAAGAAAATACGACTGGAGAAAAACTTATTCTGTTATCACAACTATCAAGTGTGGTTAGGGGCTTAAATACAGTCAATCAAAAACGAATTTATGTCCCTTACGAGGAACGACGAAAAGCTCAAGAACGTATAAAAGGAATCTAAAATATATAATAAGGGAGGATAGTTATGAATTTAGATCAAATTATTCCATGGGAAAGATATGGGTTTATTGCCGAATTGGTTAACCGTTTGGAAAACGTAAGTCCACAATTAGGGAAAACTGCGCTTCAAAAATTAGTATATCTTTTACAGGAAATATTTGGAGTGGATGCCGGTTATGATTTCAAGCTGTATACATATGGCCCGTTTACTTCCCAATTGTTGCAAGACCTTGATCAGGTTGATGCATTACATGGTGTTAACGTCGAACTTGTTGAATCAGCGCTCGGTGGCTACAATATTTCTTCCGGAGAAAAATACCGGGAAATCAGAGATAGAGCGAAAGATTATTTAAACGAAAAAAAAGTTAAAGGTGGAATTGATAAGTTAATAACTGAATTCGGACATTTATGGGCAAAAGAGTTGGAGCTCAGAGCTACAATAGTCTATGCTGTCAAAAACAATAAAGATTTGTACGAACAAGATGATCTTGTGAATATGATTCATGAAATAAAACCAAGATTTAATAAGGTTTTTATTGGGCAGGTTATTAATGAATTAAAAGCAAAAAATTATATAACTTTAAAACAATAATGTAATGACTGTTGATCATATTATTTTTATTTACTTAATAGCATGATTAATCCCCATTTTATTCAACCTAACGAATATGTGGAAAAATCCATGAAACGACGTAACTTTATCGAGTTGACTGCAGCGGCCGGGATGGTTAATATGCTGGGATGTTCTTCCGAAAACGACACCGAAAAAAAAAGTGAATCGATGGGAGAACAGGAAATCAATACTTTGGCACAAAAAATACATAAAAACATCCTGACACTCGATACCCATGACGATATCGAGTATGAATTTATCGAGCAGGGATTGGATCTCGGAACGAGGAATGAAAAACGACAGGTCGATCTTGTCAAAATGGAGGAAGGTGGCCTCGATGCCGTTTTCTTTGCTGTCTGGACCGGTCAGAAGGAGCTTAACGCCGAGACATATGATGAAGCGTACAAAACCGCTCTGAAATATTTCGATGCAATTCACAATATGTGTAAGAACATTAACGCTGATAAAATCGATCTCGCTCTTTCTCCCGACGATGTCGTCCGCATATGGAAGAGCGGGAAAAAAGTCGGTATGATCGGGGTCGAAAACGGCTTTCCCATCGGCGAGGATATTTCACGGGTGAAAGAATTTTACGATCTCGGGGCACGGTATATTACCATAACACATATGGGGTATAACCAGCTGGGCGATTCCTCCGATCCTCATGGTGTGGTTCCTGCCCGTAAATACGGCGGTCTGACCGATTTTGGCAAGGATGTTATCCGTGAAATGAACCGTCTGGGTATGATGGTCGATGTTTCGCATGTGGCACGGGATACTTTTTACGATATCATCTTTAAATCGTATGCGCCGGTGATCGCTTCACATTCAGGATGCCGGGCTTTGTGCAATGTGCCGCGTAACCTCGATGACTATCAGCTTCAGGCGCTTAAGGATATTAACGGTGTCGTTCAGATAGTGGCATACAACGGATATGTAAAACTGCCGAAAGAGGAAGCGGATATTAAAGCCTTTGTTGATCACATCGACCATGCAGTCGAAGTGGCCGGGATCGACTATGTGGGCATCGGAGCCGATTTTGACGGCGGCGGCGGACTTCCCGGATTCGAGGATGCGTCGAAATGTCTGAATGTAACCACCGACCTTGTCCGGCGCGGCTATAGCCGTGATGATATCGAAAAAATCTGGGGCGGTAATTTACTGCGTGTCTGGCGCGATGTTGAAAAGGCTTCGGGAAAACTCACACAGACAACGTGATACTGTGTAAAAGGCTTATAAAGTTTGAATTCTGTAAAAAATATAATTCTATGAGATTGCTTCGTCATTTCATTCCTCGCAATGACAGTAAAATCAGAAATAGCTTTTTATATAGTTCATATTCGGTTGGTTATGATCCCAACTTTATAAGCCTTTTGTGTAATTGAAAATGTCACACTATTTCAGCGATTGATCTTCACTGTAATCGACGACACTATATCTTTACCCGTTGTCAGCCGTGACATATCGTCAAAGAGAAAGCCGCTGCTGCCGTCCGGGCTGCTGTGGCCGACAGGACTCATTTCGTATTGTTTACCGCTGTCGGTTGTATCGATTGTGGCCGTATACACCACGGCCGGCTGGCCGCTTCCCCATTCACCGCCCGAATAACCGTCACCGCCGGGCTCCGCATTTTTTGGATAGTATTCGTTAAAATCAGTCGATACATTAAGCTCGGCGCATATTCTGAATTTTTCGGGTATATCTTTTGCAACGCTATGTAATACAAAACTGTCTTTCGGTGTAGCTTCGGTTATAGCGTCCGGCAGCGGATTTTCCTTCGTCGACATATAGCGCCCGTCATCCTGGACAATTCCGTGTTTATGCGCCCAATAGGGCAGCGCAGACTTTCTTCTGATAGCCTCTTTCGGTGTTTTGTCGCCGGGTGCTTTTCTCCAGTTTTGCTGCGCTGTTTTTTCAGTGACATAGAGAGTCCCTATATACTCTCCATCCAAGTTTTCGAACCAGATCGCAATCTGCGGAGGTGTTTTAATCGCATAGAGTATGGGTATAATCTGCAGTTTATGGTTCCAGTGTTTGCCTTTCTCAACATAAACCGAAATTCTAGTGCCGGTATTATCCCGTAATGTATGTATCTCCTCATTCTTGTCAGCAAGAACGCAGCAATATGAAACGGTAAATAGTACAATAACAATGTTGATTATATATGCTTTCATGAGTCAGCCTCTTTTTGTAAGTGGTTTTTCGGAAACATTTTGTCAATAAGGGAAACAAGCCCCTGTTCGATACGTTCCCAGCCTTTGTCGGATGTAATGTCGATTCCGCTGTATACATTTGCCGTTTTCGCCCTCAGGCTCAAGTAGGTTATTCCGGCGGTTATCACCGAAGCGACTACCGGGAAATCGATTTCAGTATAATTGTCGAATAGTGCGATAACCTGCAATCCCTGTTTTTCACGGGTTTCCGCGAGTGAATCGGTAAGTTCGTTACGCTCTATCAGTTCCCAGCGAAGTATTTCACGGGTAACAGGCCGCTTACGGAGCATGTTGCAGTAGTGCCGTATGAAGTTTTTAGAAATTTCCGCTAAATCAGATGAGAGTTTGACTTCTCCTGTTTTTTTAATCATATCCGGTTTCGGAAACAAATTTTCTTCTTCGGCAAAAGCAGCAAATAATCCGGAAAGCCCTCCGAAATACCGGTAAATGAGAACTTTGTCCACACCTGCCTCACGAGCGATGGCATTGATTCCGATATTGCTGAATCCCGATTTTGCGAGCAGTTGAGCAAGCGCTTCAATGATTTTCTTTTTTGTTTTATCCTTATCCCGTTCCATGATTTACCCTTTTTTATTTATTCAATGAGATTGCTTCGTCATCCCATTCCTCGCAATGACAATAAATCATAAATTTTTTTATGTATAGTACGGGTAAAAATTAGAATCACATGTCACTAATTGGTGACTTTATGCAATATAGTCACCGGCCGGTGACATGTCAAGATATTTTTTCATGTTGGGAATAATACATGAAAAATACCGGTATGATTTATTGTTACCTATATGTAAGTGGATTTTTTTATTATATTCGTTTATACTCTATGGTGAGAACTTCCGTTACGTAAAAATCGAAAATCTTTTTAATGTATATATCAGGAAATCCTTATTTATTAAGGGGGCTCAGAAATGGATTTATTTACGGTAAACAGTGATACCTGTACACAATGCGGAGCGTGCGTATCATCCTGTCCTGTGGGAATTATCGAGATACAAAAAGGAAATAACGCTCCTTCACCGGTTAAAGGCGCCGATTCGGCATGTATTGTATGCGGCCATTGCGTTGCAGTTTGCCATGAAGGGGCTTTGTCCCATAAAAAAATGCCGGTTGACTTATGTCCTCCGTTTCAAGACAACCTGGCACTTAAACCGGCCCATGTAGAACATCTCCTTCGGTCACGAAGGTCGATTCGCGCATACAAACGTGAAAATGTCGACAAACAAACAATTTTAAAGTTAATCGATATTGTTCATTATGCACCCTCCGGTAGTAATGGACAACCGGTGAAATGGCTGGTGATTTATGACCGGGAAAAGGTAAGGAAGATAGCTGAAACGGTTATAGACTGGATGAAAAATACCATCGAGAAACATCCTCCATTAGCTGAAAAATTATATTTGCATAGTTTGGTTGCTTTATGGGACAGCGGACTTGATGTAGTTTGCCGCGAGGCTCCTCATATTTTATTTGTTCATGCACCGAAAGAAAAAGGAGGCGCTTTGTATGACAGTATAATTGCGCTTTCATACCTTGACATTGCAGCGCCTTCTTTCGAACTTGGAACATGTTGGGCTGGTTTTGTGTTATTGGCCGCAGCTTACTGGCCACCACTGCATAAATTAATCGGTTTGTCCGATAAAGAACAAATATTCGGCGCTATGATGCTCGGATATCCCAAACATAAATTTTACCGGCTGCCGCTTCGTAATAAAGCCGATATAGCCTGGAACTGATAGTATCGCATTTAATAAACTAATCATACTTTTTTCAAAGAGAGGAACATCAATGAGTAAAACAATCCCCACAAAGTATCAGCGTCTGATAATGTCTATTCTGATTTGTTTAAGTTTGATCGTATCACCTGTTTCTGCACAGCAGCAGGGAGATATCGGTTATGAACCCACGCAGTCAAATCTCGATGCACGAACATGGTTTCAGGATGCCAAATTCGGCCTGTTCGTACACTGGGGTGTCTACAGTGTGCTCGGGAAAACAGGTGCAGAATGGGTCATGAATCACGATAAAATGCCGATCTCCGAATATGAAAAACTACCGCCTCAATTCAATCCGGTTAATTTCGATGCCGATGAATGGTGCAGGATGGTCAAAGATGCCGGGATGAAATATATCACTATCACGAGCAAGCATCACGACGGTTTCGCCATGTTTGACAGCAAGGTGAGTGATTACGATATTGTCGACAGGACTCCTTACGGCAAAGATGTGCTCAAAATGCTCGATGAGGCCTGTCAGCGGCATGGACTCAAGCTCTATTTTTACCATTCACAACTTGACTGGCATCATCACGACTATTTCCCACGGGGAAGAACCGGACAGGATTATACCGGACGGCCCGAAAGTGGCAACTGGTACGCATATCTCGATTATATGGATGGGCAACTCAGGGAGCTTTGCACCAACTATAATGTAAGCGGCATCTGGTTTGACGGTATGTGGGACAAACTTGATGCAGACTGGCGGCTCGGTAAAACTTATAAACTGATCCATGGTGTAAGATCCGAAATTATGATCGGTAGCAACCATCATGTAACACCATATCCGGGTGAGGACTTTCAGATGTTCGAAAAGGGATTGCCGGGGAAAGATCCATTCAGCAAAGAAGGCCATGTTTCGGCGTTGCCCCTTGAAACCTGTGAGACAATTAGCAATTCATGGGGATACAACAAAGACGACAAAAACTATAAAAGTTCCAAAGACCTCATCCGGTATCTTGTAAAAGCTGCGGGAAACGATGCAAACTTTCTGTTAAATGTAGGCCCTAAACCGGATGGTACCATTCAGGACGAATTTAAGGTGCGGCTCGCCGACATGGGAGCATGGATGCGTACAAACGGCGAATCGATCTACAATACACGCGGTGGTCCGGTTCCGCCTCAAAGCTGGGGTGTAACCACTCACCGGGGAAATACGGTCTATCTTCATGTGCTGTCTGAGAATGAAAAAGTAATTGCCGTGCCTGATTTAGGAGGTAAAGTTTTACGGGCGAGATTATTAAACGGTACCCAGGTTAATTATATGGAAACGAAGTATGGGACGTTATTCGAAATTCCGGAAATGTTTGCCGATCCCAACGATACCGTCATTGTTGTGCAGATCGATCTGAAATAACAGGTGTAAATGGAATAAATCACAGCAATAATATGAGATATCAAAGATTTTTCACTCACCCCTGTCGCTTTGCGACATCCCCTCTCTCGCAAGCGAAAGAGGGGAATAATGTGATTCCACTACATTAGGTAGCTTACATTCCTCCCTCTCTAAAGGTTAGAGAGGGAGGTCAGGAGGGTGAGTTCGGGGTGGGTAATTGGGACATAAATACTTCGATAAAAAATGTTTTTCATTCTTTACGTTAAAAACAATTCATCCGGGGAGCATATATCGTGGGAAAAAACATAGCGCCGGTAACGCTGATTTTTGTGTTTATCATATGTACTCGATGTGTTTTTGGTGATACCGCATCCAAAGCATATGTGGATGCACTTGCACGGGGTGATTATGTAGCCGCCGGTAAAGCCCAGTCATTCCTTGCACCACCATACTGCTATGATCTCAATCCCTGGCATGGAGTTACCTTTATCAAGGCAGTCAACGGCAAAGTTGTTACTCCTTACTATCCTTTTGTCTACCAGGACATGACACACCTTAAGGTGCGAAAACTGTATGGTCGTGCGGGTATCGAAGAGATGGTCCGGTCATCCGAAACCGAACTCGGACTGATACAGCATATATCTGACTGGGCCAACAAACAGTGGGGCCATATACAACCACTGCCTTATGCCGCCTGGGATGCGCTTGAAATCCTCGACAGAGTTGAAAAAGGTGATGCATTCTGGTGTACCTATAAAGCCGCCCTGTTCGTTCAGGCATGCAATGCCGCCGGACTGACTGCCCGTATGCTGGGAATAAATCCCAAACATAAAGCGGCGCATACGGTGACCGATGTCTACAGTAATGAATTCAGAAAGTGGATACTCGTTGATCCCTGGCTGAACTGCTATTTCGAGCGTGACGGCATCCCTTTAAGCGCTCTGGAATACCATGATGCGGTGGACAATTATGATGGAATTTATCTGGTTTTCGGCGAAAATGGCAAAGGAACCGAATACTGGGACTACAAAACCGGCAAAACCTCAACAATACCGCATGCCGGTAAAAGAATTCCCCTTGCTGAAGATAACAACAAAGGTCTTATCGAGTTTTACTATGATATCCGTGTTGTGATGCGTAACGACCATACGGTTCACCCACAGTCGAAAGAAAATGTTTATGTCGATGGTTTTATGGTGCCGTACAATGCCCGCGGCGGCGAATGGTGGGGCCCGCAGCTTCACTGGATCGACGATACGACCATGCCGCAGATTACCGCTGCGAATTCCGGTGAAAGAAACGACTTCGAATGGCCGCTCAATGAGGTTAAAACCGACCTGAAAAAAATCTCACCCACCGGTGAACCGGTTGTGCTTGAAGCGCGGTTTTCCACGCTGACACCGAATTTCTCCCATTACGAACTCGAGGTTGACGGCTCAGCAGTTCCGATCGACGGTGACGTATTTATATGGCGATTAAAAAAAGGCACAAATTCTCTGAAGATCGTTTCGGTTAACGATACCGAACGGAGTGGTTTTCAAAGTGAATTTGTAATTGCTTATGATCCCGACAGTGTTGATTTCTCAAAACGGGTAAACGTCGAACTGAAAAATCCCGGCATGGAAAGTATCGATGAAAAATCAACCGGGAACGACCGTAAACCGGCCGGTTGGGGAACCATAACCTCGAATGCTTTAAGATTTAAAGAGTTTATACTCGACTCAAAGGTGAAGCACACCGGCAGATATTCGCTCAAAGCGACTCCGGCGGTTGATTCCGAAAGGGGGTATGAATATGCATTCATCGTGAAATCGGCAGATTTAGATGTTAATCCTTCGACCGATGTTATATACACAATCTGGCTCAGAGCATCGGAAGATAAAACTCCGGTGGACATAGCCCTGCTCGAAAGTACCTACAAAGGACAGGGCACCTATGTGGAGAGAGTCGAGGTCGGCAGGGAATGGAAAAAATACGAACTTCGATGCCGTTTGAACAACGAACTCACAAAAGCATATGTGGGATTCAAGGTCTATTCGGGAACCATATGGGCTGATGATGCGCAATTCATTGAAGTGAAATAGAATAAAACAATATGCGGTTTTTGATTGCAGTTCAATACAAAGGGGAAAAAGTATGAAAGAAAAGACCGCTTTGATCTGTTTTTTTGTTCTCGCTTTATCCGGGTTCCTGTTTGCTTTCTCTGCATTCGCTCAGGAAAAGGAGTCATATACTGTCGGCGTGCTCGATCTCGACCCCGCAGGTGTATCGAAAACCGAAGCAATGGTGCTCTCGGATGAACTCAGGTTTCACATCGCAAAAATTTTGCGTTCCGATGAATATCTCCGCTCGGGCATTGACAAATATGAAATTATCGAACGCACCGAAATGGAAAAAATCCTCAATGAATATGAATTTCAGTTTTCGGGATGCGTATCGGATTCCTGCGCCATAGAATTAGGGAAAATGATGCAGCTTGATCGAATGGTTTTAGGTTCGGTAGGGCTTATCGGGCAGACCTATACGGTATCGATTCGAATGATCGATATACAGACCGCTAAATCCATGGCCATTGCAAACCGTCACCACAGGGGTGAAATCGATGATGTCCTGGGCGTTGTTATTCCCCAGGTTGCGCATGATTTATTGTTGAAACAGAGCAGCGACTTACAAATTGCCGAAGATCGCAGCTCATCGGTTGAAGAACGACAACCGGTGAAATCCGAGGCTGTTCAAAGTCTTAAACATGGATATAAAGAGCCTGTGGTGTCATGCTTATTATCGATGCTTGTGGTACCGGGTTTCGGACAGTTCTACAATGGTGATAACGGGAAAGGAGTACTTTTCGCCGGAGCCGCGGTAACCGGTTATGTGATGCTTATATATGGTGTTCAGCAGGTTGAAACCGGCGAAACTGACTATTGGGGACAAAAGGAAACGGAACCGCAAAGCCCCGGAACGGCAGCTCTGGGAGTCTGTGTGTTGCTGGGATCATGGGTTTGGTCATCACTGGATGCCTTCATAGTTGCCGACAGAAGAAAACATGATTATTTAAGGTCGACTTCCCAAAACGGCGGTTTCGATGTTTCTTTTACTACATCAAAAGTGTGTTTCAATTACCGGTTTTGAATATGGTTATTGAAAACATAGGCGCGAACATATCGATTCGACATTACATGAACATCCAACATTTTTACGGAAAATTTTTACTAACATAATTATCCTCTATATGTTGATACAGATTGTTGTTTTCCGTATTAATTTATACGATTCACGATGTGAATTGTGTTATACTGAATTAATCGCATCTGTTGATTCATGTTTCATTAAAAAATTCGAATCGGTATTGAAAAAAAATAAGATTTTCACTTTGATTTTATACAAAACTTAAATTTAACCGAATACTCATGAAAAAATCGCACTATTGCATTACATTATGTCAAAGGATATTTGAAGGAATTGTCTTTTTTTTCCTGATGGTGTTTATCTGCGGGAATAGTGGTGCAGAGGGTTTCGGGACAATATTCGAGCGGATATCCATCGAGCAGGGGTTATCTCAGAGCCATGTAACAAGTATTACACAGGATAATCAGGGATACATGTGGATTGGCACCGTCAATGGTCTCAACAAATATGACGGTTACGAATTTACCGTGTATCGAAATGAACCGGATGCTGTAAATACACTTGCCAGCAATTTTATCCTTTCGCTGTTTAGCGATTCTTCTGGCAATATCTGGCTGGGTACATATGGCGGGGGCCTCAATAAGTTTAATCCCTCGTCAGGGGAATTTTCCCATTTTTCACCGGGACCGGTTGATTCTACCTGTTTTTCGAAAAACTCCGTGTACCCGATTATAGAAGACAGCAACGGTTTTATCTGGGCAGGAAGCGATATCGGCCTTATGAAATGTACACAATCCGGGGAAATCCTCAAAATGTATGCGCATGACCCTAAGGACTCAACCGGTTTAAGCAATAATCTTACTCTTTCGCTGTATGAAGATTCATCTGGTATCCTCTGGATTGGTACAAACGGCAGCGGACTCGATAAATTCAATGCTGCAAATGAAACATTCGCCCATTATAAACATGACCCCGGCAATCCGAACAGTCTTAATAATAACAGTGTTTATTCAATTTTTGAAGATTCATCCGGCACATTATGGATTGGTACTTTTAACGGATTACACCGTTATGAAAAATCCCGGGATGAATTTACACGCTATCTTGCCGAGCCTGAAAATCCGAATGCACTGAGTGATGGCACGGTTTTCTCGATGTATGAGGATGAATCGGATCTTTTATGGCTCGGAACAAACGGTGGGGTAAATGTTTTGAACAAGGATCGTACAAAGTTTACGCGATATATGCATAATCCGGGGAATCCTTATAGTATAAGTGATAACTGGGTTAAAAAGGTATATAAGGATAACTCGGGAGTTTTATGGTTCGGGACAGGGCGGGGTATCAGCAAACTTGATGTACGTAAAAACCATTTCAGGTATTATAAGCATGACTACCTTGACTCAAACAGCCTGTGCTATGATTGTGTTCTGGCGATACATGAAGACAGTTCCGGTAATATCTGGCTCGGAACCGATCAGGGCGGGCTTGATTGTTTCGATCCGATAACAAAAACGTTTACACATTTCAAACATATTCAGGGTGATCCAAAATCTCTTCCTACAAACTGGGTAACATCTGTAATTGAAGACAGACAGGGAACTATCTGGGCTGGAACAGGTGAAGGAATTTGTTCATTAAACAGAAAAACAAATCAATTCAAAATATACAGGCATGATCAATCTGATCCGGAAAGTTTAAGCGATAACTGGGTTTTGAAAATATATGAAGATCCATCGGGTATTCTCTGGATTGGTACAGGCCAGGGACTTGACAGGTTTAACCGGGAAAAAGGTACATTCAGTCACTTCAGGCATAATCCGGAAGATCAGACAAGCCTGAGTAATAACGTAATCCGAATTTTATACCACGACAGGTCGGGTTTTTTCTGGATAGGAACAAATGTCGGACTCAATCGGTTTGATATGGATAGCGGGTTATGTAAGAGGTATCTTTATAATCCCCGGGATCCATCGACGTTGAACAGTAACCGGATTTTATCACTTTATGAAGACAGCTCAGGAGTATTATGGGTCGGCACAGCCGGAGGTTTAAACCGTTATAACAGGTCGGATGATGCGTTCACAGCTTTTACTATCAAGCACGGTCTTCCTGATAACGTAATCAATGGAATTCTTGAAGATAATAATGGTCAGTTATGGATCAGCACGAACAGAGGTATCACCTGCTTTGACACAAGCGGAAAAGTAGTAAAAAATTTTGATGCCGATGACGGATTACTCAATATGGAATATTCTGCGGGTGCATGCTGTAAAACCAAAACCGGTGAATTATATTTTGGCGGTCTCGATGGTTTGAACAGTTTTAATCCTGAAATATTAGAGACGAATTCTCACATTCCACCTGTTGTCATAACATCAATAAAAAAATTCGGACGTGAAATTCAACCGGATAAACCGTTTTCGGTATTTCCCGAACTTACTCTTTCCTATAAAGATAATTTCATTTCATTCGAATTTGCTGCACTGGACTACTCATCACCACAAAAAAATCAATATGCATACATTCTGGAAGGATTTGATACGGACTGGATTTTTTCGGGAACGAGACGATATGCAAATTATACCAACATAGATCCCGGGGAATATATATTCCGGGTTAAAGGCTCCAATAACGATAATATCTGGAATGAATCCGGTTGTTCAATTGGGATACGAATAATTCCTCCTTTCTGGTCCACATTATGGTTTAAACTGCTTACAGCGTTTAGTGTAATAGTATTAGTTTCCACAGCGTATAAATTAAGAATACGTTTTTTGGAGAATCAAAAGGAAAAACTTGAAGAACAGGTAAAAAGCAGAACAAAGGAACTGAATCACAAAACCGACGTCCTCAATAAAGAACGGCAACGTCTGTATTCTCTTCTCGACGGTCTTCCGGCGCTGGTAATTCTTCAGTCGCCCGAATATGAATACCGGTATTGCAATCGTAAATTTTACGAGGAACTTGGTAATCATCATAATAAAAAATGTTACGAATACTTATGTAATGCACAGGAACCTTGTGAGGATTGTCATGTTCGTATTGTCCTGAAGGATCACATTTCTGCAACTTACGAATGGGAGGCTCCTAACAAACGGGTTTATGAGGTATATTTATATCCTTTTTCCGATGCCGACGGATCACCGCTTGCTCTTAAACTGGCAATTGATATTACCGATCGTAAACGGGTTGAAGAAGAAAGAATCAAAAAAGAGAAACTCGAGGCAGTGCTTGAAACCGCCGGAGCAGCAGGTCATGAGTTGAATCAGCCGTTACAGGTATTATCCGGTTACATCGAGCTTTTTTTGAGTGGATATGATGAAGAAAATTCACCGCAACAAACCATGAAGCTTCTCCAGGAACAAGTCAAACGGTTACGGGATATTACTCTGAAGCTTAATAATATAACGAGGTATGAAACGAAAGAATATATTGAGGGAACAAGGATTATCGATATTGACAAATCCTCGAAATAAAGCGTCGTTTTTAAATCGAACTCAATGAAAATTAACCGGAAACATTGAAAAACAGGGCAAAAACAACAGTATGTTTTATTCAGTAAAAATCGCTATACGCCACATCCTGATAAAATCCAGGATTGTATCATTCTTTTTTGTGTGTATGATTGTCGGTAATAACCCTGCCTATGCCTGCAATGTACCTGTTTTTCGTTATGCACTCGAACGCTGGCCAGCGGATGATTACGAAGTGAATGTTTTTTACGAAAGTTCTCTATCCACCGAAGATAAAGCAGTTATTTCGTGGCTGGAAAATTTATCAAACAAATCAAATTATTCGGTAAAAACATATGATATCACACAATCATTGCCTGATGAAATCGGTACACTTTGGAGGCGGGTTAAAAATCCCGAATTGCCGTTTATTGTTGTAAGATATCCCGGAATCATGAGGATGGCGCCGCCTGTTTTGGAAAGCCGTCTTTCGGCAGAAGCAGCTCAGCAACTGGTGGATTCGCCGTTGAGGCATGAGTTAACCGAAAGAATTCTCGATGGTGATTCCGTTGTATGGATACTCCTCGAGTGCGGTGATAAGGTACGGGATAATGCTGCCGCTGCTATGCTTGATAAACAGCTAAAAGTGATGGAACAAACACTGGTACTGCCAAATGCCGCTGATTTCAGCCCGGATGAATTTGTTCCGATCAGTCCGTCAGGCCCGGAATTGAAAATCGCGTTTTCTTATATTCGTCTTTCACGCGGGAATCCGGCAGAAAAACTGCTGATCGATACGCTCATGAATACCGAACCGGATTTGACCGAGTATATGACTTATCCGATGGCTTTTCCGGTTTACGGCAGGGGAATAGTCCTGTATGCTCTGATCGGAGATGGCATCAACGAGAGAAACATTCGGGACGCCTGCATGTTCATAACAGGGCCATGTTCCTGCCAAATTAAAGAATTGAATCCGGGTGTCGACCTTCTTATGTCGGTTAACTGGGATGCCGGCATTACCGGACAATGGGTTGAGGAGCTTACTTTGCCTCCTCTGGTGGGGCTTTCCGCTCTTGTCGGCGATGCTGCAGAAGAAATAAACCGTAACAATGACAGTAGCGAAGCAGTAAATAATGTTGGCAATCCGGAAAACTCGACAACACATGGAGATTCCTCCGTTGTGGGAATTGCTGAGGGTTCACGGCTGTCGACAAACGATTCGGCGGTCAAACCGGATGCACAATCCGTAACTGCTCCTGCAAAATCATCGATAAATATTTCTGAAAAGTCATCCGGCAATATCCTTCGTAATATTATTATTGCCCTCGGAATAATTTTGGCCGTAACAATTGCTCTCAGTTTTACTCTTTTGACACCGAGGAAAAGGAAGTATATATGAAAGTATGGCATCTTGTCATTAAGGAAATAAAACATAAAAAGCTGAGTTTCAGCCTGGGAGTTTTATCGGTTCTTGTTGCCGTCGGAGTACTTGTTGCGGAATTAACACTCCTCGATGCCCATGACCTTCAGACGCAATACATACTACAACAAAAGGAAGCGGAAATCCAGGAAAAAATGCGTGTCATGGAGGATGATTATCGTGTAATCATGAAAGAAATGGGTTTCAATCTCCTCATTCTTCCCAAAGACCAGACACTTGGCGATTATTATGCCGAGGGATATGTTTCGAAAGATATGCCCGAAGACTATGTAATACAGCTTTCAAATACCAGAATTATGACTATCAGGCACCTTCTGCCGAGTATCGAGCAGAAAATTCAATGGCCTGAAAAGGGCAACCGCACCATTATCCTTATGGGAACCCGCGGAGAGGTTCCGTTTACACACTTTAATCCCCAGGTTCCGATTTTAGAGGCTATTCCACCGGGTAAAATTGTGATAGGTTATGAACTCTGGAGAAATTTCAACATAAAAACCGGTGATACGGTTATGTTACTCGGTAAAACATTCGATGTAGTCACCTGTCAGCCTGAACGAGGCACCAAAGATGATATTACGGTTTGGATCGATCTCGGGCAGGCACAGCAGTTACTAAACAAACAGGGGAGAATCAACGGTATTCTCGCCCTGAAATGCCTGTGTGAGGGAAACGATATATCCTCAATCCGTAATGCAGTTTCCGAAATATTACCCAATACACAGGTTATTGAGTTTGAAAGTAAATCACTTGCCCGCGCAAAAGCGCGGGACCGTGCCAAAGCCATTGCGGATTCGACGCTTGCAGCCGAACGTACCTACAGGTCTGCACTTCGCATAGAGAGGGAGAAATTCGCATCGTGGGTAATTCCCGTCGTGATTTTAGGATGTACCGCATGGATCGGGCTACTCGCATTTGGCAATGTTCGTGAACGGAAAACAGAAATCGGGATTTTACGTGCGCTTGGTTTGAGGTCGAGCCAGATTCTTTCCATATTTCTTACTAAAGCATTCGGAATTGGTATTATAGGGGCATTCATCGGTTATTCGGCAGGTTATGCCATGGGTATGTTTATCGGCGACATTCATATGGAAACACAGATGGCAACGAGGCTGTTCAATCCTAAGCTGCTGCTCCTCGTAATTGCAACCGCACCGCTGCTCACCATCGGAGCGAGTTGGGTGCCTTCACTTATGGCAGCCCGACAGGATCCCGCCGACATATTAAGAGAGGAATAGACAATAAGGTGCTTAATCTGAATATGGTCAGTAAGATATATTCCGGACGTAAAGGTACGATTGCTGCGCTTGATTCCGTATCGATGCATATAGAGTCCGGAGAATTTATAGGTGTTCAGGGACCGAGCGGCAGCGGAAAGACTACACTTTTACTTGCGGCAGGCGGTTTGCTGATTCCTGACAGAGGGACAGTCGAAATTAGCGGTAATAATCTGTATTCGATGCCGCCTGAAAAAAGGGCCATATTTCGTGCATCCGAAATCGGATTTGTATTCCAGCAGTTTCACCTGATATCATATTTGACCGTATTGGATAACATTTTGGTGCCGTCTCTGGCAATACCCGGATCAGATGCATCGGAACGCGCACGTGAATTACTTCATCGCTTTAACATGACAGACCGCATGCATCACACCCCCTCGGAACTCAGTACCGGTGAGCGGCAGCGTACGGCCCTCGCCCGTGCGCTTCTCAATAAACCGAAACTTATTCTGGCGGATGAGCCAACCGGTAATCTCGATCGTGAAAATGCGGATATTGTCCTTTTGGCTTTCGATGAATTTACAAAAAGCGGCGGCGCAGTACTCATGGTGACACATGATGAAACCATATCTCACTATGCTCATAGAACATGTAAACTGATTTCCGGAAAAATAATCAACAACGGAGAATAAATATTATGATAAATACTGCTAATAAACACCGTATCGTTAGTTCAATTAAAACGGCTTATTGGGTTGTAATTCTATTTGCAACACATTACAGTATGGCATTAAGCGCCGATTGGCCCATGTGGCGATATGATGCAAACCGCAGCGCCGCATGCCCGGAGGAACTGCCCGCTGAACTTAATCTCGAATGGGTTCACCAGTACTCGCCGCGTACTTTGACATGGGATGATCCCCTTAACCAGGACATCATGCATTACGATAAGGTTTTTGAACCGATTGTCGCAGGAAACAACCTTATTTTAGGATTCAACGACAGCGATAAAGTTATTGCGCTCGATATTAACAGCGGTAAAGAGAAATGGTCTTTTTATGTTGATGGCCCTGTGCGGTTTCCTCCTGCCGCATGGAACGGAAAGGTTTGTTTTTCCAGCGATGACGGCTATTTATATTGTCTGCAGGCATCGGACGGGAAACAGGTGTGGAAATTCCGTGGTGGCCCGAATGAACGTAAAATTTTAGGGAACAAAAGGCTCATATCAACATGGCCCGCACGCGGCGCTCCGGTTATTAAGGACGGCATAGTATACTTCGGTGCAAGCATCTGGCCGTTCATGGGAACCTTTATTTATGCGCTCGATGCCGATACCGGTAAGGTCGTCTGGAAAAATGACAGCACAGGGGCACAATATATTCGTCAGCCCCATAACGCTCCGTCATTTGCCGGAGTTGCACCCCAGGGCGCATTCGTTGCCGCAGGCGACAGGTTGCTTATACCGGGAGGACGGTCGGTTCCGGCATGTTTTGACCGTAATACCGGCGAGTTTCAATATTATGAGCTTGCAGGCAGCGGCAAAACCGGCGGTGCTTTCGTATGCGCGACAGAGAACGTTTTTTTCAATCATCACCGCGAACAAATCATTACGATGTACGATCTTGAGACAGGTCTGGCGATCAGTCCTCACCTTGGCCGTTACCCTGTTCTTGACGGCGGCACATTCTATTTTTCGGGTAAGACAGTTTCGGCTTATGATTCCCGGTGGATCGGTTCAAGCCTCGATACATGGAAAAAACAGGAACTGAAAACAACAGAAATTCCCACGCTGGCAACATCAAAGTGGAAAGAACACTTTCTCTGGGGAATACCGGTTGATTCATCGGGAGACCTTATAAAAGCAGGGAACCGACTGTATGCATCAGGAGAGAATCACATCACGGCAATTAATCTCTCTTCGGACGGAAAAACCGCTGAGGTCGCGTGGGCGAAAACGGTTAACGGTACTGTCGAAAGACTGATCGCTGCACAGGGGAAATTGTTTGCAGTTACACTTGATGGCCGTATTATGGCTTTCGGCAGCAGTAAAAAAGATCCGAAATATATATTGAATCGCCCGACAGCGTCGGGAGCATCGCAAGCTGCCACAAAAAAAGCGCTATCGATTCTGGAGGATACGGGAGTAAAGGACGGCTATGCATTGTTTTATGGCCTTGGTGACGGTGATTTGCCGGAAGCTCTGATAAATAATTCAAAACTTCACATTATCGCTGTCGATCCGGATGAAAAAAAAGTAAAAGCCATGCATCGCCGTTTTGATGATGCGGGTCTGTACGGTAATAGAATCGCAGTACTAACCGGTGATCCGTATATGCTGACCCTGCCTCCATATCTGGCATCTCTGACCGTCATACATGACCTGAATACCGGCAGGTATCCGGTTGATGCCAATCTGCTTGACCGTTTCTATTATTCGATGCGCCCGTACGGCGGTAAATTGTGGATTGGGAGCATAAAATCCGATGAACTTTCACGGACGATCAATAAGGAGCAATTCCCGGGGCTTGTTGTTTCCGATAATTCCGGGAATCCTGTTATGACGCGGGAAGGAGCACTCGATGGTTCGGCTTCCTGGACGCATAATTACGGTAATATCGCCAATACCGCCAAATCCGATGACAGACTTGTCAAACTCCCGCTCGGAATTCTATGGTTCGGTGGCAACCCCAATACAGATGTCCTTCCCCGCCACGGTCACGGACCGGGTGAACAGATTATCGGCGGGAGGTTATTTATCGAAGGGATAAACTCCATGAGCGCCCGTGACGTCTACACCGGGAGAGTAATCTGGAAAGTCCCCCTTCATGATCTTGGCACATACAATGTGTACTATGATGAAACATATAAAGATACGCCGACAGATACACGATACAATCAGGTACATATACCCGGAGCGAATATTCGCGGAACAAACTTTATTGCCACACCCGACAGAGTTTATGTGATTCAGGGCAGCAGCAGTCATGTTCTCGATACCGCCACCGGCGAGACCTTAAAGGTAATAACATTACCGCCTGAAGATCCGAAAGCGGAAAAACCTGTCATACCGCCATGGGGATACATCGGTGTATATGGCGACCTGCTCATCGGGGGCAGCGATTTCGTCGCTTTCTCTGATCTTGTACCAACAAAGAAAAAAGAGTATTCGATATGGGAGGATTTCGACACCAGTGCGAGCAAGAAACTGGTAGTTATGGACCGCTAC
Organism: Candidatus Latescibacterota bacterium; assembly: GCA_016927495.1. Classification (GTDB taxonomy): domain Bacteria; phylum Latescibacterota; class Latescibacteria; order Latescibacterales; family Latescibacteraceae; genus JAFGMP01. Next base: position 8,362 of record JAFGMP010000377.1, on the reverse strand, counting down.
ACCGGCGAGGTAAAATGGCAATTCGAATCACGGTACGGATTTCTGCATAACGGTATTGCAGTTGGTAAAGACATACTGTTTTGTCTCGATAAACTTCCTCCTCATGTCGAGGGGCAATTTCTGCGCCGGGGAAAAACTGTTCCGGAGGATTACCGTCTTTGTGCTCTCGATATTCGCACAGGCAATCTTCTCTGGGAAGACACAGCACATGTTTTCGGTTCGTTCCTCAGTTTTTCGGAGGAACATGATATTCTGCTGCAAAGTACCCGCCCATCACGGGATATGGTGAGTAGTGAAACGGGAGAGCGCATGAACACATTCCGGGGAGGCAGCGGAAATCTAATTTGGGATAAAGCGCTTAAATATCCCACATTTCCTATCCTTCACGGTAAAAAAATCATCACCGAAGGCAATATGTTCGATCTTCTTACCGGAGAACCGGAATACCGGGTCAATCCGTTTACGTATGTGAATGTTGAATGGGGATGGACACGTATGTATGGCTGTAACTATCCGATAGCGAGCGAAAATCTTATAACATTCCGGTCGGGCGCCGCTGGTTTTTATGACCTCACTAATGATAGCGGAACCGGAAATATCGGGGGCTTTAAATCGGGATGCACCGCCGTTCTGGTTGCTGCGGATGGTGTACTGAACGCTCCCGATTACACACGAACCTGTAACTGCGCCTACCAGAACCAGACATCGCTTGCGCTGGTACACATGCCGGAGAATGAACTGTGGACATACAATACATTCAAATTCGGTGAGGAACCGATCAGGAACATAGGCTTGAATTTCGGCGCTCCCGGCGACCGCCGTGCTGACAACGGCACGCTCTGGCTCGATTATCCCAATGTGGGCGGCCCATCGCCGGAGATTACGGTCACGACGACACCCGGGAATCCCGAGTGGTTTCTTCACCACAGTTCATTGTTCGAGGACGTCGATTTGCCCTGGATAGTTTCTTCCGGGGGTAAAGGATTGCACCGTATAGCTATATCACTCGCTAAAGGATCAACAGAAACGCGTAATTACACGATCAGGCTTTATTTTGCCGAACCAGACGGATTGGGAAAAGGTCAGCGGGTGTTCGATGTGGCGCTTCAGGACAAACCTGTATTAAAAGGTTTTGACATATCTGCAGAATCCGGGAAAGCAGGAAAATCGGTTGTCAAGGAATTCAAAGGTATTCAGGTTCAAAACGACCTTATCGTATCCCTGAATCCAGTGAGCCAGACAGGCAGATACGAACCGGTGATAAACGGCATAGAAGTGATTGAGGAATAAATGTGGTTTCTCACAATTCCACATCCCGGACATGATGTTCGAAGCGTTCCTCCCATGAAGGTGTGGTGATACAGATTTGTTTCAGGTTGCCTTTGTAGTAGAATTTTTTCCTGGGCGGTATTATCACAACATCGGTGGTTTCAACGGGAAATTCCTTGCCTTCAATTATCCATGTGCCTGAGCCCTCGATGATATAGAAAATGAAGGCGCTTTTGCTGTGGTAGAATTCTTCCGCATGCCCTTTGACGGTTTCCTGATAGACAACAGCGGCATGGCGACATTCAGCCTTGCCGTTGTAAATCCACATGTTGACATCCCGCTTGGTGATATTAAATGCCTGGCTTTTTTTGATAACCATGGACACAACTCCTTTATTTTAATACATTTAACCACAAAGACACGAAGGAAATCCAAAAAAATATCAGGGCAGACATGCGGGTATACACTACTATTTATTTTACCAGTTTTTTTCTTTGAATGCTCTGAATTCATTTTCAGATTTGATGAATTTATCCGAAATAATCAGAAACAGGCCCTCGTGCGGAATTTGTTTGAGTACATGGGGTACATCCTCGAAATAATGATGCACAAACAGAATGAGCCGTGACCGTTCCAGCGTTTCTCGTAAGAACGGTACCATCTCATGAAGCGGCGGGCCGTTTTCCTCAATCGTCATTTCAAGGCCGGCCAAACCGGGGATTTCGAGCACATCTCTGTAGTGGCCATAGCCCGTGCTGTGCAGGTGAAACAGGACATACAGGCCAAGGTGGTTGACAATATCCGCATTGTACTTCATGAAAACATCCCTGTATACATCGGGTGAACACATCCCCAGAGCGTCTTCCTGAATGGTGATGGTTTTTCCCGGCGCCCAGTAGCCGTAAATATGGCCGTAGCCTCCAAGGTTTGGCCGAACAACTGAGAAATGCCTGTCGAGAATGTTGATGAACAGTTTATTAATACGGCCGGCCATCTCATCGATAACCTGTATATTATCATACAGATCCATATAGAAATCGGTCATGCCGCGCATTGCCGCAAGAATATCCGAGGGACCGCGCAGAATTGACGGGCTGATCCAGCAGTCAGCCGGAGCGGAAGCGACAAGTTCTTTCGTCTGACGTTCCAGTATTTTCAGCCAGGTTTTATTTGCAGGTAATATGTACTCCCTTAAATCATCTATCGAATCAACACAATGGCCGGGAGCGAGCGAACCTGATGCATAGCGTACAGGACAGCCGCAAATCGCCTCGATCCAGGGAACGGCACGCCATGCCGAGTTAAAGGGTACCCAGTTATCGGTGAAGACTCCACGATGAACTGAGGTATAATCATAATCCGTTGAGAACAGATTTTTGTGTATATCACCGGGAAACAGCTCTGATCCTGAAAATCCTGAACGCATATAGTTTACGGGAAGTAATGTACCGTCACAGACAACACCCACCGGCGGATGATCCATATGCGTTTTTCTCCAGAAGCTCTGCCGGAAACGTTCGACTGTTTCGGTAATTTGCGATTGTGAATACATGCAGTTTTTTCTCCATTTTTTCGATGATACCACAACCAAGAAAAATATATTAACAGTCACCTGTTGAATTGGATTGTCACCCGGTCAAGCACCGGAAAACGGTCTCCGTTGTCCGATATAAATTCGGCTTTGTATTGCATAAACCGGTCTTCTTTATTTAGTGTGAATGTTTCCGATTCAACAGATCTCCATGATTGTTTAGCAAGCAGGTCACCGGTATTTGCAGCACGAACTAAAAACCGAAGTTTGGTTTCTGCCGGAATTTCCGCGTTATATGTGAGTTTTCCGCGATTGGCATTACCATCCCACTCGAAAACAGATGACTCGTAGGTTTGACGGTATGACCGGTCATAAATATGCCCCATATCTTCATTCCACATCCAATGAGCACCCGGCGATGGCAGGTGTTCGATTCTGTCAGGCGCTGTAAACCGGCTGCCGTTATTGTAATACACTTTCGAGAGTGCTGCATTGTGGTTGCCGTCGATTGTATGGTTCACGACAGCAAGATCGAGCAGGCCGTCACGGTTAAAATCCGCCGCAAGACCGTCAGCCGCGGAATCGTTGATAAGCACGGTTCTGCGACGGGGAAAAAATCCTTCCGACCCACCCCAGTAGAGATAACAGGGGAGTAATTCACGGTGAAGTTCACCGTGATAGTGAGGACAAAACAGATCGAGATAACCGTCGGCGTCAAAATCGGCAATCACAGGCCCGAGCGGAGTAATACCGGGCAACCATTGCGAGTTCCAGTGTTGGAATCCCTGCGAAGACCCCCAAAACAATAAAACACCGGTGTCATTGTGGTTGTTCACATTGTCATAATAACTGCATGCAATAATATCGAGCCATCCGTCACCGTTCAGATCAGCGGTTTCAAGATCGATAACACCCGGAACATCAACCGATTTAACGTTATTTTCATTGAATCCGTCACTGTCACCGTAAAAAATACGCACTTTATTTTCGATAAAAGAGTTCACCGCAATATCGAGCCAGCCGTCCTTATCGTAATCCGCTATCATCGGGCTGTTCGAACGGCCTTCGCAAGGTATTGCAGTCCTGTTTTTAATGTTGTAACCTTCAGAATCGCCGTAATATATGACCAATTCCGTTGAAACGCCATCCCCGCGCTCAAAAAATCCAACGACAATATCGAGAAAACCGTCACGATTGAGGTCTGCGACATTGCTCGTTCCCGCGTTGACCTCATGGAGAACCGTACGCCCTTTTTCAAAGTCGAAACCTGAGAGCCCGCCTTTGAATATATTCACACCGTGCCATGGGTCCGCTTCGGCTTTCTGGCCGCCGTGCATTTCATCAATAGCGATTAGATCGACAAAACCGTCGGCATCAAGATCGGCAGCGGTTGCCTCGTAGCCACTTCTGAAAGGGATCTGAAGACGACGGCCGGGATCGAAACCATCGGGACTGCCCCAGTAAAGATTCAGCGGTACCTCCTCGCGAAGATTACCGCCTTTGCTGTTGCTGAATACGGCGTGAACCTTTTTTCCGGTGGTTTCTTTTATTACATTTACATGGTAGGCTCCAATCGTTGGAATTCCCGTTTTACCGCGTTGAAATTTTCTGTTACCCATACCGTAATAGATAAGCGATTCAGCGTCAAATAACTTCTCTCCCTGATGTATGGCGCAGATAACATCATTGAGGCCGTCACCATCAAAATCCACAATTGCCGATGCAATGTTATAAGGTGCATTGAGGCTTGTAAAACGTTCTGTGGAAAAACCGGAGTCGTCACCCCAGAGGATATTGACGGACTGCCCAACATCCGCTTCCCCGCCGGTCATTTCCCCGCCACCTGCTCGTATTTGTGAGAAGAATGAAAGAGCGAGATCGGGATAACTGTCGCCATCAATGTCCCCGGCCGATATGTGCGATGCGCTGAATCCTTCAATAATTCCGGCATTACCCCAGGTTCGGCCTTCTTTTCCGGGAACAATGTGAATGGTTTTATTGTTGCCGCCAATAATAAGGTCGGTATAGCCGTCACTATCGGAATCGTATGAGCTTAAACACGAGAATCCGCTGCCTTTCAGAATTATTTTTTCAAGCATATAGTTTTCATCCGATTCTATGGATAAGTCGGCATGGATAATATAAATTCCATCCGATGCCAACACCGCAGTATCGGAATAGCCGTCAGAATCAAAATCTCCGGATGTTAAAGCGGATGCTCCCTGAATCCCGATATCATGGTATCGTTGAAGAAGAAAGCCCCGTTCGCTTCCCCAATATATGCGTAGAATATTCCCTTCAGGTTGTCCCGGGAGCCATGCTCCATGATTGAGGGTAACAATATCAGGCCATAAGTCGCAGTTCAGGTCGGCCACAGCCAGTGCCCGGGCCCCATGTGTCGGAAGGATACCATTACTCCTGTGCGATGGCCAGCCATCCTCCCCGCCCCAGATGATAGTTACAAAACGGCGTGACCGTTGGACACCGCTCGGTGCGGGGCAAAAAATGATGTCCGGAAAGCCGTCACGGTTAAGATCGGCAATTTCAGCTGCCAGGCTCCCCTCAACTGCCAGTTCACCGGATTGTATCCGTCTGTTCCCGGCAGACGACACAATTGTGGAAGGAACAAAGGCATAATCGTTGTGGGTGCTGTTGAACAGCAGGTCGATGTAACCGTCATCATTGATATCGAATCGGTGTATGGTGCGGATTTTACCGTCACGGCTGACATATATGTTCTGTCCCGATGCGTCGAGCAAGCCATCGTCGAAATCCTCGAAGGTATCCTCGACCCATGTCTGGGAGTAAACATACTGTGCTGCAAGAATAAAAATAACAAAAACAAAAAAACGAAGGTACTTGAGACTAATAATTTTTTTTTGTAAATGATGTAATAACTTTACATAAATCATCGGCAGCCTCTTTTTTATTATCACACCGTGAATCTAAACCATCGTATACCCGAAACACACTGCTCATAACACCAAAAAGCAGTAAAAATCGATCCGTCCGGGAGCCTCGTGATACAGGGTGCGCCGAACTTAAGTACATTGAAGTTGTGTGCCATATTATCGCTCGATCCGGTGAGACCGGTTGCCCCGTATCCCCAAAGAGGATAATGTGATTCATTAATCCATTGCGTACCGTCAAGTCTTGAAATGCTTGCCCACAGCCCAGGTTTATCCATACGGCGGTAGATGCACAAAATACGGTTATTTTCGATCAGAAACGGTGTAAGTGTCTGTCCCAAAAGTCCGGTCGACTCCGGTTCTGTCCAACTATTTCCACCATCTTTACTTAAAGCATAGTGGTTTGGGAGGTCTTTGTTTTTCTCGTGATTATGCACCCATGCGACCGCAAGAAGACCACCATCCGGCAGTTCGATAATTTTCGATTCCCAGTAATAGTGCTGCTGTTCGGGATCGACCATAATATCAACATACTCAGGCCACGTGTGGCAATTATTGTGGGATACCAGCGCCACCATACGGTGCCCGTGGTGATCATTGCCGTTCCAGTCTCTCCATGTGGATGTTGGAATTAGACATCTGCCACCAGAGAGTGGGGTTATCGGAGCACATAATTCGAGAGAAGTGTTACCCAGCGGTGAGTCGATTTTTTCCGGTGACGTCCATGTTTTTCCATAGTCTGCTGACCTTATGGTAAATAATTCGGTAGGAGCAAAACCCATCGTCGCAGGATTAGCCAATCCCTCATCCGGGTGGGCGGAACGATCTGACTGCGAAATAAGCGCAATAATGCTGTCGTCCGGCATTCTCGCAATACGTGCAAAATCGGAAACCAGACAGTTCTCCGGTTTACGGTACAATTCACCCTCATATGCCCATGTTTCGCCGTAATCAGTAGACCGCGCCCGGTGAGTGTGGAGGTTTACCGATTCGAATCCTTCTCCGAGCACAAAGCTTGCGAGCATTTCACCGTTGGCCATGACGACGACCGACGGGAAATAGGCATGTACGCTTTTCAGGTGAGGCGACGGATTACGGTACAATATTCCGGTTTTAAGGTTATGGAACATGACAGTATTCGATATTAAGATAACGTTTGAATTTCACCGGTTGTATTCATCGAACAAAAATTGTGTTTGCAGATTTACGTATAAACCGGTTAATCATTATGATGTAAATTGTTTGCTTAATATGCAGTATAATACATAAAATATTATTCTACAGTACCAATTTTTTTGGAAATTCTATTAAACACAGGAGTATAATAAGAAACGAAATATTTTTTTATAACAGGATTTCGATATGAAAATAGTTGCCAGATTTATAGTTCTCTTAATATTGTTAATTACTTTGCCATATGCTTATGAGATATACAATAAACGCTCTTTCTACCATTATCTCGTAAATGATGCCAACGGCAGTGAAGTGAAACTCGATCAATATAAAGATAAAGTTGTGCTTGTTGTCAATGTCGCATCAGAATGCGGGTATACACCCCAATTTCTCAAACTTCAGCAAATTTATGACCGGTATAAAGACAAAGGATTCGTTGTGCTCGGTTTTCCCAGCAATTCTTTCGGGTCGGAGCCAAGAAATGGGAAGGAAATTCTGGTGTTTTGTAACGATACCTATCTTGTAGATTTTCCGATTTTCGAGAAAATTGCTGTAAAGGGTGAGTATCAGGCGCCGCTGTATGCATTTTTAACGGGAGAAAAAACGAATTCGAAATTTCCGGGGCCTATACGGTGGAACTTCGAAAAATTCCTGATCGACAGAAAAGGGAAGATCATGGCACGGTTCAGTTCGGATGTTGAACCCGATCATCCGGCTTTAATTGAGGGTATAGAGAAAGCTCTCGACGGCAGATAATCCCAAGTTGTATTAAAAAAATTTTTAGCCACGGATGAACACGGATATGATAATAATGGGTTTGTGTTGGCAGTCAGTACAGTAGCTGTAGGGACAGAATATATTCTGTCCCTACACTAATGATATCTATAACATTCCTGAGTTTTTTTAATACTCCTTATATATACTATATGCAGCTAAATATGATCTTACTTCATCAATAACATTTTTTTGAACCCGGAAAACTGTCCCGCTGATACACGACATATATACAATCCCGACGAATAATCCGAAGCATCCCATACAATCTCATGCTGTCCGCTGTCCATGAAACTATCAACCAGCGTGATAACCTTTTGCCCAGCCACATTGTAAATTTCCAGGGTGACTTGTTCCGGTTCGGGGATGATATAGCTGATTGTGGTCGACGGATTGAACGGATTAGGGCTGTTCTGGCTGACCGAAAATTCCAGCGGTTTCGTTTCAATAGATTCGGTTGGGCCGTAGATAGTGAACGGTTCGTCTGTTGCATCGAGCACACCCGAATTCTCAGCATTCACGATTCTCAAAAGACACTCATCTGAGGCTTTTTCCGGTGTCCACTCGTATGAGCCGGCTGCAGCATCGATATTCTCAGCTATGGTTGACCAAGTTGTGCCGCTATCCGAAGAAAACTCGATGTTTACGGTTTCGAAAAAGCCTTCGTCTTCCCATCGGATTGTATGGGGTGATTGTGCTATCCAGT
>JAFGMP010000376.1 GCA_016927495.1 Candidatus Latescibacterota bacterium | reverse complement strand
ATATATTGCCATGGCGCTGACGGGCCTGCTCTAACACGCTTCTTGTTGATTTCATATTATTGTTGGCGCAATTATTACCTGCTGTTCCACTCATATCGGCTCACCCGTTATTATTTATTTTTTTCAGGCACAATACAGCAAAGGAAATGCCATTTTCATGCAATGTAAATTCCATGTTTTAACAGCATAAATATTGGTGCGCTGTTTAATGCTTAAACATTTAATTGTATCAATATGAAATATAAAGATCCAGAATAAAAAGCTTCCGTACGCCGGGTGTGGCTGCGTTCCTAAATACATTCTGGCTTGCTCACGTAACCTGTCCGGCATTGTGCTTTACTATGCGTTCATCAAGATTGTCAGTCAGGCCAGTATAGTGTCGGTATGGATCTGCATTGCTTCTGAAAAAATAGACGCATGATTTTTTTCATATTGCCTAGACTATATATACATTAATTTAGTTACAAATAAACTATATTACATAATATGAATACAATATCATACTCTCCCCTGCAACTGCGGGAGCTGTTTCATCTGGAGATACTCCGCCTCCTTGCGCGCAAGCTCAAACCGGGCCACTATGTATTAAAAGGCGGTGTGAATATGCGGTTTTTCTTCGGCAGCCCCCGGTATTCTGAAGACATGGATCTTGACGCCCAAGATATTGGTGTCGCAGACTTGCAGGACAAGGTAATGTCGGTGCTATCCGCACGTTCTTTGCTGGATTCATGTGCAGCGTTTGGCGTCACACGCGTTGTTCCTCCTAAAATATCAAAGGCAAAACAGACAGAAACAACACAACGTTTCAAGATACATCTTATCACTTCCGACGGCGACGATCTCTTTACGAAGATCGAGTTTTCAAGACGAGGAATTGATCCGGGTGTCAGGATTGAATCAATACGGGCCGAAATTCTCAGAACACTTCGTCTCCCGCCGCTCATATGCCCGCACTACTGTGCCGAGACAGCCATGCAGCAAAAAATAGGGGCTCTTGCAGGCAGGTCGGCCACGCAGGCCCGCGATATATTTGACCTGTATCTACTCAGCACTCAGGCGAAGGTATCGAAAGAAAACGTATCTATTGCAAAGAAGGAAATGCTGAAAAAAGCAATGGAGAATATTTATTCGGTTGATTTCAAGCAGTTTGACGACACCGTGCTTTCTTTTTTTCCCCACGAACAGAGAATGCTCTACGAAGAAGCTGACCGATGGGACGAGATTCGCCTGATCGTTTCTCATCTTATCGGGGCGTTGCTATGAAACGCCAATCAATTCTACGACACGTCAAAAACCTTCATCGGATAATATTCACCACTCGTGAAGCTCATGCCGTTTCCGGCAAATCTCTGTCGAACGTCGTGCAAGGCCTTAACCATCTGTGCCGACAGGATGTGCTGGTGAAAATCTGCCGGGGGGTATGGGCGGAAACATCAATCGCCCCAATATCTCCATTTCGTATCATACCGTATCTGCCGGGAGGGCAACGCACATATATCTCCTTTCTTTCAGCGCTGCATATTCATGGCATTATCGAACAAATTCCTCAGATGATTACCTGTGCATCCCTTGCTCATACGCGCACGCTAACAACCGCCCTCGGCGTGTTCTCAATCCACCGGATCGCGCCTGATTTTTTCTTCGGGTTCAACTGGTACAAGCAAAACGGCGAATTCCTGGTGGCCGAACCGGAAAAAGCCCTTCTTGACTGTCTGTATCTTTCCGGAAGAAAAGGCAATCAATTCAAGTATTTTCCCGAACTGATCTTTCCGCGATCGTTCAACTGGGCGAAGGCACAGGAATGGACCGGGAAAATACAGGATCCGCGGCTGCGCACCCATGTCGGAAAAAGGCTTGCGGAGATCAAGAAACTGTCCGGCTGATTTATGAGGCGAAGATTACCCGCCTTCACTCGGAAGCTTCGGCACGGCATACTTCGCTCCTTCACTGCGTTGCGGAGCGAAGTATGGAGGTGAGGGGAGTCTTTGCAGCCTATCGTAACCGATTGGTATTGTGATGGTTGAAAATCGACTGGGCCACAATTGGGCCATGGATTTGGACCACGAAATTCAGTTTAGGCCATGCTGCCTATAAATTTAAATATTCGTAACTACTCAGGTACTTTTCCGTTATCGCTTGCCTCGGTACGCCGCTCACCGAGTAGACAATTTTGTCGTATCGAGGTGAGCGGCACTCGGCAAGCTGTTGTTACGCAGAAACCTGAGTAGTTACAAATATTCAATAATTATATCCTGCAAATAAATCTTATTCCAAATCTATCTTCGTATGAAGCTTTGCAGCTTATCTTTTTTGGCATGACCGGTAAATATCTTAATTGCGATTAATTCCATATTGCTTCAGCTTCCGCCATAGCGTTGCCCGGCATACCCCAAGCGCTTCCGCGGCTCGGCCATAATTGTTTTCAGCAATCCTCAGTGCCTCCTCAATATGCCGCCGCTCTATAGCCTGAAGCGTTGGAAATCCATCGTTTGAGGAGATGGAATATAGGGGACCTTTTAACAGAAGTGGTTCAGGGACGAGAGATTCGGGAAGTTCCTGCTCGGTTAGTTCTTCACCTTCAACAAGCGCAAATGCGCGTTCAATGATATTTTCAAGCTCGCGCACATTGCCGGGATATGAATAACTCATCAAGGCACGTTCTACGCCCGGAGATATTCTGAAAATATTCCTGTCGCAGGATTGATTGAACCGATGCATAAAGAAACGCACAAGGTTCGGGATTGTCTCCTTCCGTTCGCGAAGAGGCGGCATGTGCAGATGAAAAACACACAGCCTGTAAAAAAGATCTTCACGAAAAGTGCCCTCCTCAACCATTTTTGTTAAATCCCTGTTGGTCGCTGCAATAATCCTGACATTCACCCGCTGGCTCACCGTATCCCCTATTCGTCTGAACGTGCGCTCCTGAAGAAAACGAAGGAGTTTCACCTGGGACTGCGGCGTAAGTTCTCCAATCTCATCAAGAAAAAGTGTCCCCTGATGAGCTGACTCGACAAGGCCGACCTTGTCCCTGTCTGCACCTGTGAAAGAGCCTTTGCGATGTCCGAATAATTCGCTCTCGAAAAGGGTTTCGGGTATTGCACCGCAATTGACCGGTACAAAACGTTCGTCGTCCCGGTTTGAAAGCCGGTGTATAATTCTGGCAAGAAGTTCCTTGCCGGTGCCTGTTTCGCCGCTGATGAGGACCGTTGATGTTGTGGGGGCGATTTTACCTGCAAGATGCAAAATCCTGCGCATCGAATCGCATCCGCCCATAAGATCAACGACTGTGCGATATTCGAAATCCTTACGTTCAGCGGACCTGACCAGATCACCGCTAAGCCGGCTTATAACAACCCGGATATCCTCGGGTTCAACAGGCTTGACAAGAAACAATGATACCCCGTGCCGTATGGCGTTCGTTGCCTCGCGTATTCTTTGCGGCGGCGCTAAAACAAGTATTTTGACCTTCGATACTGTCGATCTGATAAAACTTACTATATCGATATTCTCGCACGGGGCAATCTCAACATCTAAAATCAATACATCAACAGCTTCATCTTTGAGCCTTGCCAAAACTTCGCTCTCATTATCTATAAAAGAAACATTATACCGGGCCCGATCGAGTGATAGTGAAACACAATCAATAGTATCGTTATCCGTACATACGGCAAGCACATTAATCTTCTTTTCTGGCTTATCAGTGCTGAAATGTCTTTCGTTTTGTTTGTATTTCATCCACGGTTACCCCTCAACTTCGGCCTGCAGATACTTACGGTCCGGGCGGGATCCATGGAGGTGCATCCCGCCCGTAACAAATACCTATTTACGCAGCTTGAATGCCGCAAAGAAACTGCTGCCGTTTCGCTGAATCTGGAACATAACCGAATCGCCTTTTTCCACATCCTTTGTAGCATTTTCAAAATCTTTAACATTCGAAATATTGACAAAATCGGTCCGGCTTGTTTTTACCCGCATTATTACATCACCCTCTTTTATGGCGCCTCGTGCATCGCGAAATTCCGCGTCAACATCCAATACGACAACACCGCGCGTGTCCTTATCGATGCCATATTTTTCACGAAGGTCGCTGCTAATATTAGCGACTTCTATCCCCAGTTTCTTATGCAGCTTTTCCTTCTTCTGGTCGCTAATATTATCCTCCTCGTTGCTTGCAAGCTTTTCTATTTTGTCGTCATCCCTGCGTGCAACCTTCAGATCGAGAGTTATCTGCTTTCCGTCGCGAAACACGACAACAGGCACTTTTTTCCCTGGCTTTATCGTTGCGACGACATTACGGAGTTGATTGGTGGTATTTACTTCTCTGCCGTCTATTGACAAAACAATATCTCCCGACTTGATTCCCGCCTTGTCGGCCGGTTGCCCCTTGTATACATCGCTTATCAGAACTCCTTTTCTCTTGCCGAAGTCCAGCGCCTCGCGGGTTGCCGGATCCATGTCCTGAATCGCCACGCCTATCCATCCACGGACAACTTCACCATGGTAAATCAAGTCTTCCATGATGCTTCGGGCCATGTTGACCGGTATGGCAAAGCCGATACCCATATAGCCGCCGGTTCGGGTATAAATCATTGTGTTGATTCCTATTAATTCACCATCAATATTGACAAGGGCACCACCCGAGTTTCCCGGGTTAATCGCGGCATCAGTCTGTATAAAATTCTGGTACGACTTGCCCCCGCTCACTTCACGCCCCTTTGCCGATACAATGCCTGCCGTAACCGTTGATGTCAGACTGAATGGATTCCCAATTGCGATAACCCAATCGCCAGGCCTGAGCTTGTCGGAATCTCCAAGATATGCAACAGGCAAATCATCCACATCGTCAGAAATCTTCAGTGCCGCAACATCCGAAAGAGAATCGCTTCCCACGATAGTGGCTTCAAAAGTCCTTCCGTCGTTGAGTTTCACTTCAATTTCGTCTGCTCCGGAAACGACATGGAAATTGGTTAATATATACCCGCTTTCGGAGACTATTACGCCGGAACCAAGTCCCTGCTGCCTTCGTTGCTGTTTTTCAACTTCCGGCTCCTGGCTGCGCGGCTGACCGCGACGGCGGGGGTTACCGAAGAAAAACTGGAAGGGATCATCGTTGAAGAAGGGATCGCCAAAGAAATTATAGAACGGATTCTTATAAAAAACTATCGTGTCGATTTTTGTGGGGATTACGGATACCACAGTGGGAACAACCTTTTCGGCCACATCGGCAAAGATATTTCTGAAGGCACCCATTCTGGCGCTTGTACCAAGGGCGGGATTCTCCTTCGCTCCGAAATCTATGCTTCCCTCTTTGGGCCTGCCGGAATCAGCAAAAGAATACTTGCAGTCGAAAAGTACAGCACTGGAAAGAATGATGAAGATTGCAGCAAAAATATGGCGGTTGCGTAGCTTCATATATGCCTCCCCTGCGCTATTGTTTTACAGTTAAACCTCCTTATACATTTTTTCCCCTTTAATACGATATATGTTCATCATTTATTATCATCGACGACTTCAAAATCAGCATCAACAGCCTGCCCCGCCGGGGAACTTTCAGTTTTGCCGCTGTCATGTCGTGCAGCACCGCCGCCGGTATGCATTTCTGTTTGTGCTCCCGACCTTGATTGACCGCTTTGCGCCCGCTGCTGATACATATGCTGGGCCATTGCATGCGACGCCTGCATAAGGGAATCCATAGCTGATTTGATCGCCGATGTATCTCCGCTTTTAAGTCGTTCTTTCAGATTGTCGACCGATGCCGTTATCTTGGCTTTTTCATCGGGCGGTATCTTATCGCCAATTTCTACCAAAGTCTTTTCGGTCTGATAAATGATCTGTTCCGCCTGGTTCTTAATCTCCACTTTGTCCTTTTCAGCTTTATCCGAAGCGGCATTTGCTTCTGCATCCTTAACCATACGGTTTATCTGTTCCTCTGACAAGCCGCTTGAAGATTCAATCCGTATCTGCTGTTCCCTGCCAGTACCCAGGTCCTTAGCGCTTACATTTAGAATTCCATTGGCATCAATATCAAATGTAACCTCTATTTGGGGCAAGCCACGAGGTGCCGGCGGAATCCCTTCAAGGTTGAATTTACCAAGAAGACGGTTATGCGCTGCCATTTCCCGCTCTCCCTGATACACCATTATGGTAACGGCTGTCTGGTTGTCGTCAGCGGTTGAAAAAACCTGACTCTTCTTCGTAGGTATAGTTGTGTTTCGCTCAATAAGCTTGGTCATGACGCCGCCCAGGGTTTCGATACCGAGCGACAGGGGGGTAACATCCAGCAGCAATGTGTCCTTCACCGAACTGTCACCACTGAGGATTGCCCCTTGAATTGCAGCGCCTATAGCCACTGCTTCGTCCGGATTGACGCTCTTGTTCGGAACTTTGCCGAAGAATTCTTCAACGCGTTTCTGCACTGCCGGCATTCGCGTTGAACCGCCAACCAAGATTATTTCATCTATATCCTTTGCGGTTACATGTGCGTCCGCAAGTGCTTTTCGGCATGGTTCGATACTACGCTCAATAAGGTCTCCCACCAGCGCTTCGAACTTTGCCCGTGTGACGGTCATGTCAAGGTGCTTAGGACCATTGGCATCCGCGGTTATAAAGGGCAAATTGATAGTAGTCTGCATTGAAGAGCTCAGCTCACATTTGGCCTTTTCCGCAGCTTCCTTCAATCGCTGCAGCGCCATGGGGTCGGAGCGAAGATCTATCCCCTGCTGCTTCTTGAATTCGTCCGCAATATAGTCGATAAATCTCTTGTCAATATCATCGCCGCCAAGATGCGTATCTCCATTGGTGGACTTGACCTCGAATACACCGTCACCGATATCCAGTATCGAAATGTCGAATGTTCCTCCGCCAAGGTCGTAGACGGCTATGGTTCGATTTCCTTTTTTCTCCAATCCGTATGCAAGCGATGCTGCGGTCGGTTCATTAATAATACGCTGTACATCAAGCCCTGCTATCCTGCCGGCATCTTTTGTCGCCTGCCGCTGCGCGTCGTTGAAATATGCCGGCACGGTGATCACAGCTTCTTTCACTTCGGTGCCCAGATAATCTTCCGCTGATTTTTTGAGGTTCTGGAGAATCATGGCCGAAATTTCAGGAGGCGTGTAGTGCTTATCCTCAATATTGACCTTGACCGCTTCATGCGGACCGCCCTCCACCCTGTAAGGGACCGTTTTTTCTTCCTGCTCTACCTCGGAACCACGGCGTCCCATAAACCGCTTTATAGAAAACACTGTATTTTGGGGATTAGTGACTGCCTGACGTTTAGCGATGGCTCCAACGAGCCGCTGACCATCCTTGGTGAATCCGACAACAGACGGCGTCGTGCGTGCTCCTTCAGCATTGGGAATAACAACCGGCTTTCCGCCCTCCATGACTGCGACACACGAGTTTGTTGTTCCGAGGTCGATTCCTATTATTTTTTTCATGGAATACCTCCTTGATTTGATTCGAGATATCCTTTTTTGACAAGATAAGAGCAGCAATCTCCGTGCCATTGCTGAATGGCGTATTTGACTTGTTTTTTAGGAACATCAGAACGTGAACTATGCCAAACGCAAAATGATGTTTAAAAATTAAACAATAAAATATTTAACGATTGAACATGCTGTCATTAGCGTCAACATTGAGCGCGGGTATAGCATTACTTATGGCAGGAAGGATTGACCGAAGATGTTGGTCTTATATAAGTAATAATCTCGGTATATTGTTTGGTCTTTCGATAACTCGGGGCCGGCAGAACTTCAGTCGGCCCCGTGGAATTGAAGGATTATTTAAAGATTTTCCGCCTCAACGCGGAAATGGATCCTTTGATATCATCAAATAAACCCTTTCCGGACTTGCCTTTTTCTGTCTTTTTTTCAATCTCATCAAGCTGGCTATAGAAAGCATTATAATCCTTCCTTTCGCCATACCCAAGCGCTGCAGCCATCTGCAGTTGATAACGGGCATTCTTAAGCAGTGTAGAAAGGCTATCATTGCCGACGACATCCCGGTCTATCTTCTCAGCCAGCGCCTCAGCCTTTTTTAACATTTCCTCTGCACGCACCACAGGCAAAGGAATTATATGGTCAGCAACCACCAGCGTGCTCAGAGCATTTGCAAGAGCGGTTTTTGCCTCTTGAATTTTGCCCTCATCAATTAATGGTGATACTGCCTTGATAGCCTGGGGATAGGTCGCAAGCGGGATATTGACGATACTGAGGACAATTTCGGAGCGCAGATTCGCAATAATTCTGCGTGCTTCCTGCATCTCTCCCGCATCAATCAGCCTTTTAATTTCTTTATTCAGCTTTTTAATATCTTCAAGCGTGGTAAGTACATCATATGAGCTTACACTCATATCCATTGGTGCCAGTGCAAGATTAGGATCTCTTGCCAGAATCAGTTCCAATTTGCCTGTCGCCCTCTCCAGCGAATTCAAGGCTCCTTTTGTGTTATTGCTGTCAAGAGCCGCGAGTGCATTTCTTGTTTCCTGTATTGCGGCTATTGCCTCCTGCATTATTTCTTTTCGCTTCTCATTTGCTTCATTTTGAGAAAGAGAATCCACTCCCTCTTGTACTGATTCGGATGCTTCCCTCCTATTTGCCGGCCCTTGCGCTGCTTCACTATTTCCTTGCGGGGCAGCTTCGTCTTTTACCCCGGCCTTTTCACCGCAACCTGGCGTGGCAAATACCAGCATTGACAGAAGGATCGCCTTGGCAAACAATCGGAATATTTTTGAATTCATATTTGGACCTCCTTTCTTGTAATATTCGGAGGCAGACAATACAATCTGCCTGCCTCCGATTTAATGTCAAGCCTTAATCTCAATCTTCTTCGGCTTTGCCGCCTCCTTCTTCGGCACGGTTATTTCGAGAAGACCGTTTTCAAGTGTGGCGCTTACCTTGTCCTTGTCATAATCATCTGAAATTTGGAACGCCCGGTAATAATCGCCAATCTGGTACTGTTTCAGCACGTTATTGCTTGGTTCCTTATGCGAGTTTTTTGCCTTTATGATAAGCGTATTTGTTTCGTCAACCTGTATCGAGACATCGCCCTTGGCAACACCGGGAAGGTCGACGGCAAAGACAACCTCATCGTCCGACGCATAAATGTCCACATCAGGACTGTACGCGGGACCACTATGGCTCATCTGTTCCGCGGCGGTTGAACTCACTTCCTGCTTTTCTCTTTTTTCAAGATCGGCTGTCATAAAGCTCACCTCCTCCGGTTACTTTGCCTCGATGGCAATGGTTTTGGGTTTTGCTTCCTCAGCCTTCGGCAGCTCGATGGTCAAAACGCCGTTACTGAATGAAGCGTTAATCTTATCCTGCTGAATCTTGGTCGGAATGCGGACCGATTTCTCGAAATCTCCCTCAGCCCGTTCCTGCCGGACCACGGTCATTCTCTTGACGCGAGCCAAAGGCTCTGTTTTTCCCGCAATGGTCAGAACCCCGTCGGAATACGTGATATTAACCTGCTCCTTCTTCATTCCCGGAAGTTCGGCTGTGACAGTCATTGTATCCTTGTCATCATATACATTGATCAACGGATACGTTGTCGCACCGGTCACGCGGCCATAATTGCCGAACAAACCGTCCATATCCCTGCGAAGCCTGTCCATTTCTCTCCACATATCCATGTCCCACAACATACAGACCACCTCCTCGTGGTTATTGGTGAAAATTACTCAACTTTTACTTCAATGGATTTCTGCGTTGCTTCGGTTTTAGGCAATGTCACGGTAAGGACACCATTTTTATACTTTGCTTTTGCCTTGCTGTAATCCACCGACTCACCGAGATATATGTCCCGTGAGAAACTGCCGTAGCTGCATTCTTTGTAATACCGGTTTTTCTTCTTCTCCTCCTTCTCGTCCTGCTTCTCACCCCGAACCCTCAATACCCCATTGTGCCATGTCAGCTCGATGTCCTTCTCGGTCATTCCCGGAATTTCAGCACGTACCTTCACTTCCTTTTTGTCTTCGGATACATCGACCGACGGAATCTTGGACGTAAACGACGAGCCTAATGCAGGCAGGAAACTGTCAAACGGGTCTTCCCATATGCGGTCAAACCAGTTGTTCACACTGGCTGGCGCCGCATTGTGCTGGCCCCATTTCCATGGAATCAGGCTATTCATACGACACCTCCTTTAGGTTTGTAAAAATTTGCAAAAAGGGAATTGCAAAGTCTGTGCCAATGAAAAGTGAATAAATAATGGCAAAACAAGTGATGATTTTCAATCGCCGATCGATTGTATGCAGCGGAAGTCTTTTCAATGTTTAATTTTTAAAAACAAGAATATTTCTTTTTGAAACACATAGAGAAAATTAGATTTCCGCTTAATCGTTTAAACGCAAATGGTTTCGCGTTGCGCCTCAATTTTCGATTAGGTTTTTTCTATAGAGAGAATTCAATCGGTTGGCGTGTTGTTTGCTAACAAAAGCATAAACGCAATACATTATTTGTATTATCAAAGGATTTTTAATGTCATTGCGGGAAAACCAAAAAGCCGGGAAGAGCATCATTTTGCGCGAAGCAAAGCTTCTAAAAGAGAAACTGCTGGACCTCAGCCTGGTGGAAGTGTTTGCTGGTGAACGGGAGGGAAGCCCGGAAGAACAAAAAAAGTTGAAGGAAATTACCGCCAGGCTCAAACATCGGATCTATACTGAGGCAGTATATCTTCTTACCCATATCATAATTGAAAGCAGCGAAGAATCACGCCGGATTTTCGAAGATATCATAAAACACCGGAATGACATGGTTCGCTTGCTGAAACGGAATGTCAGCATGCAGGTTGCGGCATTAGATTACATGCAGAATGTGCGAAACATTCTCAAGAAGCCGACTATAATCGAAGCAGATCAGTATGAGGTGTTTGCCTATCGGGCGATTCTTGATGAAACAACCCACACCTATGAAAAAGATCTTCTCGATTCTGATATTGATGCTGAAATAGAAAAAGCCCGGCGTTTTGGCACTGTCTTTTCGGTTCTTTTTCTTGACTTGGATGACCTCAAGCATATCAATGATACCTGTGGTCACGAGACAGGAACACGGGCGATACAGATTCTGAGCAGTTGTGCGAGCGAAAACCTTCGAAAATATGATTCTATCTATCGATATGGCGGGGACGAATTCGTGGTTCTTTTGCCCCGTGCAGATGCAAGCCAAGCATATAACACTGCACTTCGGATACTGGACTTGGTACATCGAACCGCAGCAGGAAAGATATCCCAATCGTTAGGCGTCAGCATTGGTATTGCATCGTTTGATAATGACTGCATAAAGGACCGGAATGCTCTCCTCACCGCAGCAGACAGTGCTTTGTATCAATCAAAAAAGGGGGGAAAAGACAGGATATCAATATATGGCGATGAAAAGGGCGCAACGGAACGTCAAGTGAACATTTTAGCCAAAACGGAAGAGAAAACAAATAAACGGCACGTGCTTCAGGGAATACAACTGGTTCCCGGGTGGTGTATAGGAAAGATTATCCACTATCGGGATATTCTCAGCAACCAGATGGAGGTTCGCGAAGTCAAACAGAATGAAATCGGCGCAGAGATGGAAAGAATCCTTCATGCGGTCAACCGTGTGAGAACCGACCTGCAGCAGCTTAAAACCGTCTTCGAGAATAAAATTGACGCAAAGCATGCAGCTATCTTCGATGTCCACCGGACACTACTGGATGACACCGATCTTCTGGCCAGGCTTGAAGCCGAGTTGAAATCGCGCATGACTAACAGTGAGCATGTTGTCCAGAACGTATTCAGAAAGCTTGAACGGCAGTTCAGAACGTCGGGCAGTGCGCTGCTTTCGGAAAGGGCAAGCGACATACGCGATATAGGAGGCCGGTTGTTGAGAGTATTAACCGGTGCGGAGGACAGTATCCTTTCACAGATATCGCAAGACTCAGTAATATTTTCAAGACGACTTCTTCCTTCCGATACAATACATTTCACGAGCAGGAAACCGCTGGCGATAGTAACAGAGGAAGGCGGACCATATTGCCATTCGGCACTCATTGCACGGGCACTCGGTATACCATCAGTATCGGGAATAGCATGCGATCCTTCACGGGTACCGGATGGCACGTTGACAATTGTAGATGGTCATTCCGGCAAAGTGATTATAACGCCAACCGATGAAGAGATCGCGGAAGCCCGTTTAAAAATACGCAATCAAAGCCGACGTATGGGAAGAGTATTACGCCAATCAAGAATACATACTAAGCTGAACTGCGTTTCGGGTAAAATACATGTTTTAGCAAATGTGGCATCATCAGAAGGCATTCGCAAGGCAAAAGAATTAGGATGCGACGGTATTGGATTATATCGCACGGAAGCCGACTATATGCTGGCAAGCGAAATGCCAGGCGAAGAAACTGTATATGAAGTATTGTCGCAGGCTCTCAGTCATTTTAATAATGGCCCTATTATGCTCCGGCTTGCTGATATAGGAGGGGACAAGATATTACCGTATCTGAATATCGGTGTGGAGCATGCATCGTATCTCGGCATGAGAGGCGTACGATTTCTTTTGAATTTCCCAGATTTTCTTCATAAGCAATTGCGAGTATTTTACCGCCTTTCATCAATATATTCGATACAGATACTCGTTCCTTTTGTCACGAACCCAAGAGATATGCAAGAAATAAGGGTTGCAGCCGAAAAAGCCCGGAATTCATTGAGAAATGATAATATCCCATGCGCGGAAACCTCAGGGATTGGTGCAATGGTTGAGATCCCGCTGGCAGCGCTTAATGTCGATAAAATCCTAGAATATTCAGATTTCATAAGTATCGGAACGAATGATTTAACACAGTATCTCTCGGCGGCCGACAGGGAAAGTATTGCATGTTCTCACTATCTTGAAGAAGCCGAAGGATACGTAATCGAAATGATCGGCGATATTATCAGCCAATGCGATACAGCAGGTAAATATTGCTCTGTTTGCGGCGAACTGGCATCTGATTCCCGCTACATCAAGCTGCTTCTTGATAAGGGACTAAGAAATTTCAGTGTTTTACCGCCGCTTATCCCTTATACAAAGGAAACGATTTATAAGCTATTATCGAGTTCACATAAGCCGGATGATAAAAATAAAGGATAAGGAGGTTAAACTATGAAATTCAAATTGAATCGTAATGGTGTCCGAATTCCATATCTAGCAGAAAAAATGATACAAAGGAAAGTTCATAAATTAAAGAATATGCTGCATGAATATGCCAGTAAAACCGCATTATTGCGTGCTGAAATATTGCGGCTCGAAAATAAAAAAGCATACGAAATGAAGCTGAAATTGAAGCTTTCCGATGCGACTTTTTCCGCGGGCGCTCACGCACAGACCATCACCGTAGCATGCGGCAATGCATTTGAAAAACTATTTCAATCGATCGAGGAGTTGAAATCAGTCATGCGCGGTCAGTCGGGCGGCATACTCAACAAGGAGAATCGCCGTAATGTTCCGTCAGGCGAACGCAAAACAATGCGCCAGTCGGCGAAATTAGCCAGGCTTATTGAGCAGGATTATCAGCGATTCTACAATTATGCACTCCGTGAGATTCGTTTCCGATGCTATCAGGGTTTTACCAAACCTGGTGCAATAACAGTGCGTGACATTCTCGATGACGCACTGGTAAGAGTTGCTGACAGATTGTTAGAAAACTATGATGAGAAGCGGGCCCGCCGGCTCATTTTTAATGAAATTCGCAAAGGTATTGACAGACAACTGAATCCGGGAGGCACCGGCATGATTTCCATCGAGAATACACTTGAGCCCGAAGATATTGATACCGACTATCAGGAATATTACCAGCCGGACGAGATTGTCAAGGTCGAAGATATCGTTATCGATGAGAACGCGGAAATACCGGAAGATAAAGTCGAATACGAAGAAATAGAAACATACATTGATAAAATATTGTCGCAACTTCCCGCCGATTGGCGGGAAGCATTCATGCTTATCGAGCGGGAAGGTCTGGTTGCCGAGGAAATAGCAAAGTCGAAAGGCACAAATGCCGAAACGGTACTTCATGATTTCAATATGGCAAAAAACTTTCTGAGAGATAAACTTGCTGATGCGGGGTTTGACTGGAAAGGGAGCAAAGCTCTGCGAAAAAATAAAAAGGAGGATTCGCATGGCTAAGAATTATTACATCATTCTCGGACTAAGCAGTGATGCATCACGGGAGGACATTCAGACCGCATACCGGCGGCTTGCGAAACAGTATCATCCTGACCACTATGGAACAGATAGCGGTCCTTTTCTACAAATACAGGAAGCATACAGTGTATTAAGCAATCCGGATGCAAAACGGCAGTATGACCACTCGATGCGCCCTGTGCCGCGGGGAGGCCTTTTCAGAGATGTAACCGAAGAGACCCTGTCACGACGGCGGCACGTTGAGGCGGCATCTGACGCGCCGCAGGATGTGTTTCTGACGCGTTCATTTCAAACATACAGCCCGTCTTACGATGAAATATTCGACAGACTCTGGAGCAATTTTTCCAGCATGCAAAGGACGAAATCAGAAACCGGACGTCCCCTTACCGCCGAAATAGTACTTTCGCACGAGCAGGCTCTATACGGTGGCAGCGTGCGCGTTTTTGTGCCGGCCCGGGCTACGTGCCCGACATGCAAAGGTTATGGCGGCGTAGGGCCGTGGGAATGCTGGCGGTGTGCCGGAGAAGGAAGTATAAGCGGCGAATTTCCAATCCTGATTGAATATCCGGCCGGAATAACGGATGGTCATACAACGCTGGTATCGCTTGAAAATATGGGAATAAGCAACTTGTATCTTACGGTTATGTTCAGAGTTATAGAAAAAAAGGAAGATGCCATATAATACATTGATGCTCATCGTTGCTGTAGTATCAGCTTGTTTCGCGCAAAATCCCGGTCAGGTTGATTCAAATCGAAAATTATAAGACAGGACTGAATATGTGAAAGCCGGCGTCAACGACCCTTGTCAGCCATGAGCGTTTATTGAAATCGTCAGCAGGAATTTCAGAGCTTCGGGCGCTGATGGAATTGCAGAATTCAGCTGCCGCAGCGTTCAATGAGCAAGATTCAAGAAAGCAGCTCATTTCAAAGTTCAGCCGGAAACTTCTTTCATCCAGGTTTGCGCTGCCAATACAAACCAGGTTGTCATCAATCACTGTTAGCTTGGCATGCAGCATTCCATCAAATTCATATACATGTACTCCAGCGTCAAGAAGCTCAGGATAATAGGCGCGTGATGCCCTGCGCACAAGCGGCCAGTTATTTTTTGCCGGGACCAGCAAGCGCACATCAACTCCTCGATAGCGAGCCAGGCGAAGAGTCTGCGTAAGGGCTACGTCCGGAATAAAATAGGGTGTCATTATCCATAGCCGCCTTGTTGCGGCGCTCATCGCCAGCATCATTGTCTCACGGATCACATTAAGACGCTGGTGCGGGCCGCCGGCTACGACAGCACATGAGCATGGGCTTCTGCCGGACAGTTGCTCCGTTTGTTGCGCCCAGTGTCCATAATACCTTGTATCGGAGAGATCTTCTCCTACGGCATAATACCAGTCGTCACAGAATATTTCCTGAATCTGATCAACGCCAGGCCCCTGGATTTTTACCACCAGATCAACCCATGCGCAATACTCATCGCCGACATTCATACCCC
Source organism: Candidatus Latescibacterota bacterium (assembly GCA_016927495.1). Lineage (GTDB taxonomy): Bacteria > Latescibacterota > Latescibacteria > Latescibacterales > Latescibacteraceae > JAFGMP01. The sequence continues at coordinate 6,012 of JAFGMP010000376.1, read as the reverse complement.
CGATGAATGCTTCTTTACCATCGATTACCACCAATTTCCGGTGATTTCGAAAATTTATAGTTGCCGGCCGTGAGCCAAATTGCATCGGAAAAAACCATCCGACGCGACCGCCGGCATTAATCAATGGTTTAAAAAATCGACGCGGCGCAGTAGTTCCTATTGCATCCACCAACAATCGCACTTCTATGCCCCGTCTTGAAGCGGCTATAAGGGCATTGCGCAAACGTTTTCCGGTGGTATCATCCCTCCATTTATAAAACAGCAAATGGATATGATGAGCTGCCTCTCTGACGGCATCCTCCCAGGCATTGAACGCATTCTCGCCGCAATCATACATTTGCACATAATTGCCAGCTGTCGGAGGAAATACCCAGCTTTTTAGATAATCGGGAAGACTGGTAATGCCACGTAGAACTTCTGACGCCGGTTCAGGATCTTCGGTTCCCCTTTGTTTTTCTTTGAGCTTCTCCTCAAAAATCGATTTGAAAAGACGCCGGCGTCGTCGTCTCACTTTGAGATGCGTACGGCCGACAAGCCACCATGCAGGAAGCACTACCGGCGGGAAAACAAACAGGGCGAGAATCCAGCTTAATGCAGTTGAAGGCCTGCCGGCCCTCTGGACAAGAACACTGGGGACCGTGCATACCGATAAGCCCCACGAAATCCACCAAATCCATTGAAATACATCTCCCATTGCGCTCGCATTCCTCGCATGAATGTTCTGTCATAATTGACGCACGGTTTCTCCGCCATTTTCCTGATTAATATGCGGCATTTCTTTCGATTCCGATGCCTTTTTTGCATATCGTTCAATGAGACGGCGAAATTCCTCCTTTGCCTTATCCATTTTTTCACGAAATGCCGTGACTGTCTGCTTTTCCGGTAATGGAACCGTATCATCATTCTGCCCGTTTGTTAAAGCTGTATTCAGGTTGCGGTTGACTCTCTGCAGATATTCATACAATCGCCGAAAGCCATTTCCGGCAGCAGACGGCTCTATCTCGTCGTAGGCGCCGAATTCATATTCGAATATCTTGTCCCGTATTTCGCCGTTGAAAATACGGTGCAATTCAACTTGAAGATATTTTCCTGCAAGGGAAAACCTGCCTTCCTTGCGAAGCCTTCGGGCGCTGACAAGGATATACGTGGAATTGAGTACCCGAAGCGGACTGTATCTGGACGCCCGTTTAGCGAGTTCGTGATCTTCAGCCAGATACAGCGACTCATCAAATCCGCCGACTCGTTCGAACAGTGGGCGATGAATCATGATGCAGCTTCCCGGCGCATGCGGATTTGCCGAATACTGCATAAGCTTGATTGATAAATTAGACAGACTGTGCAATGTCTTGTCAATAATTCTGCTTGAAAGCGGAAAAACCTCGCATGTTGCGAGCTTCAATTGTCTGCGATACATTTCATCAAGAGCGCATTCACAAAAATCGTCAGGCGGTACCACATCGGCATCAAGAAAAAAAATAAATTCACCCGTTGCCACTGCAGCACCTTTATTGCGACCTTCGGCCGGCTTTCCGCCCCTGACAATACACGCACCATATTGAGCCGCAATTTCCTGCGTTGCGTCCTTTGATCCCGCATCGGCAACAATCACTTCAAAGTCATTGCACGTCTGCAGTTGAAGGCTTCCCATAAGGGAGGGCAGATATTTTGCTTCGTTGAGCGTAGGAATAACAATACTTATCTTTTTCATGAGCGATGAATCGCCTCACGTATCCTCTATCATAACGTGAATCGCGCGAGCGAATACAAAGTGCGGCATGCCCTGAAGCATTGCCGCACCATATTGAAACCTCTATTAATAATCTTCCATTCCTGCTCCGCCGGCCGGAGCGGCCGTTTTTTCCTCTTTCTTCGGCTTTTCTGCTATAATGCATTCGGTTGTAAGAATAAGTCCCGCAATACTCGACGAGTTTTCAAGCGCGGTTCGGGCTACCTTTGTCGGATCAATTACTCCTGCTTTCATCAGGTCTTCGAATACCAGAGTCAGAGCATTATACCCATACGCGCCCTTGTTTCCCTTGACCGCATTGCAGATTACCGAAGGTTCCTGGCCGGCATTTACGACAATAGCCCGCAAAGGCTCTTCCAATGCCCTGCGGATAATGTCAACGCCAATTCTTTCATCTTCGTCGTCAATCTTCAGCTCATCGAGAGCTTTTGACGCCCGAATAAGGGCAACGCCGCCGCCTGGTACTATTCCTTCTTCGACCGCAGCGCGAGTTGCATGAAGCGCATCCTCGACGCGTGCTTTCTTTTCTTTCATTTCGGATTCTGTTGCTGCACCAACTTTTACAACAGCGACACCTCCCGCAAGCTTTGCCAGGCGCTCCTGCAACTTTTCTCTGTCATAATCAGACGTTGTCTCATCTATCTGTTTCTTAATCTGATTGATACGACCCTTTATATCATCCGTCTTGCCTGCACCTTCCACAATGGTGGTATTTTCCTTTTCGATAACAATCCTTTTTGCCTTCCCAAGGGAATCCGCCGTGGTATTTTCCAATTTGAAGCCTGCCTCCTCAGATACCACAATACCTCCGGTCAGAACGGCAATATCTTCAAGCATTGCTTTTCGCCTATCGCCGAATCCCGGCGCTTTTACCGCGGCAATTTTCAACGTACCCCGAAGTTTGTTGACCACCATGGTCGCAAGCGCTTCTCCTTCAATGTCTTCGGCTATCACCAGCAGACTCTTGCCCATCTGGACAACCTTTTCCAGCAATGGGAGAAGGTCTTTCATTGTGCTGATCTTTTTATCGTGAATAAGAATCAATGGTTCTTCAAGTATGCACTCCTGGCTTTCCGGGTCGGTTATAAAATATGGTGAAACATACCCCCGGTCAAATTGCATCCCTTCAACTACTTCAAGGGTTGTTTCCATACTCTTGTTTTCCTCGACGGTAATAACGCCGTCTTTGCCCACCTTCTCCATTGCATCAGCCAGCAGATTGCCGATTTCTTCATCATTGTTCGCAGAAATGGCTCCGACCTGAGCGATTTCTGTTCTTCCTTGTATTTTCCTGGAATCCTTCTTCAATTGTTCGACAACCGCCTTAACCGATTTATCGATACCCCGCTTTATAGCCATGGGATTTGCGCCGGCCGTCACATTCTTGATACCAAGACGCGCAATGACCTGTGCCAGCACGGTTGCCGTAGTCGTTCCATCACCTGCGACATCTGATGTTTTGGACGCCACCTGCTTCACCATCTGGGCTCCCATATTCTCGAATTTGTCCTCAAGTTCAACTTCTTTTGCCACTGTTACCCCATCCTTGGTCACTGTCGGCGAGCCCCAGCTTTTTTCAAGAACAACATTTCTTCCCCGTGGTCCGAGTGTGGCCTTAACCGCATTTGCCAAAATATCAACGCCGTGCAGCAGCTTTTCACGAGCAGCTATATCAAATGCAAGCATTTTTGCAGACATATATCAATCTCCTTTCTGTCGAATTGTTAGTAATCAAAATGTCGCCAACACATCACTTTCGCGAATGATAAGATATTCCTCTCCCTCAATTTTTATCTCGGTCCCGGAATATTTTTCATAAAGGACTTTATCCCCCTTTTTGAGGGTCATTTCAAGCGACGATCCTTTATCAGATACTTTGCCCGGCCCAACGGCGACAACCTCTCCTTTCTGCGGTTTTTGCTTGGCATTATCAGGAATGATGACGCCGCCCGCAGTTTTTTCTTCGGCTTCGAGCGGCTTTACAATAACTCGGTCCTCAAGCGGTTTTACATTCATAAATATGCCTCCTGTCAAAATTGAATGTTGAAAGGATTATGTGGCACATTGTAAATAAGTTCACGAAGAAAAACTTCTTTGTGGGAATAAAGGGAATGAATCATCAGGTGCAAAAGCTGCTGTGCTTCGGTCTGAAATTGAAATTTCTCTGCTTGAATCAATTTATTATCAGCCATATAGAACCTCGCTTCGTGGTAATCGGAAAATCAATTAAACATCCTTTATTAGATTTTTAAGCGGATCATTTTCATCTTCACTTAATTTCAGGAATTTCATGCCCCAAGTAGGGAAGAAAGGCGCATCAAACCAAACGATTTCTCCTTCAAATTCCGATGGGCCGTATGGTGTTCGCACTTTAACTGTATATGACTGGCCCACCGGCAACCGGAACCGCTCATCAGCTTTTTTAAGTCTGAATCGCGCTCCACCAGCAGACAGATCGGTCATGAGGACAGGAATTTCAGAGCCCTCAAACATCAAAGTTGCGGGGCATGATTCAGGAAGCCTTTGTTCAGAATCTTTCCGGCGATTCCTGTCTATAAGAGACAGTATGTGCTCAATACTTTTTTCGGCCCTGTGAACAAGAATATGATCCCCACCGGTTGTCGCTCCGAATTTCTCAATATCGATTGTATCCAGATGACCCAAGGCTACTTTCAGTTTTGTATCTTCATCAATGATTTTCATATACCGGACATCGGTATCACCGCCGGGCTTTGAATGCAGCCATTGATCGATGATTTTTACAGCATGTTCGGATGTTGTATATCGCGATGCCAGCACGAGGATATTGGCATCAGCATGCTTGCGTGCAATACATGCCATTTCGCTGTTGGTGCAAAGAGCAGCTCTTACTGAAGGAAATCTGTTTGCCGCTATACTTGCAGCAATTCCGTGCGAATCGATGAGAATTGCATTATCATACTTCCCTTCGGATATCAAAGAAGCTGCTTTTAATACGCAAACCGGATATTCTTTCAGTACCAGCGAATATGTTCCCACGTCCTCGCAGGTAATCCCATTGGATTCAAGATGCTTTTTCAGCCTTGTCTTAAGGTCTTGACCTGTATGATCGCTGGCTAACACAAAGTGTTTTTTCCCTGTCATACATACCGTCCTTTTTCATCCCCCTGCTATTTTTCCGGAGAACGGGCTGATAATCGTACGACCTGCAATTCAAGCGCGGTAAGCCGCTCATTCAGCCTTTTCATTTCATCCTTTGTCGCTACATTCAATTTATTGATGGCCTCGGAAACCGCATCGGAAATGCGTTCAGCTATTGTTTTCTGAATATCTTCGTGCCTTTTTCGCAATTCGGCAAGCATTTTTTTGCCTGCTTCCTTTGACAGACCCCATTCTTTTGCGAGATCCTGGCCTGCTTTTTCAATCTTCTCCTTGGCCGTCAATCCTATTCCAAAAGCAAGATATATTGCCTTGTTAATCTGTTCAACCATAACCACCTCCTCTGTAATTATCGAAACTGTCCATGTGTAAAATTGTTGAATTCTTCCTGCATATCTGTCCCTCCATTGCTTTTATTATCCATTAGATTTTTCAAAAACAACATGCGCACTTCCATCATCAGTTTTATACCAGAGGCATAGCCCGACCTCCGGAATCCATGAAATGTTTTCCCCGAAACTGCTATTTGGACCGCAGGGGGAATATATTGCCATGGCGCTGACGGGCCTGCTCTATAAGATTACCTATTGATTTAGAATACAAATTTTTGCCGATATAAGCATTTCCACTATTCATTTCGGTTTTCCCCATTATTATTTAGTGTTTTTCAGGCAGAGAATAGCAAGGTAAATGCCAGATTTTATTAATGCAAATTTCATTTTTTAACCGCTAAACTACAATACAATGTTTAATGCTTAAACATTGCATTGTTTCAATCTGAAATATATGGCGGTCGGGGTTCTGAAAGGTTAGATAGGAGACAGGACTATCGAGCTACAGGTGCCGCTTAACAAAGGTCATTCCCGATCCTGTCGTGAGATACGCTTCGAATTTGCGCGCACGGCTCTCATCCGTGAATGCGATTGCGGTCTTGATTTGCCACGGCGAAAATTTGGAAGTGTGCGGTACTTGGCCTGAGTTGTGCTTCGCCAGCCTGGCATGGAGATCAGTTGTGAATCCCACATAAAATCGGTCCGCAACTTTCATGGACCGAATAATATAGACGTAAAAGAAGCTCATAAGTCTGGCTTGCCGAGACGTAGCTCCGCCTTACTTGCCACAACACT
>JAFGMP010000375.1 GCA_016927495.1 Candidatus Latescibacterota bacterium | reverse complement strand
GTCAACCTTTTTTTCACAAAGCCGTCATTCACGGGAATAGTTTCGGGACTGGTGCCTCGGTTACCCGAAAGTAGTCTGCCGTCAGCCGCGGCTCTGGCGGGTACAACATTCTGTATCAATGCCGCGTTTTACCAGGCGTATCTTGTTCAGGACAAAGGCTGGACAACCATACACTGCAGAAAATGTGTAACCGACTCGATTGCGGGAGTGCTCACTCTCGGACTCATCAGCTTGCTGATTATGGTTACAGCCGCATCGTCCCTGTATCCCCGTGACATTCGGATTTCCTCTGCCGCAGATATGGCAATCCAACTGGAGACGCTCTTCGGAAGTTTCGCAAAACTTATTTTTTGCATCGGATTGTGGGCTGCATCATTCTCCTCGATCGTGGTAACCTCATTTCTCGGAGGCGGAATGCTCTCGGACAGTTTTGGCTGGGGTGGCAGCACAAGAAATCTCAGGACAAAAATATTGGCATCGGTCAGCATTCTAATCGGTATGACCGGCGCAGTGTTCTTCCGCGGCAATATTGTCGAGGCAATTGTGTTCGCACAGGCGTTAACACTTCTGGCTTTCCCCGCATTCGCTTATGTGTTGATAAGAATCGCGAACAGTAAAGACATTATGCAGTCGTTGAGAAATTCTTGGTGGGAAAATGTACTTGCCGGTATCGGTGTGTGCCTGCTGTTTTGGATGATGGTGAATACGTTATTTGTGGTTTTGGGCAAACTTAAATAAAAAAGTACACCGGATAATTCTATTCAGGGCAGACACGCGGGTTTGCCCCTACGGGGATATTGGCACAACGAGGACACACAGAAAATGCAACAAACACAAATGACTCTGTAGGGGCGAACCCATGTGTTCGCCCAAAAAACAATTTGCATCGTTAGAGAGTTATAATTATATAAATCCCATATAAAAAAGGGTAAAAATCTTGAAATTGAAGAACAAAATTATAAAGTCGACCAAAGTAGTTCCTTCACAGGCATATTTTTATACGCAAGAATGGCAGGCAGGAGAGGCCGAAGCGGACAGAGACATTGCTGAAGGTAATATTTTTGGACCTTTCGATAACGTGAATGATTTAATTAAATCTCTCAAAGACTATAAAGAATGAAGCTGCAATAAATACATATTGGGTACATTCAATTCTGGGCAGACACGCGGGTCTGCCCCTACAAACTATCGTATTATATATCGATTCATGAAAATCCGTTTAGTCCGCATAAGTCCGTGTACTATCAGTTTCTTACCTCACCTGCACATCCCAGAACTTCGATGTCGTTGATTTTCCTTTCGGGCCGGTCACTTCGAGCGTAACCACGGTATACAATCCCGGTTTATCCACTGACCCTCTGTATACGCTTTCCGGTTTAGCGTATATATGAACCGGATTCTGTTCGGTCGATGTGGTACCGTCACCGAAATCCCATTTCCAGCCGGTGATTTCTCCTACCGACTCATTGATGAATGCGACTTTACGCTGCGTCATATCCACAACCTTGAACGACCAGTTTGCCTCGATCGGTTTAAGGAACTCTTTTTCAAGCGGCATTAAACGGAATGCGCACAGGTACGATGCATCGCTGACCATTTTGGTGTTATGAGACAGGTTGCAGTGGCCGTCACGTTTTGCGCCGTCAAATTCGAGAATCGACCATGAAAGCCCGATAATGCTGTCTTCCGTAAGTTTTGATTCGATTGCGTGTTCCGGGCCCTCGAACGGGGCATAATCGTAAGGTGTGATCCAGAACTCCAGAATAAGCTTACCGCTTTCGCCGTGCTTGAAATTGTATGAATAGGCGTAATTCGCATAGGGAAAATACTTGATCCACGGTTGACAGCCCCACACAAGGCACCAGTCGTTGTTAATCGGCGGCGTAAATATATGGTAATTTTGGGCATGGACACCGCTGAAGGTGATCTGGTTTTCCACCGGATCTTCTATCTGTTCGTTTCTGATGAACGGCCCACCCGACAGGTCGCCATCCACTGCAATCTCGAAAATATCGTTCGAGTAACCCGTCGGACTGAAACGCATGTCCCAGAAATCGTCATAAGCTTCGTAGAGGAAGTACAGGCGGTTCATACCTTTTACCCAGCCCACCGTAACCTTTATATCGAGGTCTTTTGGATCGATGTTTGTGCCGTGGCCGTTTTCGGTATCGTTCAGCAGATCGGTTCCATAGGTGTAGGATTCGGGGACAATGTCCCAGTCGTCTGTTTTACCGTCGATACTGGGCATCCGGTCACGGGGAAACTGAAAAATCTTGAATTCCATCTCGGGCCGTGCAAGAGCGAATACCTGTGTGATGGAAATCACGGCGATAATTAAAGAGAAAACAGTGGATTTTGTTAGTTGCATAGGGACTATCCTTTCGATATGATTCTGATAATTGAGCTTAGGCCATCAAACAATTAATAGTCAGGTTCTTTCGTTCGTATAAAACGTCTTATTATCATGAATAATACTTATACTGAACGACATAAAAACAATATCACATGAAACAGCAAAAAGATAAAGAAATCAAGGAAAAATTAACGTCTCCATCAGTTTCAGTAACCAACGAGATAACATATTCAAATTACCTTGATATTAATGATAATAATTACTATTTTTCTAAAGATAAATATTTACCTGACGTTATGAATGAATTTAATACCGGTAAGGCAGAAATTATATAACAATTCCGATTTTTTTGCGGTTTTGATCACTTTTATTTGACATTTTGATTCTTTAAACTCAAGACTTTTTGAATTTTTGATCTATTATGAGATAAAACAGGAGCTATTACATGAAGCGACGTAATTTTATAACAAAAAGTGCCGCAGGAATAATAGGCGCAGGATTTGCCGGTTGCAGCGCAACCAAAAAATCTACCAATATCCCCTTATGGAAGGAACTTGCACCGTTTACTCCACGGCCGCGGGGAGGATCGATGCCCATGTCCGAACTCGGAAAAACCGGAATCAAAATTTCCAATTTCGGTTTCGGGTCGCATATCAGGGCGGAAATGAGAACGTACGACAAACAACGCGAGTACATCATTCGTGAAGCATTCGATCTCGGCGTGAATGTTTTTGATGTGTACGATGAGGAGCAGGGAGTTTCATCAGGTGGCAGTTATCAGTATGAACCGTTCGGCAAGCAGATAGCCCCGATTAAAAACGATGTACTCATTTCCATTTCATTCCGTCCCTATGACAACCGCACACCCGAACAGGAACTGGAACGAGACCTCAAGCTTTTCGGAAGAGACCATATCGATCTCGTACGTATATTGAGAGAACCGGATAACCCGATGTGGGAAACATTATTCAAATTCAAGGAAAAAGGACTTATTCGTGC
>JAFGMP010000374.1 GCA_016927495.1 Candidatus Latescibacterota bacterium | reverse complement strand
ATGGAACCGCTGTTTCATCGGGAATTTATATTACGCGACTTCAGGCAGGCAAACACATCGCGACCGGCAGGATGGTTTTGGTTAGGTGATGTAGGGGCAGACCCATGTGTCTGCCCTTTCATGTGTAGGTTGCCCTGTAGTGTTGTCCGAACCATGATTTACATGATTATGGGATTACCATGATAAAAAACAAGGGGGTAAGAAAGCCCCCCTTGTCCAAACATATTATGTTTCATAAATGCTGAATGTTATCAGAAATTCGACCGCAGGTTCAGTCCGATGATCGGCTCGGTATAATCGTTACCGGAATTAACCGAATCAGAGAACTTGATGTACTTGATCATGCCGCCTGCAGTTGCCATTCTGCTGAACTTGTAATCAACCTCGAACCGTATCGATGTCTTGCTGTTGTCAACCTCGTAGGTCGATCCGCCTTCATCATTCGATGATCCGATAAACCCTAACGCGACTGTGGTTTTAAACCGTTTGTCACGGAACCACTTATACGATCCGGACAGATTAACCATGTTGATGTTGGTTTTGATTTCATTACGGCCGCTGTAGTCGCTGAGCGGATAATATGTTTCGTTTCCGGTTCTTCCGAACGATGTATTAATGGTCAGCGGCAGCGGATTAATGGTTGAATTAATATTGAACAGCATCGTAAGGTTGTTTGAATCGCTTCTCATATAGTCCTGTATATCGCGATCATCGTTGATGCTCATATTGGTTATACTCAATGTACCCCGATGCTTCTGAAGCGCTACCGGCAAGGTACCGCCCACTGAGAACATGACCGTATTGGTCGACATGTTTACCTGGTCGGGGTAATAGGTATTTCCCAGAGAATCCTTCGAAAAATTGTAGGTTTTATCCAGATTATTATCTGCGCTGTACATCCTGTAACCCAGTGACATATTGGGTGAGTATTCAGGCAGAATCTTCGGCATAAGACTGACCGATACACTGGTAATGTTCGTATCTTTTGTCAGATCTTTCTGGAGCGTATTGTCAGCGCTTGCATACTGTTTGCTTTCGCTGTCCAGATTATCAGAGTATGAATTGATTTCAAAATTAAAACCGACCTGATCCTGCAAAACTCTTGTTTTCAGATTTAACTTGATACCACCGATGTCGGTCTTTTGATGAGGATTGCCCAATGATACATAATGGGTGGGAATACGGTACATCTCCGCCCTTAAACTTGTATTGGTATGTTTAATCGGAATTGGAGTCAACAACCTGAAGTTATACACCGAAAAGATGGCATCACTTATTCCGCTGCCGATACTGTCTTTGAGTTTCAACTTATCAAACGATGTTTGAGTCGAACCGTTAAAACGAAATGTTTCATCTGAAATATTATCCGGCAAATCTTCTTTAACATCTTCGGTGACTACGCCATATAGGTTGTCAGTGACCATTGTACCGCCGAACTCAGCGGACAGCACCGAACGATTGTTGTTGAATCGGACTGAACTTTCAACGGTTCCGACCCAGTTCTTTTTTGGCGAATAACCGGTTGAAAAGAGCGCCTGCCCTTCATAATCATAATAACGTCCATAAGTATTATGATCGTAAAGATCATCCAGTTTTGTAGTATCATCTTCGGCGCTGAAAAAGTTCAAACCGATATTCCAGGTTGCATAACGGTTCTTCAGCGGAGTTGTGTCCATTTTCAGAGCCATAACATTACGCTGGAATGTACCGGGAGAAAATACATGTACCTGCCCGTTGACGATTTCTTCATGAAGCATGCTGGTGGTATCTATGGTATCGTTATCGGCGGTAATATATCTATTTGCATCCAATATGGTAACATTATCCAAAATGGTAACATTTTCGTCAATATTACGCCTGTTATAACCATATACGAACTGGGCGTCGAAACGGTTGGATTTGAATTGGGCATTTAAACCGCGAACCAGTATTCCCTTGAGTGACAATTCACTGAAAGTGGGATTTGAGTCGCCGAGTCGGAGACGCCAGTGCCGTGTACGGGCATTCAGATAATAGCGATTAATCGGTTGACGGTCGGGAAGGTCTTCCGATGTCAGGAATGACGATTCCTCACTCGACAGCATAACTCCCGCCTCCCAGGTCAGCCAGTCCTTTTCGCCCTGAAGACCCAGATCGAGCTTATTGTTCCATAGCGGAACGTTGTCCGATTCAATAGAACGGTCATCATGCTGAATACCCATATAGAAGTTACCCGACATCCCCATCGGCAGTTCGAGTTTGGTTTTCACACGGAATGACCAGAGATTCGGGCCGACAATATTACCGGTAGTGTCCCGGGCATATACTTCAACCAAATGCGTTCCGTCCTGAAGCGGTCTGCGCGGTTCCCACATGATGATATTGCCGACTATATCCGATTCTCTTGTGCGATCACGGTCGTCGATTCGGATACGGACAGTATTCATGTCCACTTCACGGTCTGTTTTATAGAAGCTTACTATGATCATCTGGTTTCCGGTAACAACCAGTGTTCCCGGTTCAGGGCTGGAAAGCACAACCTCATCGGCAGAGTAGCTCACCATCTCATCCATTGCCGCCGAGAGAGGATTTGTTTCAGGATCCATTCTCGGTTCGGTGGTTTCGTTTCCCGATGTATCCTGGGCAAGAATGTAGTATTCCACCATACCCCGTATACCGAGTTCCCGTCTGAGTTCACGGAAATACAATTGATCACTTTTTTTCATATCGATGGAATTGTACACATATTCTCCGGGTTTACGGTAGAACAGTGTAGCTTTTGAAACCTGCGTATCATCGAGTATTTCTGCTTTAATTACTCCCGGCTCATACCGCTCGTTGAAGCTGTTCATGTTGATGTGGGGCGGCATCGCATCGGCGAAAACACCTGTCGTCCATGAAATCGTAATGAACACGGCCGGGATAATACTCAAGAGCGCTTTTTTTGTCAGTTTGCATATCATGGCGTCTTTTACCCCTTGTATAGTGTAATTCGTCATTTTTCTTCGAGCTCCAATCTGATAGTTTTTTCTCCTGAACCGTCAGGTTTGGTGTAGATGAGCTCTATTATCATTTTTTCTTTGACTTTGTTAACTGTTATCGAAACGGAAGCAGGTTCGGTATTTGGAGCCTGTATTGAAATACTCACCGATCCTTCCGCCGTCGGACGAGCAAGTAAGCGTGCCGTGCCGTTTGTCAGTGTCACCTGTGGAGCATTGGTCCAGGTTCTTCCGTTATCAGCGGAAAACTCCAGTATATCCGGAGAAACCTCAAATGCTGAAAGAGCTAATGTTGCATTTGCATCTATACTGCCGGTTTCAGGATCCTGGGCCCATATTGTCAGAGCAAACGATGTTCCTATTTCCTGTGTTGTACCCTTTTCGGGAACCATATTCAGCTTCCATGTCGGTTCAACACCGTCCGTCCATGAAACAACCTTGCCAACATCATCTTTGGTCATATTTTTAACATCACCCTCGGAGGGCGTATCTCCCGTACCGACAGATATGGTTTGAAGCTGTGCAAGAAGCACACTGCCGAGTTGGTTCATAACTTCGACAACCTGATCGACAACTACAAATGTGGCTTCACCATCTTCGAATATGGAGTCGAACTCTGTTCCGCGAACGGATGCCACCGATGTCGGTGTTTCAACATCGAAATTATTACCTTTTCTGACTTTCGAATAGATTTCTCCGATCATAAGTTTCGTGCGTTCTCCGGTTGGTTTCGTACCGGCGCTTTTCTTTTGTGCCTGAACTTCGAGTTCGGTGTTCTCGTTGATCAGCACACGGCTTCCGGATGCCATATACATGATAACTGCTTTGTCACCGGTCTGTGTACGAAGTTGATACCCGTTATAGAGCGCTTCTTTGACTTTTGCCTTTTTCCAGTCAGATTCGCTATTTTCCCGGAAATCGAGTGATCCGTTTATTCGTTCTACCATTGCAACAACAACTTCTTTATCCTGAGCAATTACATCAGATACCGCATTCGACAGTATTACAATCATCACGAATATTATACCCGATAACCTCAATATCCTTTTCCTGACCATGTTCAATTCTCTGAATTTTATTTTTTCCATGGCGGCCTCACTTTACGGTGACGTTTACAATTTTGAATTTTTCAATAATTTCCATAAGCTGTCCCGGAGTTATAGGGCCGCTTTCTCCCTGTATTCCCGTTAATATCATTTCACTAAATTCGGTAAACTGAGGATAATCGCTTAATACAAGCCGTATAGCCTCGTCAACCTGAGTAATCGTTAATTCTCCCCCCCCACCTTCTATGAAAGGCGTAACAAACCACGCATCCATACTTCTTGTGCCGACTTCATCGCCGCCGATTACAGCGCCTACCGACCATGTGTATCGTTTCGCATAGGTGAGACCCTCTGCACTGGATGGGTATGTAAATGATGTACCCGGGACATCCTCCGTATGAACGACATTACCACCGTCATCCTGTATCACAAGACGATAAACGACGTTATCACCGGTAGCCGGAGCAAATCTGTTCCATGATAACTCAGGGAACACTGTCTCTATCCTTGTATTTACCGGGCTGATAAGTGTAATCTGGTCTTCCGGAGGGATAGAAAAAGACCGGGCTATAGAGTTTTCACCAACCGGATCACCCAATTCATTTGAGGGAGTAACATACCACGTGTATGTAGCCCCACGGGCAAGTTCCTCACCACTGTAAGTCCAGCTTTTACCTTCAATAGCTGTGGAATGGTATGTCCATTCGCCTTCTTCCGCATTAATAGTTAAGGTGTAATAATCGGTTTCACCCTGCCACTGAAATGCAGGGGTAAGAGTTGGAGACTTTGATCCGTCCTCCGGAGACGAAAGAATCACCTCGGTGGATGGCAGCGTAAAAGCAAGCCGCGCAGGTTCCCCGATAGGTATTCCCCCTTCATCGGTTGCCTGAACCTGTAAGTAATATGTAACTCCATAATTTAGGGCCGGTGCATTTCCGGGATAGGCAAAGGATGTGGAAACCTGGTTTTGTTTACGATAGGCGCCGGCAAAATCGGGATTATCGGCAATCCCGATATTGTAAAGCACCACTCCGCCGCCGGTCCGCGCAGGCGTCCAACTGAATCGCAGCGGAAAGAACATAAGAGGTTCATTAATAGCCAGAGAGGTATATTTAATGGTAAACTGCCAGATGTCGCTTTTCCCTTCATTTATCGTACTGATATATCGTCCCGTTCCGTCGAAAGCCTGTACCTGCCAGCAATAACTTCTGCCGCTCATAAGTTCTTCACGGGATTCGCTGGGATTAAAATCGACCGAGGGTGTAATCAGACCCGTTTTTTCCCAAATGGGAATACGTGAAATCGCATCTTCCTCAGATAATTGTGTACCGCTTTCGTCAAACATCTTCCAGAGCTTGAGAGTATAGTTCACCATTATCTCAGGATTTCCTGCCACGAGTATACTGCTCGTTTCGGGTTTCTGCCAGGTAAACCGGGGAATCTCTATCACCGTTTCGTCATTATCTTCAGGTGTGATCAATTCCGCAGGTTGAGGGTTTTTAATTTCAAGAATATCTTCTTCCAGAATTTCATTATAGACATTATCATCGCCCTCGTAATAATAAACAAGGGTGAAAGCCATCGAATACCTGCCTTCGGGGAGATATCCGATACGTAGTACTTCATCTTTGAAATCGGGTGACCATTTCCCCAAAGCAACCTGCTCGGTACTCTCATTTATCATAGTATTTATTATAAAGTATGACGCGCCACCTGCCAGAGTTTCCTGGAAAAAAGGTAATGAGTGACGGTATTCGGGAATATACCTTGCGCTTTCCTGCGTACCTATCACATAAATAAAAGTATTGGCAACCATACCGTAGGTAGATTGTTTAATTGTAACTTCGAGCCGGGCAAATCTAATGGCCTTATCTGATGTATTCGATATGGTTAATGTCCATAAATTCGGGGTTGACATCCAGTCATCCACCGTAAATATTGCAGTGGGCATCACGCTAAACATCAACCCGTTTGTATCTGCTGTCAACATGACTCTCGCCCGGCTCGCTGTCGGTAACCCAAAAAGCAGGATCATTACGAGCGTAAAGGCGAAAAATACCTTACCGATTTTCATATCATGTCTCCTCCCGTCGGTCGATTAATTTCAACACAACTCACATGGATTTCAATTGCCGTATATAGCTTTAATCGAATTGATAAAACCTCATAAATCTATTTTTTATTTTAATACGATACCTTTTATAAAACATGTTCACAATGGCATCAACCTTTCTGTATTTTTCCGTAATTTGCTATATATTACAACTAATTACGAATGAAAATGTCAAGTTAAAACTTTATTTCATTTAATTATCCCTTTCAAATGCAGAAAAGCATTCCCACCGTACAACTACCAATTATATATCACAATATAATATTTCAATGTACGCTGCATCACATTTTTTTAAATTTTTGTAATTATACATATAAGTAAATGGTTTCAGTTATAATTTAAAAAAACTTTATTTAAAACTATAGTTATATATGATCCATATACAAATCATTGATTCCGAAACATTTACATCTCTATCGAAGCGAATCTCCGATTGATTCGAGTAAAGGTTGCCTGCCATTGATATAATCGCTTCCTATAGACCAGATCATTACACCGCGCAGATTTTTTTCACGGGCGTAATTGCATTTGATTTTAATGGACTCGGGATCATCATAAAAAATCATCGTGTTTTTGGCAGGATTCACCAGATAAGGAACCATGGATACATCATCCCACTGCCGTTGCCATCCATCATCTATTTTCTTCACAATTTCTTTGTATACAATACCGTCGCCTCCTGTTTTCAACCCGTAGAGAGAACTTGTATTGAATGTGCGACCATAAAACGGCAGTCCCATAATAATTTTGTCCGGAGGAACTCCCATCCTTTTTACGAGAAAGTTGATACTTGTATCGACCGATTCCTGCGTTGCATAAAGCGGTGAGTTATGGCCTGCCCGCTCCGTCCAGTTGCCGTAAAAATCATAGGTCATATCATTGAACCAGTCGATTTTATCTTTGAGCGCAGCATAATCGTTATGATCACCGGACCATGTGCCCGCCGATATCGCCATGGTGATGAGGAACGGCTTACCGAGTTTGTCTGCGGCGACACGAAGATTGGAGACAAGTCTGGTTAAATTGTCACGTTCCACTGGATTAGCCGGGAATTCCCAGTCGAGATCGATGCCGTCATATCCGTGTTTTGCGCAGAACTCCATGATGTTGGTTACAAACCGTGCCCGAATTTTGGGATCCGCAGCCACAGGTGGAAATCCCTCACAATTGCCCCAGCCGCCGAGAGCGACAAGGATTTTTCTATCCGATTTATGTACTTCATCGATAAGCCCGGGATATTCGAATCCCTCCCATAAAGAAATACTGCCATCTGCCTCCGGCCATGCAAATGCATGAATTATATGGGTGAGTATGGAGAAATTTACTGCTGTGGCAGGATAGCTTTCTTTTACCCATGCAGGATAATACCCTAAAACAATCTGTTCTGCCGAAGTTGTGTCTATCCCGCTTAATATATCAATTGACCAAAAAGAAAAACATAACATAATTAAAAACAACATATACTTCAGTTTCATGTTATAACTCCCGGATCACAATGTAATAGGTCAGATTAAGCAATTGAATTTAAAAGATAGTATACATGAAAAGTTAATATCTATGCAATCGGTTTATTAGGTATAATAAAGCAATATATTGCATAGGATATAATCCATTGCATTTTTCTCTGACATTTTGTCTCAATTTCGTTCAAAATGAGACAAAAAATCCGAAAATATCTTAAAAATAAAAGTGTAATTCTATACACAATACGAGGTAAGAACATGAAAAAACATCACATAAAAAAAAGAAAGAAAGCTGGCATAATAGTTGCAATATAACATAGAAAAATAAATATTAAAAATATATACAATCAGTCATGCCGTAAAGAGGATGCAGTATAATGAAACATACTATAATAACAAAACCCCTGATCTATTCCGAAATCAGAGTTCTTACTTTAAAAATGGAACTGAAGAAAAGGAAATTCAGAAATCTGCTGAATGAAGTATCACGGTTAGGCCGTTCGTTTCATTTGAATGAAAAAACCGGATAAATGTCCGGCAATTATAACAAGAACAATTCAAGTTTTATGATGAAATATTATTAGATTTGGTGCTCCTGTAATTTATTCACAGTTGTATCGGCGCTTTTCCCCTTCAATTCAGGTCCGGTTTTTTTATCGAAGTTATCAACCTGTGAAAGCCGTACACTTACCAAACTCGATAATCCGGGTTCTTCCATAGTAATACCATATAGATTATCTGCCGAAGCCATCGTTTTTTTGTTGTGGGTCACCATGATAAATTGTGTCGATTCAGAAAATCTTCTTATGACCTGAAGGTACCGGTCAATATTGGCGTCATCGAGGGGAGCGTCAACCTCGTCGAGAATACAGAACGGACTCGGTTTAACCTGATATATGGCAAACAAAAGACTGATTGCAGTCAACGCACGTTCTCCACTCGATAACAGATTTATCGATCTTACATTTTTTCCCGGAGGACGAGCTGTTATGAGGATTTTTGCTTCGAGAGGGTCCTCTTCCTGTTCAAGTTCGAGATCGCAAATACCCCCATCAAAGAAATCATCGAAGCATCGCCGGAAATTAATTTTAATTTCCTCGAATGTTTCCAGAAAACGT
>JAFGMP010000373.1 GCA_016927495.1 Candidatus Latescibacterota bacterium | reverse complement strand
TTCCGAAGAAACCTTTCTCGTTCGACTTGCATGCCTAATCCACGCCGCCAGCGTTCGTTCTGAGCCAGGATCAAACTCTCCATATGATATTTCATATGTGAAGTTGACCTGTCGGTCAATTCATCTGTCAACTGCTCCAGAGCCGTAGCTCTGTCTTCGTATACTTGCTGACGAGAATCCACTACGCACGTTATTCACTTTTCAAAGATCAATTCTTCATAACTATTTGTTTTTTATGCACTTCCAAAAACCTTCGGGCTGTTTTCATTTTTTGCCCGACGGATTTATAAAATACTTAATCGAATTTTATTAGTCAAGAACTTTTGTTATTTTTTTATAAAATTTTTGTGAAGATTTTATTTTGCCCGGAATCATGAATCATTTTATCTTTTGTTCTATGAATTTCCCAAGCAGACTTCTAATATAAATCTTACAAATTTGAATGTCAAACTTTTTTTGTAAAAATTATAAGAAAAATTAAAAATATATTTCGGGCAATTAATTCAAAAAATATGTAACGGGCTCTCTGCCTGGTAATTCACAGCATTTTACGTTGTTATCTACCTTTTCTTCACAACCACATTATCAACCACCATCAACGTCGACCATGTCCGTATCCCGATCCAGCATTCAGAATCAATTTCAAGCGGCCTTTCATCCCATGCCTCAAGAATAATCCGGTCATCGAGCCAGTAGCGTATATGACCATTGTTGAATTCGAGGATTACATGATACGTTTTGCCTGATACAACCGGTGTGTATTCCGTCCTGGCAATCGGTTTTCCCCTCTTATAAAAGGTAGTGCAGTTATTCCAGTACGATGCTGTTGTCAGAGCATAACCGTGACCGAAAAATGCCTTCCCGTCCACAGAATTCAAAAGCACTGTAATGTCTCCAAGCCTTCCCTCGCCGTCGGCATAATTGGTGACATCGAATTCGACACAAACCGGATCACCGACATTCCGGTGAAGGAGTATGGCACGGTTCCGGTCGCCGCCTATGGCCCGCAGCGTTCCGTTATCGACTTCCCACTTACCCTCGGGAATCGGGCACTCTGTGATTTCAGAAGGATTGTCGAATCTGAACGTCTTCTCCGGTTTCCAGATAACCGTCCTGGTGTTCTGCGAGCGGCTTCTTTCGAGGAAGAACGAAGGGTCATGATCCTGTGCCCATATAACCGGAATGGTATTGATGATAATCATACTATATACAATATAAAGATAATAATAACGTAGATAGTTTTTCATGACTGCTCTTTTCCTGATACACTTTCACTTGTTCATAAAAGATTGTCTGAACCATGATTTGCATGTTTAAAGGATTTCCATGATTAGTCATTACGGGAAAGATTGCTTCGACACGACAAATCCCCTCAGTTTCTCACTCTTTTTTTAGCACAATGTCCTTTTAAATAATTCAGGGCAATCACGAGGGTTGCCCCTACATATAACAAACACCTTGCTCTTCGTACCTTATCCATTGTACCAATTTTTTTTGAACTTTAAATTTTAATTTTGAACTGTTCCCTTTCTGCCATTGTGCCTCTGTGCCTTTGAACCTATTCTATTTCTCCATACTCATATAATCCACCGTCATATTAGCCAGCGCCCGGACACCATATACCAGCGCATCCTCATCGACTACAAGAAGCGGTGAATGAAGCGGTATCGATTCTTCAGGCGGAGTGCCTTCGGGACGGACACCGAGAAAAACAAACAATCCGGGTATTGCATCGGCATAATAGGCAAAGTCTTCGCCCCCGGTATGAACCTGTGAAAGCACGAGCCCGTCTTTACCCACAACTCTTTCCAGTGTCGGAAGCATTTTGGCGGTTAACTCAGGATCGTTATAGGTTACCGGCAGATTCCCGCTTATGGTAACATCTGCTGTCGCTCCTGCGCTTTCGGAGATATTCTCCGTAATACGCCGTATACGCTCGTGGATTGTATCGCGCATACCTTTATCGAGAGTACGTATTGTCCCTACCATAGTAACCTCATCAGGAATGATATTGCTTCGTACACCACCCTGAATCATACCGATAGTGACGACAGCAGGCGCTGTGGTAAGATCGAGTTGACGGCTCGTGATTGTCTGAAGTCCGAGAACAATCTGTGAAGCGGTAACAATCGGATCGACACCTTTCCATGGATATGCGCCGTGCGTCTGGACACCGTGCACCGTAATCTTGAGAGTGTTTACACTTGCCATGACTCCTTTGGGACGGTATCCGATATAACCCCGCTCGTAATCGGTGGTAATATGCTGTCCGAAGATTACATCGGGTTTCGGATTTTCCAGCACACCTTCTTCTATCATTAAATAGGCTCCGCCGCTTTCCCCTGCAGGAGATCCCTCCTCGGCTGGCTGAAAAATAAACTTCACCGAGCCGGGCAATTCCTCTTTCATCCCGGCAAGAACCTCTGCGACACCCATTAACATGGCTGTGTGACAGTCGTGGCCGCATGCATGCATGACACCCACTTCACTACCGTTATAAGTTGTGCGAACTTTCGAGGCAAACGGAAGGCCTGTCTGTTCGGTAACCGGAAGAGCATCCATGTCGGCGCGGAGAGCAACGACCGGCCCCGGTTTGCCGCCTTTGAGCAGTCCGACAACACCGGTATGCGCGACTCCGGTTTTGATATCGAGCCCTAAGTTTTCGAGATGTTCGGCCACCAGTTTCGATGTTCTGAATTCACGGTTACCCAGTTCGGGATGTTCATGGATGTCTCTCCGCCAGGCTATTACTTTTTTTTCAACCTCACCTGCGAGCGTATCGATTTTTTTCGTCAACGGGCTTTGTGCTGTCGATATCGACCATGAAGCAAATAAAAAAGCAATAAATATTGTATACATTAATACAAACTTAATTTTTCTCTCGGCCAGTAAACCGGTTCCATATACTTTTTGGTTTTTTTTCACCTGCTTTCCCTTTCTTTTTTTGTTTATAAATTAATCCGTACTATTCATAAAATTCTTCAGCAAATAATAAGGTTATGAATTATTACAATTAAAAAATCATATTCTTTACGGTAAACTGAAATAATTTACAAAATTCCGTATCCTTAAACGGTCTTCCCCCATTTTTCACTATATCGTTAGCGCCGGAAACGATTTGCTTGAATTGTTTGTAGCCATCCGGATTATCATGCCATATATCGACTGACCTGAGCGTATTATTGTGCAAAACCGGGTCATCATCCTTTCGAATCATTCCCGCACGAACTACACGATCAAACTCGACCGTGCCCGGAACAGGACTGAAAAGTGCAGGCTTAACAGGTACTCCGACCTCAAGTGAAAACCTGATAGTGTCGAACACCTCCTCCATGGTTTGTCCGGGAAGCCCCACAAGAATATATGCGCCAAGTTCACCTGTTGTATATCCGACACCAAATAATGCGTCGGCTGCAGTTCGGAAATCGTTACGGGTAACTTTACCGGAAAAATCCGTTTCCCTTTTACCGGATGTTGTTTCAAGGCTGAGTCTTACAGTTTTGACGCCCGCCTGCCTCATGATACCGGCCAGTTTTGATGTTATCTCACGGATATGGAGGCCGTTCGGTGTGTGAAGACGAACCGGCACTCCCTCGCCTGTAAGGTCTTCGAGCAGCGGTATTGCGTACCGTTCTGCATCGAGTAAAAGAGCATCATCCGAGAAAGCTATATCCTCGACACCCCGTGCTGCAAGCTTTTTTATGGATAATGCTGCATCCGAAACCGGACGACGCTCGAACCCGTCAAACAACAGATGTGACGCACACACGGTACACCGCATAGGACATCCCCGGGTGGTCATGGTAACCGCAGACGGTAAATTGTCATACACATCCCAGATCGGTTCGGGCCATTGGCTGAAATCATCGGGAGTAATATATCCGTCTCCCTGTTTTCCCCCGACAGTTTCGATCGCTTCGATAATCATCGAGGGCTGCGACTCGGTAACCACAACATCGGCTCCGCTTTCTGCAGCGGCATGATCAGGACATAGCGTTGCATATATGCCGCCGAGAATTACAGGAACACCGGGAAATATTCTGCGGACAATCGAGATTGCCTCCTGTGCGCCGTGATACCAGTAGGTCATAACACAGCTTACACAGATAGCATCCGGCCGGGAACCGTTTTTTGCCAGGATCTCGAACAATGCCACCGGAATGCCGTACCGGTTAAAATTACGGGGTACATGTTTAAGGCATGACGGCTTTTCTATGACTTCACGGTGGAATTTGCCGGTGTTGTAATGACGTGCCTGATCGGTCTCATTTGAAGTAAGCCCGCCATCCTGAAAACGGTCTGTGCAGTCGATAAACCGTACCGTATGGCCCCGTTCCCGCAAGAATGCCCCCACATAGAGCAGTCCTAAAGGTTTTACCCAGAAATCATATGCCGCAAAATCGGTAATCCAGGGATTTATGAGAAGAATATTCATTGGATATAATGCTTATTCCTGTTTTCAATGTCTGAATTTACATACGTATTGTTGCCCATATATCTGGCTATATTCATATTCTTTTTGGCGAACACATGGATTCGCCCCTACACAATTACAAAGACCGTACACTCGACAATAAATTATAACATATCATAAATTCAAGAGATGCATATTATCATAAATTTATGTACGTAGCATTTTTTATTATGTAGGGGCAGACCCACGTGTCTGCCCTGTCCATTATTCATTATACATTATAAACATTATCAATGAAAACCTTTAAAGAAAATTCAATTTCAAAATTTATTTTATAAACTACGACAATCATCGTAGTTTTCGCTTGACAAATTTACGTCAGTCAATTATTATAAACTACGAAAACAATCGTAGTTGAAGAATTCGATTCATATTTTACATACACAACGGAGGAAAAATGACATTCCGCAAATCTCGCACATTTACTGAAGGTGAACTCGAATTCATGAAGGTTTTATGGTCGCTTGGCGAGGCCACTCCCGATGAAGTTCAGAGCGCTCTTCAGGATCAGGGACGCTCATTGACGCATGGTACCATCAGAAATGTGCTCGTGGTAATGATTGAAAAAGGATATGTCACCCGCACCAAAAAAGGTAAGGCATATCTCTACAAAGCAAAAGTCAGCGAGGTTCAGGCGAAAAAATCCATGCTGCAGGATTTAATTGATCGCGCTTTCAACGGTTCCGAGTCTCATATGATCGCCACACTGCTTAACGGCAAGGAAATTCGCACTAATGAGCGTGAAAAGATACGGCGTCTCATCGATGAAGTGAAAAAGGAGAAGGAATAATTATTTCATAACAACGGGTAAGACATCATGAAAAACAGAACAGCCAATTTTATCATCGTGGTTATGGTTTTAACGACTATTTCAGGAATAACCGGAAACAAACCGGTAACAGCCGAAAACACTAAAATCGAGGATGCCGGTTTTAAAAATCACTGGTACGAAAACTGGGATGAAGGCATGGAAGCGGCCAAAACGGAGAACAAGCCGGTACTGATCGATTTTATGTCGGACCACTGCGGCGCATGTGTCGCGATGGAGAAAAACACCTTTGCAGCGCCGGAAATAAAGGAACGTCTTATGTCCGGCTGGATATGTATTAAGATAAATACCAGTCATTCCGGGAAAGAAGGTACCTTTGACGGCAAAACGATGAATTACTACAAGCTGTCGAAGTATTTCCGTGTCACCGGCGTACCGACCTTTGTCTTTCTCGATAAAGAATTAAAGCCGG
>JAFGMP010000372.1 GCA_016927495.1 Candidatus Latescibacterota bacterium | reverse complement strand
GAAAATAGCAACTTAATACATACAAATAATATATATATAAATGGATACTATGACTTCCAACTTTAAAATTCAATTACTTGACAATAAATCGCATTTTCTACGTCAAGTAATTAAATTAAGTCAAAAGAATAAAGACAAATTGGGTTTTTTACCAAAAGGGGCCTTTAAAAAATTAGCAGGGAAAAAACAACTTTATATTGCCATAGAGAACAATCGTTGTAAGATATTTAATTTATGGAGTTAGCACAACACAAACATTGGCAAGCATAATATATTTATGTATACATGAAAACTACCATAAGAAAGATATTGCATAGAAACTAATTTTAGAATTAACAAAAAAAACTTCAACCATGTTTAAAGGTATAAGAGCACATTGCCGAAGAGATTGTGATATAAATCGTATTTGGCAAAAACTTGGCTTTGTAGCTATTGGAGAATTAGCAGGTCGTAGTAAAAAAGGCTCAATATTAAATGATTGGTGCCTTGGTAGCGGTTTTCCTAATTTATTTGACAATTTATTTACAAATTCAAAGTTAGATATTGTTATCGATGCTACTGTTTTTTTTAGTGCATGAATCAATAACACACAATAATGAGGAAAACAATTCATTATTCCCATCTTTAGTAACACTTCCAGAGTTAGCAAACCCGACGTTGTTATGAGATGGAGCCCGTGAGGGTCAAACTCCCTACATCCTGACTGCCAGTCAGAATCCACATATGCTATTGAGTAAAACCATAACTTACAAAAGTTTGAAAATAAAAATTCCACCAAAATCCGAAACCGGTTTTTATGCGTTATGCTGATATTAATTTTTACGACGATTATAATCTAATCAGATAATATATTGTCGAAGGATTATACCATGGCTGAGGACCGATTTTAAATTTTAATGTGCCGTTTTCATAGGTAGTTTCTAACGGCGCTGCTGCTTCTCCTTTTTCGCTGATAAGCCAAACTTTTAAATGAGGAATTTCTGTTTTCAATTCAATTTCTGCTTCTATCACTTCAATTAATACGGGCGGTCTTCCAAAATCCAGCATTTGGGTATGCTGTTCATTAAATTTAGCTCCTGTATTTTCACATCGCCCAACTGCTGTCAATAGTATTGACTCGGATTTTTCGATAGGTTCATCGGTTAATGAACTGAAAGCAATTGTGGCAAAATCGGTTTTAACATCCAGTTTTAATCCGTTAAGACTTACCGGCTCTTCCTTTCCCCAGAATCCATAGACAACCTTGCTATAAGGCGAGTCAATCCAGCCGATTTTCTTTTCCCAGTTACGCCACAGTTCTTTTGTATCCGATAAAACCTCTTTATCACTCTCATGCATAAACGGCTCATCCGCATCGATAATTACATCAGCAGAGCCTGATTCACCGGGGAGAAGCATTCCTGTTTTGTGTTGTTCACTGACAACCCCTAATCCGGGAAATCCGCTTGGTCTTTTGGTAAGCCATGAAGGATCATCACCATCAATTTTAATACAGGCGGTTTGTTTGCCGCCCATAACATCACTGCGGCGGAAAATCAGTGCTGCATGCGGGAACAATCCAAACTTTGCCGGATCATTGAAGGCGTCGAAAAATTTTCTGTACATTACTCCATTTATCGTTGATGTTCCACCTCCAAGGCTGTTTTCGGGAATCCATGAACTGTATCTGTATGTATGAATTATTACGCCTCCCCATTCCTGAAAAGAAGCAACGGCGGCATATGCCAGCGAGCTTTCCGCACGCCACTCACTGGGCCAGGGCTGGTCCCATTCCGAAACACAGAAAGGCAAACCAAGAGTACGGAAAAAAGTCAACGATGAAAAAACATTAAACGTAGCACCTACCATCGGTGCGGTCTCAGTTTCCCTGCTGCTTCCAACCCAGAAGGGGAAATTCCAATAACTGTGCGAGTCGGTATAATCCATTACTAACTGCGCTTTAAGCAGAGCAGGATTTATAGACCAGTTTGTACCCGTTATCGGAATTTTTACTCCCAAATTTTTCAAATACTGCATCATTTCCTTGTTGTAATCCGTTATAATTTGTATAAAGAATTCTGCAATATTTTTATCGGGATTGGTAAAGTCAATTTTTTCATTGTCCAGGTTGATATTTTTGTCTGAAGCCCATTTCCGGTACTGTTTTTCAAGTCGTGAACGGTATGGCTCAAGTGTAACCTTATGGATGAACGGATCATTTTCATTAGTCAGTTCAGTCAGGACTATTGCGGGTTCGTCCTTGTAGGCCACTCCTGTATATGGATTTGCATGTGCCCAGAAGTTTTTACAGAATTCCTTCTGTAATTCTATCAACCTTTTGTCGAAGAGACAATACGGCCTTGCTCCCTGTGGCAATTCACCTACCGAATCGACATCATCGCCGGGTAAAAATTGTCTGTAAGTTAATAAATCAATGTATACATATATTCCTTCATTTTTAAGACAATATATTAAATAGTCCAGTCTGTCCATACTTTCAGGATCGAAACTGCGCGTATTGTCTTTAGCTTCGGCCCTGTTAAACTGAAATATATTGGGAGTTGCCCACTCCGAATCCAACTGATGAGTGCGCATGATATTAACGCCGAATTTAGCCAGTCTTTTCGCTATAATCTCGCTTTGTTCGTGTGTAGGAAAATTCGCACCGCTGTTGAAGTTCGTTCCCCAAAACCGTGCCTCGGTCCCGTCTTCGAAAACAAATTTCCCATCCTTTGCCTTGAGGAAGCCGTGTTTCCCTGCGGGTTTTTCTTTTTCAAATACGAAAGAAATATCTACCGGTGAATCGTCCCATGGTAAGGTAAACGGTGCCCATCCCGGTTTATTTGTATCCTCACAACAACCGGTTGTTGTTTTGATTATGATTAAGGAACACACCATAATAAGGATACTATATTTTTTAAAATACTTGAGTACATGGGTATAAAACATATTCTTTCCTCCCTTTGCATGATTATCAAATTTTAAAAATACGGAAGATTTATTCCCACATATTATTTATACGTTTTACCGTTTCGTTAACTAAAACTTCTCCTCCCTGAGGGCCGACTTTATTACTGTAAATATAGGCGCTGTAACCTCCACCCTGAATTGCCCGTGCAGTAGGTAAATAACCTCCGGAATCACCACTCAATTGAATAATAAATGTTTGCTCCGCTTTACTACGGGCGATTATCTGTAAACCGTAATCCAAAAATAATTCAAACGGATTATTTGCAAAGGCAACATCCCCGAGCCTGATCACGTGAAGGTCAATCGTATAATATGGATTGCTTCTCTGTTCCAGGTACCTGTCGATTATTTTTTTATTGTTACCCATAATTCGAATAAAAGGATCGGTGAAATCATCGGAGAACTTTTCTTTCAGCGATTCCTGTTCTTTCAGCGCAGTATACATTGTATACGCGGATAATGCGTCCTCATATTCTTTCTCGGTGACTCTTCTGAGAGGAAGATCTATATTTTCAACGGTATGCTTAAAAATTAATTTTGTTACTATAGTGTTTTTCGCACGGGGATAGACACGATCAACAGCATCGGCAATTCTCTCACCTATCTCGATTAATCCCTCTTCTTCTCTCATATCGGGCTCTCCACGTTTTCTTCGCGGAAGGTCACGTGGCGACTGGTCACCTGCAGCCCCGCATTGAGGTAATATAAATAAAGCCTCCGAATATCTATCCCTGAGTTCTTTTCTGACTTCACCCCAAAAATCCGCAGAGATATAACGCTCACTTTCCACAATCTGTGACGGGCAGGCAAGGTTTATAATTACTCCCGTGAGTTCGCTGTTTGTATCCCAACAGAATACCATATCGACTCCATGATCACTGGGACCCTCCAGACCTTTAAATCTTTCCGTATCGGTGCTGCCATACATTACGGTTGAACCGTCGGTGTATTCCACTCTGCGATTATGTCCGACGACTGCGTGTCCCAGTCCCCAACTGACACCTCCGGGTTTACGGTTTTTCCAGGCTTTCACCGCCGCCTCTACAATACGTTCAACCAGAAACTCACCAAATTCCTCATAAGTCATAACACCTTCATCTATTCCGGAATCGTAAAATATGCTGCCTTCCGGACAGGGAGCGGTATGTGTGTGAGTGGCGTTGAGAAACAGGTTGTTAACTTTGAAATCAGCAATTCTTTCCTTCACACGTTCTCTTACTTTATCCTGTGTTGCTTTACTAATAGCAACCTGGTCGCATGAAATCATTATTGCCTGCTCACTGTTGCCGTTTGTTTCCTTTGTTTCAAAAGCAAGAGCCGTTGTTGTAATAGGATCTCGGACATATTCGGAGATCCGTTTATACATCTGCCCCCTTAGATAAGCCGGTTTTGAAGGTGTTATACTCTCGGATGCCCACCCGATAAAAAGATTTCCTTTTTGTGCTCCATAAACAGAAGTTATAAAAGTAAGAACAAAAAAAATAAAAATCATGAGTACCACAGATTTTGTAATTTTCATTTCTCTCCTCTCTTTCTCTCTTCTCTGTCATTTTTTAATACTACTTTTGACAGTACCAAAATCAAAATCCTTGTAGTAAAAAAACCTTGTAATCTTATGATGAATGAATAATATGAACAATAAGTTCTTTAAGCAAGAATTGTTTGTTAGCTTATCTGTACATTTGGCGGTTCAAATGTATGATATATAAAAAAGTCTTCCTCCCAAAAAGGTACTCTGATGAAAAGCTTTCACCCTCGCTCACATTATTTTTCCTGGAAACTCAGTTGACTGCAAAATAAAAAAACCTTTATGGTTGCAAAATTAACTCAGCCAAATATGTGATTTTTAAATACTGCCCTCACCCTCTTTCACCATCTCCCATACTTCGCTCTGCTTCGACAAGCTCAGCAATCGGCTCTGGCTTGACAGACAGGCACAGTACGGGCAAGGGAGTGCCACAACAAAGCATACTGAGCTTGTCGAAGTATGCTATCGGCCCTCTCCTTAATAATATAGCTACGATGTGACAAATTTTTTAAAAAATCAAGTAATCAGGCAAATCAAGAAAATCATGGTTCAGACAAACAATAATTTAGAGCTACCCTTGTGGTTGTCCCTACAACTTCCCCATACCTTGTATCAGAAACAGAACACAAATTTTGTATCCCCTGCGAATGCCTTACCTATGTTTTTTTCTGGTACAGTCTACCATTCAACAAACCATCATCGCAGTTTTTTTCTTTTATCATAGTTCATCATTTCATCATGGTTATCTGCGGTTCAGCCATTTTTTTCTTGTTTTTTCCGTATTTCCCCAAAAAATGGGGGGTCGTCAGTTTTACCGCAATATCTTGTTGCCTCGTGTTCGAACTTAATAACCCAAAAACCTTAATTGTATCTATCACAATTTCTGTAATTTGTATGTATGTATCATTGCGGGAATGTCGATGGGAGGCGCTGTCGCACTTCAGTTCGCGATAAACAATTCTGATAAAATAATGGCGCTCATTCTCATGAATCCGGGTCCGGGATCATTGGTGTCAAAAGGCTTTTTCTTTATATCACCTATACTATCATTGGTTTCTCAAAAAAAATGGCTTGTGAGACCGTTTTTAAAGAGTGTTTTAATTAATCCCTTGCCTCGAGAAATATTTTCGGAATTTGTAAATGATGCTGTAGCGGTCAGTAAGGAGACATGGCTGCAGTATTCACATCCTGATAATAAAATCAATAATTACATAATCCCTATGACCTGTCTTCCGTCCCGCCGCCATCCTCGTCGTCGAACAAGTACAACTCGTCAAGCGAGGATCCGAGTTCCCCTGCGATTCGGTGGGCCAATCGGATGGACGGATTGTACTTACCTTGTTCAATGAAGGAGATGGTCTCGCGTCGGACGCCGAGTCGGTCAGCCAGCTGCGCCTGTGTGAGGTCATGCCGTGCACGGAATTCACGGATGCGGGTTCTCATTCGACAGTGCCCCAGTGTTTCAGCCACCGATAGAAAATAGCGGCGGACACCAACATGGTAAAGTACAGGATTATCAGCACGCGCTCCACGGTCAGGTAGCCGGGTCGATATTGATGGTACCACATCAATGTGCCCAGCGTAACGAACGTGGCCAACCACGACCACGCCAGACTCTTGGCACCGAGCCGCCTGGAGCGTTCATCACGTGGCAGGTTGCTCAGATAGACCGAGTATGCGATGACCCAAAACGCCACATTCATGAGTGCGTGGCGAGAGGATACGGGCAGCCCTGGCAGGGCAAAGGCTAGGATCATAATCAACAGCCCGGCGAAGAGAACCCAGACGCCGAGCCGTTTGTAACGCCCACCCTGTGGCAAGTTGCTCGGGTGGACCGAGAATCCGATGGCAATTAACCCCGCATACAGGAGTGCGATATTGAGGAATACGGAAATCAAGCCCTCAGACCGCAGGACGAAGGCAAGGATCATAATCGCGAATCCGGCGATTAAACTCCAGACGGCGTGCTTTTTCATGAGACCTCCCGTGTTATATATAACGCACAATACGATAGATATATATATCATTTAGAGGAGGGTGTCAAGAGGAAAAACTCACACAGATTCTGACCTTCCCTATGCCTTTGGGTCACTAAAGATTTAGTCTCACAAGAGGAAGGTGGAGCAAATTGAACGATTTGCGAACTTTTTCAATTGAAATGAAAGCCAATCCGTAAATACTCCCCTGAGAAACAGAGAATGACAGATTGTCGACAGCCGTTACATCTCCGAATGTTTTGGTTACATCCTTTAATTTAACAGTCATCATTTGCAGTACTCCTTCATCATAAAGAAATATTTTGTAACAGGGATACAGTCCAATGGGCCGCACTTATGCATGCCCTGGGAGAATACGCTCTCGCCGGTACCGATTTTGCCAACGCACAATTCGACACGATTCGACTGCGTTTACTCAAAATTGGCGCCGAAGTCAGGGAAATGAAAACG
>JAFGMP010000371.1 GCA_016927495.1 Candidatus Latescibacterota bacterium | reverse complement strand
TCTGCGAATGGTTAACCAAAAAGGAGAACAAACACTACCGTTTGCCGACTGAAGCCGAATGGGAATACGCATGCCGTGCCGGGACGAAGACACCATACTTCACCGGAACAGAACTACTTCGGGAATATAACAGACATCAGGAGGAAAGCTGGATTTTCGAAAAAGTGCCGTTATCTGTCGCATCAACTCCTCCTAATCCATGGGGATTATATGATATGCATGGGAATGTCGAGGAATGGTGCTATGACTGGTACGGTTCCTATCAGGAGGCTGATCAAACCGATCCGACAGGCCGTATCGATGGTGATTTTAAAGTCACCCGGGGAGGCAGCCATAATACAAAACCCGAATATCTCCGCTCGGCCAACCGTATGGCTATGCTGCCCGATGACAGTCAGGCGCTTATCGGTTTCCGTGTCATCATCGGAGACCTTCCGGATACAGAACTTATACCGGAACATGAAAAAGAATTATGGGCAAAAAATGTCACACAGCAAAACTACGACTGGTCAAACGGACCAAAAACAGACGAACCATTTTTTGAGGGACCGGTAAGGTTTGTTCACATTCCGCCCAATTCCAATGGGCCATTGTTTTCTCGGCATAATCACTGCCCTGCACTGACAGTATGCCCTAACGGCGATATTCTTGCAATATGGTATACTACAAACGCCGAATCAGGCCGTGAACTTGCTATTGCCGCAAGCCGCCTCCGAGCGGGCAGCCCGAACTGGGATCCTGCATCTCCGTTCTGGGATGCACCTGACCGTAACGACCATGCAAGCGACCTTTTGTGGGACGGGCAGAATACACTTTATCACTTCAACGGCATCAGCAGCGACGCAACATGGGGGAAACTTGCGCTCATTTTACGCACCAGTACCGATAATGGAGTAACATGGTCGAAGGCACGTCTAATAATGCCTGAACACGGGCTCAGGCATATGCCTGTCGCAGGAGTTTTCAGAACCCGGGAAGGGTATATCATCCAACCGAGCGATGCGGTTACCGTGAGCCACGGCGGCACCGCAGTGTTGATTAGCAAGGACAACGGTAAAACATGGTATGATCCCGGAGAGGGAAAACCGACACCCGAATTTAAAGCGGGGAATACCGGCGCGTGGATAGCCGGAATACATGCCGGTGTTGTCCAGCTTGACGATGGCAGCCTGCTGGCATTTGGCCGTGGGGACAGCATAAACGGGCGAATGCCCCAAAGCGTCTCAAATGATATGGGCGAAACATGGAAATATTCGGCAAGTGAATTTCCATCTATCAATGGAGGACAGCGTCTGGTTCTGATGAGGCTGAGAGAGGGTCCGATAATACTGGTATCGTTTACCGATTCGAGCGAAAACCGGAAAAATCCGAAATGGCCATCAATCGATGGTATAGCTGTAACCGACGAAGCGGGAGTCAAAAGAACAGTATACGGTATGTTTGCTGCGCTATCGTTCGATCAAGGTAAAACCTGGCCGGTAAAGAAATTGATTTCACCGGGAAAACAAACACATAAGCTCGATGGCGGTGCATGGACCGATGAATTCATTATGGATAACACACATGCCGAACCGATGGGCTATCTGGCGGCAACCCAAGCTCCTGACGGTGTAATACATCTTATATCGAGCGCTCTGCACTATCGTTTCAACCTTGTTTGGCTGAACCAACCGATGCCGTACAAATAAATATCATGAATTAAATATCCCGCCATATTTTCGTAATACTTTTTCATCTTTCATGCGTCGAACAAATATATTCATAGATGAAATGAGCAGACATGAAAATCACAATCGATAATCTGGGTAAAGTATTTAAAGACGGCACTCTCGCTCTTGCCAATGTGAATCTCGTTATTGAAAATGGTATCTTCGGCCTTTTGGGACCAAATGCTTCGGGTAAAACAACATTGATTCGCATTCTGGCCACGCTCCTTAAACCATCGAGCGGCACGGTATTGTTTGACGGCATGGATTTAAGGAAAAACCGCGCCGCCATACGTTCCATTACAGGATACCTGCCTCAAAGTTTCAGTTCCTTCAGAAATACTACGGCCTATGAATTTCTGGATTATTCAGCCAGCCTGGCAGGATTACATAAAGCAAAAGTCCGGGAGAAAGCGGTTAACGAAACGCTTGAAGCTCTGGGGCTTTACGGAGTCAGAAATCAAAATGCCAATGAACTTTCGATCGTGATGAAACGGCACCTTGAAATTGCCCAGGCAATGATCGGCAATCCGAAAATTCTCATAATAGACGAGCCGACGGTTGGTCTCTCACCGGAGGAACGCATCAGTTTCCATAAACTTCTTGCCGAACGGTTCGGTAAGATTGAAATAATTCTCTTCTCCACACATATCCTCAGCGATATTTCAAGTGCCTGTAAAAAAGTGGCCTATCTTGACAAAGGTGAGGTCGCCTATCAGGGCCCTCCAGAAAATTTGCCCCGGCATATCGGATGAACTAACACAAACCACAGCTTCGTGATAAGTCATTATCAGGGGCAGGTAGAGTGATCCAAAAATATAATTACAATCTATATTCTATTGCGTATTGTCTTTTCTCTAACGATTATTCTTTTATTTAACATTTCAATTTATTTAATAGCATTATGTAGGTTTTGTTATATATTATATAGAAATCATTCTATAAGCTCAATAATATGGAGAAATACGATGCAGTATAAACGCCGTGAATTTTTAAAAGTGATCAGTGCGGGTGGATGTCTTGCTTCTGCAATGAGTACATCATGCAGTAATGTATCTTCCACAAAACCGAATATCATACTCTGTATGGCTGATGATCAGGGCTGGGGCGATATGGCATATAACGGTCATCCTGTGCTTCAAACGCCGAATTTCGATGACATGGCGGCCTCTGCCTTACGTTTCGACCGTTTTTATGCCGCAGCCCCGGTATGTTCGCCAACGCGGGGCAGTGTGATGACCGGCCGTCACCCAAACCGTTTCGGATGCTTCAAATGGGGTTATACCCTTCGTCCTCAGGAAATAACCATAGCCGAAGCACTCAAAACGGCAGGTTATGTCACCGGCCATTTCGGAAAATGGCATCTTGGCTCAGTTCGTAAAGGCAGCCCGGTCAATCCCGGAGCGAGCGGTTTCGATGAATGGTTTTCAGCGCCTAATTTCTTCGATAATGATCCCATACTTTCCCGTGAAGGTACTGCTGTTGAAACAAAAGGGGAAAGCTAACTGGTGACCGTTAATGCAGCAATCGAATTTATCCGAAGACATTTTAAATCCGGTCAGCCGTTCTTTGCCGTGGTATGGTTCGGTTCGCCGCACAATCCTCATATAGCGCTCGATGCTGACCGCCAGCTTTACAACGATCAAAGCGAACAGTTTCAGCACTTTTACGGTGAAATCACCGCCATGGACAGGGCTTTCGGCAAGCTACGCAGCGAACTAAAGACCCTCGGTATCAAAGACAATACGTTACTATGGTATTGCAGCGATAACGGCGGTCTGCCTAATCTCGGAAGCACCGGCGGCAGAGGTTTTAAAGGTCAGATTTACGATGGTGGCCTCCGTGTTCCCGCAATTATCGAATGGCCGGAACGTATTACCGCACCCCGGGTAACCGATGTGCCATGCAATACTACCGACATTTACCTCACGCTGCTGCAAATCGCCGGTATAACATATATACCGGGGCAAACTCCTGTTGACGGAATCAGCCTTGTAAACCTTATCGACGGGAAAATAACATCGAGGTCCAAACCCATGGGATTCTGGGACTATCCGATTGCCGGAATCAGCACACCAAGCCATCAGTGGATGATGGAACTTCTTGAGGCGCAGAAGGATGGTGATCCGACCGGTGACACCGCCCGCCTTCGTCTAAATGCAGGCGACATAACCAAACAATACCCCGAGGATGATTTCCCCGGACATGCCGCATGGCTGGACTGGCCATGGAAACTGCACCGTATCCAGGGAGAAAACGGCGATGTCACACTGGAATTGTATAACCTCAGTGTGGATGCCGGTGAGAATAATAATCTCGTCAACTCGGAATCTGACCGTGTCGCAAACATGAGGCCTGCTCTTGAAAAATGGCTGACGTGCGTTGTTCAGAGCCTGAACGGCAAAGATTATGAGGATACATGGTTAATCCCCGAATAGGGCAGTCACGCTGATCTGTCCCCGCAGTGCAATCCGCAAGTGCAACCGCAGAAAAATCCTGTTTTGATGATTCTATATCTATAAATATCAATATGTTACAACTTTTTTACAAATATTCAAAATAACACTTGCTATAAAATAATTAACCTGTATATTCAATATTATCAAATAATGTTCGTAGTGTAATTCTCTTTGAGAGGGAGGTTAGCAATACGTTACATTGTCACAACAATATCTGTTATGGTA
>JAFGMP010000370.1 GCA_016927495.1 Candidatus Latescibacterota bacterium | reverse complement strand
TCATTTACAGGTTTTATTTTTAATCCGATGTATTTATTATTGATTTTAATATGAAAGTCGACATTGTATAATCTATCCCATTCATCAGGTGAAGGTTCAATTTTTTGATCAAAAATTTTTTCTAATTGGCCGTAAATTGTTTTTATTTCAGTCATATACCCATCAAAAGTTCTATCGATTACTAACTGAAACATATAATCAATACAATCCTTTTCGGTTATCTCTTCAATTTCAGCAAGGATTACCTCTGATATCTTGGTATATAATTTTTTTCCCAATTCTTCAATGTGTTCTACTGATTTTATGTTCTTAAAATAATACTCGCGCCATTCTTCCTTTGTTTTAGGTGTACATTTTCTAATAGATTCAGAAGTCGCTCCAACATTTCTTTTGAAGTTTAATTGAAAACGATTCATAACACTGTTAAGAATCCACTCTTTCGCCATTTAAATCCTCATTATACTGGGAAACCAAGTTTTATAAACTTGTCTTTATATTTAAAGTTGTGTTTTTCATCAACTTGAACCAGACCTTCTTTTATCATATGAGCATTAATAAAAGTTTTATTTTGAAGATATAAATAACATAAAAGATTGTTTTCGTTATCGTATTTTTGAATATCATATTTCAAAAAAACTTTTTGGCCTCTTGTTTTATTATATAAATATTCAATTGCTTTATCTGTTTTATTAGTATCCTGCTTAATGCCAATTAATTTTATTGTCAATTCATTATTAAGCATAATCTTTTCGGGACTCAATATCTTTTTTACCGTATAATAAGTTTGTTTTATGCTACTGTTTTTATCAATCCTTGATCCAAACTGTAATTTTTTCGGATTGATTTTTTTATTAAATTTATGTGGATCATTAAACAAATATGGTAATTTTTTTATTTCATGATCGATATTTATGTTTATTCTCTGTTGTGTTAAAAACTCGAAAACAGCATTATTAAAAAAATTGTTTTCATTGATGTTAACTTTTTCCTTAATCAACGATATAAATTCCGGATTGATTTCATATCCGACAGAATTCCTGTTTAATTTTTTAGCAGCTGATGAAGTTGTTCCACTTCCTAAAAAAGGATCGAGTATCGTATCTCCGACAAAAGAAAACATTTTTATTAATCTTATGGGTAATTCTTCAGGAAACATTGCTAAATGGTTGTCCTGTTTTATTCCACTGAAGTTCCAATGACCTTGAAAATAAGTATTCCATTCTTCATTTGTAAGTTTTGATAATTCTTTGTTTTCTATGCTGACTTTAGGTGGTTTCCCGTCCTTTTTGAAAATTAAAATAAATTCATAATCGATCTTCAAAATACCATTTCTGGGATAAGGGTAAGATCCCATAATTGTTGCACCACCCGTTGTATTCGAAGTTGTAACTTTTTGCCAGATAATTGCACCCATATAATCAAAACCGACGGTTTCGCAAAATTTAATTATTTCAGTTCTTATAGGTATTACTTTATATCTTCCATAATAAACTGCTCTGGCAAACTGGTCGCCTATGTTAATACAAAGTCTGCACCCTTTATGCAGAACCCTATAGCATTCATTCCATACCAAATTTAGGTTATTTATGTATTTTTCATAACTGTCATCGAAACCAATCTGATTTGTAACTCCATAATCCTTCAATTGCCAGTATGGTGGTGAGGTAATAGTCAGATGCACACTTTCATCTGGCAAATCATTCATAAATCTTGAATCACCAGTAATAATTTTATGTCGGTTTTCAAATATTTTCATCATTATATCCTGTTGTAGATATCTATACTGTAATATTTAATATTCATTTAAAATAAATCATTCATTCTTAAACAGTACGCCCCCAACAACAGTAGCGATAACCTTTCCCGGCAGTTCCCAGCCGAAAAAGGCGGTATTTTGGGATTTCGATTTCATGTTCCGCGGGTCGACATTCCATGATGAATCCGGGTTGTAGATGGTAACATCACCAATACTGCCGATTTCGAGCGTTCCGCCTTC
Source organism: Candidatus Latescibacterota bacterium (assembly GCA_016927495.1). Classification (GTDB taxonomy): domain Bacteria; phylum Latescibacterota; class Latescibacteria; order Latescibacterales; family Latescibacteraceae; genus JAFGMP01. Next base: position 2,523 of record JAFGMP010000370.1, on the reverse strand, counting down.
AACACCGAGAATCCGTGAAGGTTCGAGTGACATTTTCCTGACAACATCCGGCCATGTGAGTATCCCTTTCGACACAAGCTCACGATGAATCACACCAAGCGCTGTCTCAAATCCGGTGACTCCGAATGCTGCATCGACGAACTCCACCTCTTTGTTTTCAGGTGAATGAGGGGCATGATCGGTGGCTATGGCATCTATTGTACTGTCCCGTAAACCATCGATCAGTACTTTCACATCGTCGGCAGTCCTGAGAGGCGGTTTCATTTTATAACGTGTATCGAATGTCTCGACAAGTATTTCCGTGAGTGTGAGATGATGAGGGGTAACATCACAGGTAATTTTAACTCCCCGATTCTTTGCCGTACGGATTATTTCGACAGCACCGCGGGTTGAAACATGGGTAATGTGAAGCCGTGTACCGGTATATTCGGCGATAGCGGTGTCACGCAAAATCGGTATGTCTTCAGTGAGACGTGATAATCCCTTAAGCCCGAGTTCTGCGGATAAAGCGCTTTCGTTCATCTGTCCGCCGTATGCCAGGTCGGCATCTTCCTCGTGCAGAAGAACAGGTTTGCCCACCATGTCCGCATATCTCAGCGCATTGAGCATGATACGGGCGTTTGCAACTCCTGAACCGTCATCGGAAAATCCGGCGGCTCCGGCTTCGGCCATATCATGCATCTCTACCAGTTCTTTGCCGTTTCGGCCACGTGTTATAGCGCCAATGGGATATACCCGTGCTTTGGCCCCTTTAGCACGTTCGAGGATATATCGGACACGACCTGCATCGTCAGTCGGAGGTGTAGTATTCGGCATTGCACAAATCGCCGTAAAACCGCCCGCAGCAGCAGATTCGCATCCGGTTTTAATGGTTTCGGATTCCTCGCCGCCGGGTTCACGGAGATGTGCATGCATATCGATTAATCCGGGAAAAACAAGCATGCACGTTGCATCGAAAACTTCCGCACCATTCGGTTTGAGATCATTCCCCACCTTTTTAATACGGCCGTCAGTTATTAGTATATCCGATATCTTATGTATGTCCTGTGAAGGATCAACAATATGCCCGTTTTTTATGAGAAGGCTCTGCTTACTCATTCTTCACCTCTTCCACTGAGAAGGAGTAAAACTGCCATTCGTACAGCTTCTCCGTTGGTTACCTGATCGAGTATAAGGCTGTTCGGAGCATCCGCAGCCCGATAATCCAGTTCAACACCTCGGTTGATAGGCCCCGGATGCATAATGACCGCTCCCGGTTTCATGCGTTTCACACGTTCGTTTGTCAGTCCGAATGTTGCGGTATATTCCTGAGACGAAGGTATCAGGCCACCGCTTTGCCGTTCTTTCTGAATACGGAGCATATACAATACATCGTATTCCGGTATTACTTCATCAAAATCATGATGAACGGTCACTCCAAAAGCATCCATATGCAGGGGGATCAATGTCGACGGTCCGCAGACATCTACATCCGCACCCATGGTTTTCATCCCCCAAATGTCGGACCGTGCAACCCGTGAATGAGTAATGTCACCTACTATTAATATCTTAAGCCCTTCAAGCGTTCCAAAATGATTTCGCAGGGTCATCATATCGAGAAGCGCCTGGGTCGGATGCTCATGGGAACCGTCACCTGCATTGATGATACGGCATTTGGTGTGGTTGGCGAGAAATTGCGGCGTTCCGGGCGAAGAGTTCCGAGACACGATAATATCAATTTTCATTGCCTCGATATTGCGCACGGTATCTCTGAGTGATTCGCCTTTCGATACGCTCGATGAGCCTTTTGCGAACGTGGTAACTTCGGCGCTGAGCCTTTTTTCCGCAAGCTCGAACGATATTCGGGTGCGTGTCGAATCCTCATAAAACAGGTTCAGCACCGCTACGCCCCTGAGGGATGGCACCATACGGATAGGTCTGTCGAGGACTTCCCGAAAAGAGGCGGCGGTATCGAGAATCGTTGTTATATCTTCCTGCGATACTCCCTTGAGGCCGAAAAGATGTTTAAGTGCGAACGCCATCAGCACCCTCTCCTCTCTGCGATTGCAACCAGTGTTACCTCATCTTTCCCGTCTTCCTCAACCATCCTCACCCTGATCTCTTCATGCTGGTCGGTGGGAACGATTTTACCGATATAATCCGCTCTGAGCGGTAATTCACGGTGTCCGCGGTCAATAAGTGCTGCAAGTTCGATCCGTCCCGGCCTTCCGAAATCCATCATCGCATCGAGAGCGCTTCTTACGGTTCTTCCTGTATAAAAGACATCGTCCACAAGCACTATCGTAAAACCCTCGACCTCGAACGGAATCGAGGTAATCCGAACCTTCGGCTGTTTCATAGCGATACGGTAATCATCGCGATACATGGTCACATCGAGAACGCCCACCGGTATCGATACTTTCTCTACGCCCTCGATGATGGACGCAATACGTTTCCCTATATGAACTCCCCGGGTTTGCAAACCTACGATAGCCAGGTTTTCAGGGCCGTGATTGTTATCGAGGATTTCATAAGCTATTCTCT
>JAFGMP010000369.1 GCA_016927495.1 Candidatus Latescibacterota bacterium | reverse complement strand
TTTTCCGAAAAAACAACATTCATTCGGAGCTTTTCAATAGGGAAAAACCAATAGCTCATCATAGAGTAAATATGGTCGTGTGGGATACGAAACAAGAAAAGCGTTTTTTATATCGATAGCTCATATTATTTCTGTAATTCTTCGGTGTTATTTATTTTCGTACAATTTGAGATTTTTTTTACCGGACACTAATCGTCTGAACCATGATTTGCATGATTAAAGGATTATCATGATATGTTTTCATAGATAATATAGCTCCGATGTGACAAATCTTTTAAAATCAAGTAATCAGGCAAATCAAGAAAATCATGGTTCAGACAAACAATAATCCAGGGTAACCACAGGGGATTTGCCCCTGCACATACCCTTGCCCCTGTTTTCCCCTTCTGCCTTTGTGCCTCTGTTCCTGCCTAAATATCTTTATCGTCAGCACAGTTGATGGTTATTTTCTTATTCCTACGTATTTCCGAAAAAATGGGGGATCGCCACATTTTTTTTGATTACGATTGACAACATTTGGTTATTTGGTTATATTACCAAATAATAAATTAATTCAATATTTTACGGAGTTCATTATGGATGCTGAAGCGAATGCACGGTTCGAGGCACGAGCCTTAATATTAAAAGCAATGGCCCATCCGACCAGATTATTCATTATTGATGAACTGTCACGAAATGAAAGATGTGTATGTGAACTTACCAAACTTATAGGCGCAGATGTCTCGACTGTTTCAAAACATCTGTCGATTCTCAAAAATGCCGGGATCGTTAGAACTGAAAAACGTGGTTCGAAAATATTTTACATTCTCAAAACTCCGTGCATTCTCAATTTTTTCAGTTGTGTCGAAGGTGTGCTGCAGTCGAATGCTCGTGAGCAATTAAGTTTTATCGAAAAATAGTATTTGAAATCGGGATTGTGATACTTATGAACTGGAAACATGAATGGAAATCTCTTGTGGCGATGGTTGTTGTATTTCTGGCTTTTTTTTATTTACCGATAGAATGGCCGCGTTTCACAAATGCTGTTATGGAATCACTGTATCTTGCGAAATGGTATGCCCGTGAGCATGTGATTCTCTGTCTTGTACCGGCATTCTTTATTGCCGGCGCCATAGCGGTGTTCGTCAGTCAGGCATCGGTCATGAAGTATCTCGGGGCGAAAGCGAACATGGTGCTTGCCTATGGCGTCGCGTCGGTGTCAGGTACAATTCTCGCAGTATGTTCCTGTACGGTGCTTCCTCTGTTTTCGGGGATTTACAGGATGGGTGCAGGCCTCGGCCCGGCGACTGCGTTTCTATATTCCGGGCCGGCGATCAATGTCCTGGCGATTGTGCTGACAGCACGGATCCTCGGCATTGAAATGGGAGTAGCCCGTGCCATTGGGGCAATACTTTTCAGTATTGTCATCGGCTTGTCAATGCATTTCATCTTTCGGAAAGAAGAACTGGAAAAGGCGAAGGCACAACTCGCTATGCCTGAGCCGGAAGTGGACCGTCCGTTGTGGCAGGAAGTATTGTACTTCGCATCCATGATCGGAATCCTCGTGTTCGCCAACTGGGGCAAGCCGCAGGAAACAGTTGGGCTCTGGCATGCCATATTTGTTAGCAAATGGCTGGTGACAGGTGGCTTTGCAATCGCTCTTGCAGTAGTTCTTGGTGCATGGTTTAATGTATCATGGTGGAAACTTCTCGTTACCGGCGTACTGGTTGGAATATCAACAATCGTTGTTCCAGATAATCCCATGATACCGTTCATTATTGGCATTATCGGTCTTTCGGTGATCACAATAACCGGTACGGAAAACACTGAAACGTGGTTCGACTCGACCTGGGGATTCGCAAAACAGATTCTGCCGCTCCTGCTTTTTGGTGTTCTTGTCGCGGGGCTTCTCCTTGGGCGTCCCGATCAGGAAGGTCTTATACCCTCCGAATGGGTTAGCGCCGCGGTGGGTGGCAATTCGCTTCTGTCGAATTTTGTCGCCTCGTTTCTTGGGGCGTTCATGTATTTTGCCACGCTGACAGAGGTGCCGATACTCCAGGGACTGATCGGTAACGGCATGGGTAAAGGACCCGCTCTGGCACTGCTTTTGGCGGGTCCGGCACTGAGTCTCCCCAATATGCTTGTGATTCGAAGTGTCATGGGAACGAAAAAGACAGTCGTTTTTGTCTCGCTGGTCATTGTTATGGCGACCATTAGCGGCATGTTTTTTGGCATGTTATAATTGAACGATGATGAACAGGCAAAAAGTATTAAAGTTATCATAAAACTGAATAATTCCGGAGGCAACTGTTCATGGAACACAATCTCAAAAGAAAACAAAATAAACTTGTCCCTCAAATTATGTTGTGGATAATTTTTGCCTTCATTGTCATAGTGGTTGTTGTCTCGGTTTCTGTCAGAGAGGATGATAACAGCGCAATCCAACAGGTTGAACAAACTGATTATGTTCATGATGTGTGTCCTCCATTTCATTTGCTTGATGAGAATGGTGACATCATCGATCCGGTAAAAGGCATCAATAGCGGCAAACCATATTCACCAAAACAGACCTGTGGGAAGTGCCATGATTATGAAAAAATAACAGAAGGTTTTCACTTCACACAGGGGAAAGGAGAATCCCCGACTCCAGACCAAGCGAAACGTTGTTTATGGGTAACAACACCCGGCAACTACGGCGGCACATGGTGTTCGCCTGCTCCACTGTACCGGTACCTTTCCCCGAAACATAACGATGATCCGAAACTTATGGACATGACATCATTCAGTTTCATCACCGCTGGTTGTGGGGTATGTCATCCTGGCGGGGGATCTGTTGAATATGACCGTGAAGGCAAACGGTATGACCGATGGATGAGTGATTCGGCGAGTGGTTTTACACCAAGAGGCGTTAACAATTACGATGGGGATTACTATCAAGCACGCTGGAGTGAAACGGGCGTCCTTGAAGCGGATTGCTTGTTGTGTCATATGCCTGAGTATTCTTTTACAAACCGTAAGCGACAGATCGATGCATTAAACTTCAGATGGGCTCCGGTTGCAGGTGCGGATTTTGCTGCAGTGAATGGTTCTATCGCTGGGGACAGTCCGGTTACCGTGCACTATAATACAACTCTGTTTAATCCGGATGGCACAATTTCACCGCATATCGTTCGGGAGCCTCGAAACGAGGCGTGTCTTGAATGCCATGCAAAACCCGGCTGGAAGAAACGGGGTGCGAATTTTCGGCCAAGGACCGACGTTCATTTGAGAGCGGGGTTGAAATGCGTCGATTGCCATCCTGCAGGAAGCGCTGCGGAAGACTCCAGAATCAATGAACGTGAAATGCATCAGTTTGCAAAGGGTGACGATCCCGGCGGCCAGGTTCGTAATGATCTCGACAATACCTGTCTTGATTGCGTTTCCTGTCATACAAGCGGCAAACTGGGCGCTCCTGTTGCGAAACATCAATGGCTTCCGCCGCTTCATCTTGAAGAAATCGCCTGTCAGACCTGCCACATACCTGAAAGGGCAGTCAAGGCCGCTTTGGTACAGGCAGGTGATGTGTTTAATCCCGGTGCGAAAATCCCGACAAAGGGAAAACACCTGTGGACATTTTACGCGCCGGATATGACATACTGGAATCATTACGGCGATTTGGATATGATGGGCTATGATGATAAACCAACAGATATATATAAGCCGGTCCTTGCGCGGTATAAAGGGAAAATATTCCCGGTTAACCGGGTTCATAGCGCCTGGCCTGCCATCGAAATCGATGGTGAGCAGGGAATGATGCAGCCCAAGATGGGTGATATTTACGCCATGTGGACCGATCATCAGAAAGATCAGTCGAAATATCCGGAATTGGCGCGCATAATTGATGACAACGAAGATAACATACCTGAAATTAATACGTCTGAAGAAATTGATGCTCTGATCAACTCTGTAACAAACATGCTTAATAATACAGGCTATCCCATGGATGGGAAACGTGTTGTATGGGTAATGAATGACCGGGTATACTCCTCAGGTGCCGAGTATCGTTTGATCGATAAACATGAATGGGAAGCTTCGCCATATGGAAATGTCCATAAATACAACCACGATGTATATCCGGCGCGAGCCGCTCTCGGCATCAATGGCTGCACGGATTGCCACAACACTTCGTCGGACTTTTTTTTCGCTTCGATAGTCAAATATCCATTTGGAGAAAATGCACGGCCAATTACCGAACCACAATACACTACTTTGGGTTTGAAAAAAATCTGGATACAAATTGGAGCTGTGCGTGAGGAAATGTTGAAGCCTTTACTATATGCACTGCTGATAGCTTTGATATGTATAATTACCGTCTTTATTGGCGAACTGTTGCTGCCGTATGTCATTGAAAGAAATCAGCTTGGTTTATTTCCTAAACTTATGCCCTGGGTTGCCGGAGTTGTTTGTGGAATTTTCATTTTTTTTATAACCACAGATGTGAAATTGTCGGAATATATGCTGCCATCTCGCTTTTGGCTTGACAGCAGGCATTTTTTTGTAGCGGTTTTTATATTTATCATGACAGCAGTTATTCTCTTTATCAATCTGGAACGTACAAAAAAACTATACAGGATCGATATTATTACTTCGGTGACAGGAATGATATTGGGAGGTGTGTCAGGTACTTTCATGTTATTCAAGATACCATTTTTTGAAACCATTACACGAATGTCCTATACGGTATTCGATATATCGCTTGTCTTAATGGTTATTACGTCACTAATCTTTGTACTTCAAGAATCAATTTCCCATACAATGGGACTATCACCAAAGGGATAGTATGAGAATGATGTATTGATATTACCTGAATTTATTATAAAAATTTTCTTTATACATTTATTGAGGTTTCGGTGTCGATTTATGGAAGAGAACAGATTAAAATTTATGGATCATTTATAGTATGTATGTTCCTTTTTATTCCAGAATCATTAGCGATTAACCGGGAACAATATTATGAATATTCGTTTAGTATTCAATTGCCTCAAATATATGACACCGGATTCAATCTCAAAGAAGAAACCAGATACAAAAGCGGTAATATCTATTATAGAAAGACATTTATAGGTGTATCAAAGCCACTATTCCATCATACTCATGTTGCTATATACTTTGCATGGCAGGAATTCAAAACTCGTGACTGGAAGAATTTATACATAGTATGGCCGGAAATCATAAATATTTCAGAATTGGGAAAAGTTAAATTAATCGTAAATACTAAATTTGAAAGACATACGACACAGCATTTTTGGAAGATACGACAAAAATGGAAGTTCCAAAAACGAGTTGGCAAGTTGTTTCATGTATGGTCCGGATATGAATATCGATATTTTATTAATGAAAACTATTCTCTTGACCATGAATTCTTAGCTGGAACCAGAATCCAGTTAACCACCAATTTTGCTACCGATATATATTACGATTTCAGGAATATTAGAATGCTTGGCCAAAAAGAGAAAACTCATTGTGTGAGGACATTTTTTGAAATGAGCTTTTGATTTTTTTATTGTTTAAGTTTATTTATATTAGATAATGTTTTTTCGGGGAAATGATAATAATATACATTGAAAGGTTAAATCTATGAAGAAAATTCAAATTTTGGGTACCGGATGCCCCAAATGTAAAAGACTTACCGAACATGTTGAAACTGCTTTAAATGAACTTGGAATTGAATGTGAAATTGAAAAAGTAACCGATATAAACGACATACTTAATTTTGGTGTAATAATGACCCCGGCATTGGTAGTGGATGGAGAAATTAAAATAGTAGGTAAAATTTCTTCGGTCGGGGAAATCAAAGAACTGATTCAATAAGGAGGAGACAATATGCCTGAAAACAACTGTGGATGTTCCTGTGGTAAATCGCCGACGCTGATCTTTCCTTGTTCCGGCGCCGCCGATGTCGGTGAAATCAGTGATCGGGTTGCCCGTAAACTTACTCGTGACAATGTCGGTAAAATGTTTTGCCTTGCCGGTATCGGCGGGCATGTCGACAACATTATTCTGAGTACAAGCGCTGCCGGAAAGGTTTTTGTCATCGACGGGTGTCCGGTTGATTGTGCGAAAAAAACCCTCGAACATGCAAATATCGATGATTTCGTGCATATGCGAGTTACCGATTTCGGCTGTGTAAAGGGGAAATCTCCGGCCACGGATGAAACTATTGCCGGAATTATATCTCAGGCAAAAAACCTGCTGTCGCAGAAGGAGTGTTGTTGATGAATGCGAAGAAAACAGTGACAGTTATTCTTTTGCTGTTCGTAGTTGCCGGAGTCGGTACAATGGTCATGAAGGTATTAAGGACGAACAAGATTTCCTATTCAGCGGCCCGAAATAAACAATCTTCAGAGACACAACCGCAATCTGCCGGTACTGAAAAAACATCGGAAACAACCGATTCAAATGAGCTTGTACAGCCTGATGCCAATGTGGATGTAGTATACTATTTCATGACAACTCAGCGGTGTCAGAATTGTATGAAGATTGAATCCTTCACAAAAGAAGCGGTGCACGAACGCTACGCTGATAAGCTGCAAAATAACAAGATGTTTTGGAAAATGATAAATTTGGATGAACCGCAGAACAATCATTTTATAAAGGACTATGAGCTTTTCACCAAATCCGTTGTATTGGTACGGTATCGTGACGGTAAGCAGGTGGAATGGAAAAATCTTGACCAGGTATGGAATTTTCTTGGTGACAAGGCTGCTTTTAAAAATTATGTAATCCGTGAGGTCGATGCTTTTTTTGGGGAGGGATGATGGAATCATTTCCGGCCGGTATGCTGACTGCCCTCTGGCTTGGTATCCTTACATCTATCAGCCCGTGCCCATTAGCCACTAATATTGCAGCGGTTTCATATATCGGTAAGCGGGTTGCTGATATTAGAAAAGTAATTATCTCTGGTATAGTATATTCGATTGGGCGCATGTTGACCTACCTTGCTGTCGGTGCGATTGTCGTGGCGGGTGTAATATCGATACCGGCAGTTTCAATTTTTCTTCAGCGATATATGATTATGATTATCGGGCCGGTACTCATACTTACCGGTATGTTTCTACTTGAACTGATCGGGGTGGGCCTCACAGGACCTAATATGGGCGCTTCTGCTGAAAAAATTGCGAAAAAGACAGGAATCCTTGGCGCCGGTTTGCTGGGGATATTTTTTGCTTTGTCTTTCTGTCCCGTGTCTGCAGCATTGTTTTTTGGGAGTTTGATACCTCTTGCGATAAACCATGAATCGATTTTTCTGCTTCCGTCACTCTTTGGAATCGGAACAGGCTTACCAGTACTTGCCTTTGCCATGCTCTTTGCATTAAGCGCCAAGTCGGTTGGATATCTGTTTAACAAGATAACTATCTTTGAATTGTTGGCGCGGCGCGCGACAGGTCTCATTTTCATTATTGTCGGTATCTATCTTACGCTGAAATACATTTTCAATATTTTATAATTTTTTTCTGAATCATTTTGACTTTACTATTATTTTTACTTATATTTCGTTAAGTGGCGAAACATAGGAGGTGTAATGCGCGATTTTCTTGAAATAACCAAAGCTCTGAGTGATGTCAACCGGGTGCGTATACTGATGGCGCTCAATAAACGGGAACTGTGTGTCTGTCAAATCACCGAGCTGCTTGAACTGGCGCCCTCGACCGTATCGAAACACATGTCGATACTTGATCATGCGCGTCTTGTGGAGTCACGGAAAGACGGACGCTGGGTGTATTATCGTCTTGTATCAGAAGAAGTGAAGCCTTTAGTGGCAGGGGTGATTGAGTGGATGATTGAAAATCTGGGAGATGACAAAATTCTTTTACAGGATGATCATCGCTTAAAGGATATACTTGATAAGGGATGCCTTGAGAATCGAAACTCAATGAAGAAAATGATTTAAGCAAGACAAATTCAGTTCAGCTCTTCCTCAGTAACTGAAACTTCTGTCGCAGCCAGATGGCGGGATGCTGAACACGACATTACTGGAACAATATAAAACAACGAAAGATGCATGAATATGGCAAACATACATGATGACAATCAAAGAACACTCGTTCGTGAAGCGTATAGCCGGATTGCTCAATCAGGTGGTTCCTGTTGCGGTGGATCATCCTGTTGCGGGACATCTCAACCACAAAATCTTGCCGAAACAATCGGTTATTCTTCCGAAGAACTGATCGATGTGCCGGATTCAGCTAATATGGGATTATCCTGCGGTAATCCTACAGCAATCGCTTCCTTGCTGACTGGAGATACCGTGCTCGATCTTGGCTGCGGAGGTGGATTCGATGTATTTATTGCGGCACGGAAAGTTGGTTCGGCAGGTCGTTGTATAGGCGTGGATATGACACCGGATATGATTGACCGGGCACGAAAGAACGCTGAATCCTTCAAGGAAGGCACCGGCCTTGCGAATGTTGAATTCCGACTGGGTGAGATCGAACATTTGCCGGTTGCCGATTCGACAGTCGATGTAGTTATCTCAAATTGTGTTATCAATCTTTCAAACGATAAACCTCAGGTGTGGAAGGAAATCTCCAGAGTATTAAAACCCGGTGGACGTGCCTGTATTTCAGATCTGGCACTCATACAACCATTGCCGGATTCGGTAAAAAATTCCATTGAGGCACTGGTCGGTTGTGTTGCCGGCGCTGTGCTCATCGACGATACAGAAAAAATGGTATGGGATTCGGGACTGACCATCGTATCAATCGAAAAACACAGTGAATACATCGAATCGATGACGGAAATGCAGGATCCGCTGTATCAACAGATTATTGAACTGTTACCTGAGGGAACACGCATATCCGATTTCATTACCAGCGTAACCATATCAGGAAAAAAATTTAAATAAATGAAGGAGTTATGGTATATGCAAACCGATGATCGGCCATCTCAGGAACCAAAGAGTCTCAATGTATTCGAGAAATACCTTACTGTTTGGGTGGTGCTTTGTATTGTTGGGGGAATCCTGCTCGGCAAGATAGCTCCGGGAATGGCCCACTATCTGGACAGTATGTCCATCATGGTAGGAGGCGCCCCGGTAGTTTCGATTCCCATCGCCATCGCTCTCTTTTTTATGATGTACCCGATTATGGTGAAAATCGATTTCGCCGAAGTAGTTCAAGCCGGGAAAAGCCCGAAGCCGGTTATCCTCACACTTCTTGTCAATTGGGGAATCAAGCCGTTCACGATGCTCGCAATCGCCACATTTTTTTTAGGGCACGTTTTTAAGGGATATATCCCCGGAACGGAAGTTCTCAAGGATGGTTCCACCGTGGAATTGTACCGTTCTTATATTTCCGGTGCGATTCTTCTGGGTATCGCCCCATGTACCGCTATGGTTCTCATGTGGGGCTATCTTGCAAAGGGTAACCAGGGACATACTCTTGTAATGGTAGCAATCAATTCACTTACCATGCTGGTGCTGTATGGTTTGTTGGGCGGTTGGCTGCTCGGTGTCAACAAGATGCCGGTTCCCTGGCAGGCATTACTGCTGTCTATTGCAATTTATGTTGCCCTGCCATTGGTGGCGGGATACTTTTCACGGAAATGGATCATTGCTTCAAAAGGGCTCGCATGGTTTGAAAGTAGTTTTTTACATGTTCTTACCCCAATCTCGATCATCGCCCTGTTGGGAACCCTGGTGCTGCTATTCAGTTTCAAAGGCCAGACAATTCTCGATAATCCGCTTACTATTTTATGGATTGCCATCCCCTTGTTTATTCAAACATGGCTGATTTTCGGCATTACTTATGTATTGGCAAAAGTGCTGAGATTTTCTTACCAAGATGCCGCACCATCAGCAATGATCGGCGCATCGAATCATTTTGAAGTCGCAATCGCTACGGCTACTATGCTCTATGGACTATCAAGCGGTGCAGCGCTGGCAACTGTCGTTGGCGTACTCATCGAGGTGCCGGTCATGCTTATGCTGGTTAAAGTTTGTCTGAGAACTCAGGGATGGTTTTAAATTCGACTAATAAATAATGATTAAACCTGTTTTATAAACTTAATTTATAAAATTTCAAACAAAGATTTATTGAGTTGTTAACAATACCTCAGTTTTTTTATATTGTAAGCGAAGTTTTATGATATATTTTAAGTTAAGAGATATAAATTAATACATCTGACGTTTATTATAGAAAGTAAAAATCCTAAATGAGGTCAATAAATGGCTACAAAACGAGACAAAATAACACTTCTCTTTTTATGCACCGGCAATTCATGCAGAAGCCAGATGGCGGAGGGATGGACCCGTCATTTAAAGGGAGACCATATCGAGGTATATTCCGCAGGAATTGAAAGCCATGGCCTTAATCCTCATGCGGTCCGTGTCATGGAGGAAGCCGGAGTCGATATTTCGCAGCAGTATTCAAAACTGACTGATGAGGTTATAGACATCGAATTTGATTATGTCATAACCCTTTGCGGCCATGCTCAGGAAAACTGCCCGTTTTTCCCCGGAAAGACAAAACGTATTCACAAAGGTTTCGATGACCCTCCGAAGTTGGCTGAACATTCACGCAGCGAGGAGGAAGCGCTTGGATTCTATCGCCGTGTTCGGGATGAAATCAAAGCGTATATCGAAACCCTTCCGGACTCACTCGAACAGAAATATAACGATTGAAACGTGACAACGTCATCAAACCATAATTCTAACCATACACATGATCTTGGGCATAGTCATGATCACTCGCATGTCCATAGTGGCAGGGCATTGAGCCGCCACAGGCTCCGGATAGCACTGGCTATAAACACTGTGTTTTTGTTATTTGAAGTTGTCGGCGGACTGTTGACTAACAGTCTGGCTTTGCTGGCCGATGCCGGGCATATGCTTACCGATGTGGCTGCGTTGTTACTCGCTGTATTCGTTTCGACGTTAGCCGAGAGACCGCCGACACCGAAACGCACCTATGGATTGTTACGCGCCGAAGTACTCGGCGCACTGGCAAACGGAGCTGCGCTGGTTATTATTGTGGGCCTTATTTTATGGGAAGCATGGCGCAGAATCGGAACTCATCAGGATATTCATGCAACGGGAATGCTGGTAATAGCGATTCTTGGCCTGCTGGCAAATGCCGGGAGTGCATGGGTTCTCTTTGGCAGCCGTAACGTCACTGTCAACCTGAAAGGCGCCTTTCTTCATATGATAGCGGATGCTCTCGGATCTGTCGGCGCCATTGCTGCCGGTGTGATTATTTTGCTTACCGGCTGGACCCCTGTTGATCTGGTGGCAAGTCTCATAATTGGTTTGCTAATTCTCTGGGGCAGTTGGGGCCTGATTTCGGAGACTGTCAATATTCTTCTGGAAGCCACACCGAAAAATGTTGACTTTCACGAGGTGTATGATGCCCTTATGGAAATTGATCATATAAAGGATGTACATGACCTTCATATCTGGACAATTTCTTCGGGAATTCCCTCCCTGAGCGCCCATATTCGCCTATCGCCGGAGTGCAGCGATACGAATCACTGGCAGGATTGTCTCTATACCACACAGAAAATGATTCGTGAACGTTTTGGGATTGTTCACTCAACTTTTCAGTTTGAGCCCGATGATTTTAAAAGGGATGAAAGAAAAATATAACAGATAAAAAAATACAATCACAAATGCCCTGTTTTTTTGCTTTTTTATTGACTGTTGCGAAATCTCTGAAATATCACATAAAAACATCTTGACTTATTTATGTTAAATATGTAATTTATATAATTAAACTTTTAATTACACAAATGCTTGCATCGGTTTTTTTCGGGGAGATATAAATTCACATTGAATTGTGATAGATATTATTATGCGTACCCTGCTCAGACCGGGTGCGCTTTTTTTTCATTTGTGTAAATGACGTGTATTGCTATAATTAATCGGTATTGAAAAATTTTCCGAAATACTGAAAATAAAAGAAACATAAGTACTGACGGACGCTTAAAGCGCTTATGGAAGGTAACTTTATGACTGTCACATATCCTGATGGAAGCACAGTCCAATTGAAAAAAGGATCGACCTTTTTGGATGCCGCGATAGCAATTAGCGAGGGTTTTGCAAGAAAAGTGCTCGCTGCCAAAATAAACCATGAATTCTATGATTTAAATCGTCAGATACCCGGCGATGCCAGCGTTACTTTTATGACTTTTGATGATGAAGCGGGGAGAAAACTTTACTGGCATTCGACAGCTCATGTAATGGCAGCCGCAGTAAAACGTCTTTTCCCTGATGCGAAAGTAGCGATCGGGCCCGCGATCGATGAAGGTTTTTACTATGATTTTGATGTGGAAAAGCCGTTCACCGAAGAAGATCTTGAAAAGATCGAGGCTGAAATGAAAGCTGTGGTCAATGAAGATTCGGTTTTCGAGCGCGAAGATATAAGCAGGAAGGATGCACTGAAACTCTTTACTGATATGAAGGAACCCTACAAGATAGAATTAGCCGGTGAACTGGAAGACAAGAATGTCAGTCTTTACAGGCTTGCAGGATTCACCGACCTTTGCCGTGGCCCTCATATACCTTCCTCAGGAAAAATCAAGGCTTTCAAACTGCTCAGCAGCGCCGGCGCATATTGGCGCGGTGATGAGAAGAATCGAATGCTCCAGAGGATTTACGGTATTTCGTTTCCCGATAAAAAGATGCTCAAGGAACGTCTCGAATGGCTTGAAGAAGTCAAAAAGCGTGATCATCGAATTCTCGGCGCCAAACTCGAACTGTACAGCGTCGACGAAGAAACCGGCGCAGGTCTCATTCTCTGGCATCCGAAAGGTTCCATAATACGTGAAACTATAGAAAACTACTGGCGTGAGGAACACAGGAAACGCGGTTATGAACTTGTTTTTACACCACACATTGCATCCGAACGTGTTTACCAGCGATCCGGTCATCTCGAAAATTATGCGGAAAACATGTATTCACCCATGGATATCGATGGTACGCCGTACTATGTAAAACCGATGAACTGTCCGGGGCATATAAAAATATTTCAGTCGAAAATGAGATCATACAGGGATCTGCCGATCAGGCTTTGTGAATTGGGAACCGTGTACCGTTATGAACGTTCCGGTGTATTGCATGGTATGCTCAGAGTACGGGGTTTTACCCAGGATGATTCCCATATTTTCTGTACTCCTGAACAGGCTGTTGATGAAGTGATAGGTGTATTGAATTTTGTTGTGGAGTTAATGGGTATATTCGGTTATACGTTCAAAGCGTACCTGTCCACAAGACCGGAGAAATCTCTCGGTGATGAGCAGTCCTGGGAAAGTGCGACAACAGCGCTGAAAGAAGCGCTCAAACGCACGAATGTAGAGTATGAACTCGATCCGGGCGAGGGTGTTTTTTACGGGCCGAAGATAGATATTAAACTCAGGGATGTACTCGGAAGGTTATGGCAGGGGCCGACCATACAGGTTGATTTTAATCTCGCTAACCGATTTGATATTAATTATATTGGCAAAGATGGGTCAGAGCACAGAGTTGTTATGATACATCGTGTCGTTCTCGGTTCGATGGAGCGATTTATCGGTGGACTTATCGAACATTATGCCGGTGCATTTCCGGTTTGGCTTGCCCCGGTACAGGCTGTAGTTATGCCTTTAACGGATGCACAGCGGGATTTTGCCGTGAGTCTTGTTGATAAGATGCGCCTTGTCGGTCTTCGTGTCGATCTTGATGATCGTAACGAAAAAATCAACCGTAAAATCCGTGATGCGGAAGAGATGAAAGTACCGTACATGCTTATTTTGGGGAAACGGGAAATCGAAACGGATACCGTATCATTGAGAAAGCGTAGGGACGGTGATTTAGGCGCTGTGCCCGTTGAAGATATAATAGAACGTATTAGAGTCGAAAATAAAGAGAAAACAAGAGATTAAAAAAGGAATTTGATAGGAGGATTGCCCGATCAACGAAAAACAGGTTAGAGTTAACAGTCAGATCCGCGTTTCACCGATTAGGTTAATTGACGATGAGGGGAAACAGGTTGGTATAGTGCCGGTTCAGGAGGCATTGAAATTTGCTGAACAAGCGGGACTCGATCTTGTCGAGGTTTCCCCGACTGCTAAGCCCCCTGTTTGCAGAGTTCTGGATTATGGCAAGTACAAATATGAGTTGTCAAAAAAAGCCCGGGTGGCAAAAAAACATCGGCATGTTGTTCATATTAAAGAAATTAAAATGAGATCTGAGATTTCCGAACACGATTTTAATTTTAAAATTAAACATGCGATTGAGTTTTTCAGCCGTAAAGACAAGGTGAAATTTACGCTTGTTTTCAGAGGCCGGGAGTCTTTGCATAAAGATATCGGTGAAGATGTATTAAAACGGGTCAAGGAAGTACTTTCTGAACATGCTGTTGTCGAATCTGATATGCGCAATGAAGGCCGTAACCTAATTATGATAATGGCTCCCAGATAAAATCGGTTTATCGGGAGCCGAAAGATAAGAAAATAAAACGGTCGTAGTGTGCATACATATGTCAGGTTGTTTTTGCAATTTTCTATCTTTCAATTTAAGTTACATCTGTTGTTAAGTTTTAATAAATCAGGCGAGTTGGAAAGGAATGCTTCAATGCCTAAAATGAAATCAGTAAAATCGGCGTATAAACGATTTAAAAAAACTGCAAGCGGCAGAGTTAAAAGAAATAAAGCGTTTGCCAGCCATATTTTGAAAAAAAAATCGACAAAACGAAAACGTAATTACCGTCGCACAGGATATCTTACATCTGCCGACGAGAGACGCATCAAAGAGATGATACTATAAGAAAGAAATGAAAGTATAAGGAGGATATAGATGCCGAGAGTTTCAATGAGTGTTGCTTCGCGAAAGCGAAGAAAAAAAGTATTAAAGATGGCTAAAGGATTCAGGGGGGGACGGTCAAAGCTGTTCAGGACAGCAACAGAATCTGTCGACCGGGCATTGGTATATGCATATAGAGGCCGAAAAGAGCGCAAACGTGATTTCAGAAATCTCTGGATAGCGCGAATCAATGCAGCAACCCGTGAAAACGGTATCAGTTATTCAGTTTTCATCGATGCGCTTAAGAAAAGCAGCATAAAACTGAACCGTAAAATACTTGCGGAGCTTGCAGTAAGGGACATCAAGGCTTTTAAAGCGGTTTTTGATTTGGCCATGACGTCGACGCAATAACAAAGAAAAATATTTAGATTTTATTCTGATAAAGAAAAACCCCTTGTGAGAATTTAATCTATCATGAGGGGTTGTGATTTTTTGTGCCCTAATCTTTTCCTTGACAAGCTTCAACTTATAGCTTACAATATATAATACGAGAATAAAAATTTTGTATGGACATTATTAATACATGAAAATTCCGTTCATGTAAAAATATTGTGAACGATAATGGACACTATAGATAAACTTGAACGTTCTGTATACGCATTCATAAAAGTCCATGATACTATTCGCTCTTCAACCGGAAAAGTCCCGGAAGATTTAAAAAGAGCGGCAGAAGAATTATCGAAAGCGCAGGAGAAGATCGGGGAATTACATCAAACAATCGAAGAATTTGAAAAAAAACAAAGCAAATACGAAGATTTAGAAAGTAAAAAAATACAAATCAGGGAACAGATACATAATATTTTAAACAAGCTTAATAGAATTTGTAATATAGATGAAGTCACGAACATGTAAATCAAAAGCACAGCACGGTTATGTAATGAGTGCATTTAATATTTTCAGACATACTATTTTTTTATTATACGCCTTAGTAATGATTATAGCAGAAATACATAACCGATTTGCTCTTATTTCATCAACAGTGTGGGGATGAATAAACCTTATAGAACGACATTAGTGAGAATAATGGGTGAGGAGTACCCCATTAGAAGTGATGCGGATTCCGAATATCTGCGTAAACTGGCTAATTATGTTGAAGAAAAGATTCAGGCCATTTCTTCAAAGAACAAATTTCCTCAGCGTTTGAAAAGTGAAGTATTGGCGGCACTTCTAATCGCCGATGAGTACTTTACTGAAAAAGAAAAAAATGTTGAAACTGAGGGAAGGATGCAGCATTTGCTTTCTGTTCTTGAAGAGAGACTTGAGGAAGAGCATTCACAATAAGCTTTTGTAAAAAAATTGATCTGAAAAATCAGTTTGTTTTTTTTATCATTAACCACTGTTCGTGATTAAATAGGCTCATTGTTTTTTAGCCGTTTATAATGGACGTGGTTTTTTTGTTTTATACTATTTGACACAAATATATGAATATAGGGGGAATAGGTATGCCTGATATAACAACAATTGTCATTGTGTTTGTTTCGCTTGTTGCAGGATTAGGATTTTTTATCCTTGGATGGATAGCCGCAAATAAAGTAAATCATGCGAAAATGCGTAGCGCTGAAGCATATGCAAGAAAAATTACCGAAGATGCAGAACGTGAAGCAGAGAACATAAAAAAAGCAGCAATACTCGATGCAAAAGATGAATGGTATCGTGAACGATCAAAGTTTGAAAAGGACACGCGCGATGCACGGCAGGATATCGAGAAACTTCAGCAGGAACTTCATGACCGTGAACGTAAACTTGATAAAAAAGTTGATATATTGAATGCTAAAGAGCGCAACATTCTTATAAAAGAGCGTGAAAATGCGGCAAAGGATAAAGCGTTACGGGTTAAAACGGATCAATTGAGCCAACTCATAAATACGCAAAATGAGAAACTCGAGCGTATATCGGGAATGACGTCTGACGAGGCAAAAGAACAACTGCTGGCAAACCTCGAAAAAGAAGCGAGAGTTCATGCTGCAAAAATTCAAAAGGATATACGTGACAAAGCCATCCGTGAAGCGGACCGTGAATCGAAAGAAATTATTATCAGTGCTATTCAACGCTGTGCCGCCGAACATACTGTCGAATCATCCGTCTCGGTTGTTCCTCTTCCCAACGACGAGATGAAAGGACGAATTATAGGGCGTGAGGGACGAAACATCAGATCGTTTGAAACTGCGACAGGAGTAGATGTTATCGTTGACGATACACCTGAAGCAGTTATCCTGTGTGGTTTTGACCGGGTTCGCCGTGAAGTAGCGAGACGCGCTCTTGAACGTCTTGTTACCGATGGCCGTATTCATCCTTCCCGCATCGAGGAAGTAGTTGAAAAAGCACAGGCCGAAGTTGAGGCATCATTCATAGAGCTTGGTGAGAATGCGGCGATGGAAGCGAAGGTTCATAATCTTCATCCCAAGCTCATTGAACACCTCGGGCGGCTTCATTACCGTACGAGTTACGGGCAGAATGTACTCCAGCATGCTGTCGAAGTATCAATTTTCGCGGGATTGATGGCTGCCGAACTCGGACTCGACGTGCAACTGTCGCGGAGGGCCGGACTACTCCATGATATAGGAAAAGCGCTTGACCATGATATGGAAGGCACCCATACTGAAATAGGTTTGATGCTTGCAAGGAAATATAACGAAAATGAAGTTGTGCTTGATGCCATCGCATCGCTTCATGAGGATCAGGAAGCGCGGTATATAACATCCGCCATCGTTCAGGCGGCTGATACTATTTCCTGCGCTCGTCCCGGTGCGCGTCGTGAAGACCTCGAATCGTATATTAAGAGGCTCGAACGTCTCGAAGAACTCGCCGATTCATTCGATGGTGTCGAAAAGACATATGCCATTCAGGCAGGTCGTGAGATCAGGGTTATGGTCAATACCGAGCTTATCGATGATGCTCAGGCAGACCAGCTTGCATACGATATTTCCGAGAAAATCGAAAAAGATCTTGATTATCCCGGACAGATCAAAGTAACCGTGATACGAGAGATGCGTGCAGTACAATATGCCCGATAGGGGGGGATGGTGAGGATACTTTGTGTCGGCGACATCTTCGGAAAGCCTGGGAAACTGACAGCTTCGAAGATGATTCCCAAAATAATAAGCGAATATAATGTCGATTTATGTATCGCAAACGGGGAAAATGCGGCCGGGGGTTTTGGATTAACCGATAATATCGCACAAAGGATATTCAGGTTCGGTGTCGATGTTATAACCTCCGGGAATCATATCTGGGACCGTCAGGAAGCGTATCAACTTCTGGAAAAAGAATCGACGAGAATTCTCAGGCCTGCAAATTATCCTCCCGGGGTGCCCGGAAGAGGCTACACTGTTTTTGAAACAAAATCTGGTAACAAGATTGGTGTAATCAATCTGCAGGGGAGGATCTTTATGCCTCCGATTGACTGCCCGTTTCGCACTGCTGATGAAATCCTCGATAAAATACGTCTGAAAACGAAAGTAGTGATTGTCGATTTTCATGCCGAAGCGACATCGGAAAAAATCGCGTTGGGGTGGTATCTTGACGGCAAAGTCAGCGCTGTGGTTGGAACTCATACGCATGTAATGACTGCTGACGAACAGATACTTCCCAAAGGAACCGCATTTATAACCGACGTCGGAATGACCGGCCCGCATGAATCCATTATCGGTGTGAAGGTTGAACAATCTCTGTCGAGAATTCTGAAACAGGTACCTCACCGTTTCACTCCCGCCGAATCGGGATTAAAATTTTCAGCAGTACTTATCGAAGTGAATCATAAAACAGGAGGTGCGCTTTCTATTGAGCGTATTTTAGAAAACGTCGAAGAGTAATAGCAGAAAAAACGTTGATATGGATATCTACAATAAACGCTTTACGGTAAGCGAACTTACAAATATTATTAAAAATCTTATCGAGGAGGGTATTCCTTCCGTTAAGATTGAGGGTGAATTGTCAAACTACATTCACCACTCCTCCGGGCACCATTATTTTACGCTCAAAGATGCAAACAGCCAGATAAAATGTGTTATGTTCAAATGGCAGGCAGGTCATCTTGACTTTATACCGGAAGACGGTATGAAGCTCGAAGCGCAGGGAAAGGTGACGGTGTATGAACGGGGTGGGCAGTACCAGTTCAATGTTTCCCGTCTTTTGCCACTGGGCCGCGGCGAACTTCTTGCCCGAATTGAGGAACTCAAAAAAAAGCTCGCCGCCGATGGATTGTTCGATAATGAACGTCCTCTTCCCCTGTATCCTTCCGTTATTGGCGTTGTGACCTCTCCGACAGGTGCTGCAGTGCGCGATATTATTTCTGTATTACGGCGCAGAGCACCTCATGTAAAGATAATTCTTCAACCGGTACTTGTTCAGGGTGAAGGTGCGGGGGCTGATATTGCCCGGGGAATATATAACATAAATGAATTCACCGACGCGGATGTTATGATTGTCGGTCGCGGCGGCGGTTCAATCGAGGATATGTGGTGTTTCAATGAGGAAATCGTTGCACGGGCAATTGCCGGTTCGAAAATCCCTGTTGTATCAGCCGTGGGGCATGAAATTGATTTTACCATTGCTGATTTTGCTGCCGATAAAAGAGCGCCGACACCGTCTGTGGCAGCGGAAATTGTTGTTCGCGATGCCTTTGAGGTGCGTCAGGAGATTTTAAATAATGTGTACCGGATGCGTCAGGCAGTCATTTCGCGAGTTGAGGATATGAAAGCGCGTGTTGAATATGTGCGTCGGGGTTTAAGTCCCGGACGCTTTCTCGATGGTCTGTTGATGAAAAGTCAGGTTATTGATGAGTATACTCTCAGGATGAAAAATGCTTTAATAATCGGATTGTCACAACGCGAAATGCGACTTGAGCGTATGAAAAGTGCAATTGCAGCCTTGAATCCACGGGCTGTGCTTGATCGTGGATATGCTATTGCATATCGTAAAAAGGATAACCATATTTTGACAGATCGGTTGATGGTTGCTTCAGGTGATGGTATTACTGTCGAACTTTCCAGAGGCAGGATAAACGCGACTGTTGAATAACTTTGATTTTGTAGTATTTATATTATGCTGTAGCTGTAGTTAAGTTGAATACATTTTCTGTTATACTAAAAAGACACGAGGAACGTTTTTGTGATCGACAACGGAGACACTATACCTGAGCAGGGTGATATTTTCGATGTAAGTCCTCAAAACATTGGGAAAATTTCTTCAAAGAAGAATTCGGTAAAAAAGAAAAAAAATTCTGAGGAATCTTTTGAAACTTTACTTAACCGGCTTGAAGTGATTGTCGGAAAAATGGAAAGCGGTGGACTGAGTCTCGATGAATCTATGAGTTTGTACGAAGAAGGTATTAAAAAGGCCGACACGTTGACTGCCAAACTGGCCGACGCCCGAAATAAAGTAATGAAACTTGTTGAGAACAAGGACGGGGATATGTCTCTCGATGTATTTGATGAGGATGAATACTCATGACTCCGGAAGAATATCTTGCAATTCAGAAGGATCGTGTTAACAAGTATCTCGAAATGTTTCTGCTGCCGGAAACAATTAAACCGGTCAGTATTCATAAAGCCATAAGATACAGTGTTTTTTCAGGAGGGAAACGTTTCAGGGCAGCATTATGTATTGCTGCATGTGAGGCTTTTAACGGTGATCAGGTTCGTGTGATTCCGGTCGCATCGGGCCTTGAACTCATTCATACATATTCTCTTATTCATGATGATCTGCCATGTATGGATGATGATGACCTCAGGAGGGGGCAGCCGACATTACACCGTGTGTTTGGTGAAAACATAGCTGTGCTTGCAGGCGATGCACTCAATGCTCTTGCATTCAACCTTGTTTCCCGTGCCGAAGACTGCCGTATCATAAGAGTACTTGCCGATGCTATAGGTACTGAAGGCATGATAGGAGGGCAGGTGGCCGATGTGGAATCGGAGGGGCGCTCAGACATCAGTCAGGATGACGTGATGTTTATTCACACGCATAAGACAGCTGCGTTAATCAAAGCCGGTTTGGAAATGGGCGCTATTACCGCAGGAGCTTCGGACGAGGATTTAAAAATCACCGGGGAGTTTGGTTCTCTGATAGGCCTTGCATTCCAAATAGTTGATGATATATTGGATATTGAGAGTTCCAGTGAGGTACTCGGTAAAGATGTCGGATCCGACGAATTGCAGGACAAAGCCACTTTCCCCAAAGTTTTTGGCCTTGATCACTCAAAAGAAATAGCCCGAAAGATGATTGATGATGCTGTTGCCGTACTTACACGTTTACATGCGGACACCGATATTTTACAGGGCCTTGCGCAATTTGTTATTAGCCGGGTTTATTAAATTTAATAATTGACTCGAACATCGCTTCATAAAAACTAAACTTAAAAAACTATAAAAAACTATGAAACGTATTCTTGATACAATCGAATCACCGTGTGATCTTAAAAGGCTGTCTATTTCCGATCTGGAGAAGCTTGCGGATGAAGTCCGCGCCGAGATCTGTAATGTTGTCTCAGATACCGGGGGTCATCTTGCGCCAAGCCTCGGCGCTGTGGAATTGACTATCGCGCTTCATGCAAGCCTTAACTGTCCTGAGGATAAGATTGTCTGGGATGTCGGCCATCAGTCTTACACACATAAACTGATTACCGGGCGCCGTGATGTATTTTCCACACTTCGCACTGAAAATGGTATATCAGGATTTCCCAATATATCAGAGAGTGAAATGGATGCTTTCGGAACAGGACATGCATCAACTGCAATATCCGCAGCGCTTGGGATTGCAGCGGCACGTGACATCAAAGGGACGAATGAGAAAGTTGTTGCCGTTGTCGGTGATGGAGCCATGACAGGCGGCCTTTCTTTTGAGGGGCTTAATAATGCCGGAGCGTCTCGCCGCGATATCATTGTAATACTTAACGACAATAAGATGTCCATATCATCGAATGTCGGCGCACTGTCAAAATATATGACTGATGTGATATCTGCAAAACCCTATAACAGACTGAAAAAAGAGATATGGGAACTGACCGGTTTTATACCGAAAGTCGGTCAGCCGGTTCGATCGGTTCTCAACCGTGTCGAGCGTAGTCTTAAAGCGCTTATTGCTCCCGGTGTCTGGTTCGAAAGTCTTGGTTTCCGTTATTTTGGCCCCGTCGACGGCCATAATATAGGGCATTTGATGCAGGTGTTTTCGCAGCTTAAGGAGATGAAAGGGCCTTTGCTTCTTCATGTATATACGACAAAAGGTAAAGGTTACTGTTTTGCCGAACAGGACTCTACACGTTTTCATGGAATTTCGGCGTTTGAAAAAGAAACCGGACTTCTGAAAAACTCGTCGAACCGACCGAGTTATTCTAAAGTTTTCGGTGATGCGCTGGTTGAGCTTGCCCATAAGCAAAAAAATATATGTGCCATTACGGCCGCAATGAAAGATTCGATCGGACTCGGCCCGTTTGCGAAAGAGTTTCCGGAGCGATTTTTCGATGTCGGAATTGCTGAGGGGCATGCAGTAACCTTTGCGGCTGGACTGGCGAGGGCTGGTATGAAACCCGTAGTCGGTATTTATTCGTCTTTTCTCCAGCGGTCATATGATAACATAATTCATGACACGGCGCTTCAAAGCCTTCCGGTGGTGATATGTCTCGATCGTGCTGGATTTGTCGGCGAGGACGGCCCGACCCACAACGGTGTTTTTGATATCTCATTCCTGCGTCATATTCCGAACATGATTGTCATGGCGCCCAAAGATGAGAATGAATTGAGGGATATGCTCAACTTAGCGATTACAATCGATAATGCTCCGGTATCGATACGTTACCCGAGGGGCGCTGGTACCGCATCGAAAATTCATAAGAAATTTAGGGAAATTCAGCTTGGGAAATCCGAAACTCTCCTCGAAGGGAACGACATAGCTTTGCTGGCAATCGGTGAAACCGTACCATCTGCAGTAAAAGCGGCGAAAATTGTTGCTGATGAGGGGATATCGGTAACCGTAGTTAATATGCGTTTTGTACAACCCCTCGATACCGATGTGCTCGATAAAGTGTATAAACAGGGAATACCGGTAATTACAATTGAAGAAAATATAATGGCCGGCGGGTTTGGTTCGGCAGTTATGGAATATTATCTGGCAAATGAAGCGATACCGAAGCTCAAAATGATCGGAGTGCCTTCTGAATTCTCGTTACAGGCTTCCCGGTCACGGCTTCTGCAAAAATACGGTCTTGATTCGGATTCGATTGCGGAGACAATTCGTAAGGTAGTGAAATCATGAAGATAGCAATTATCGCAAATCTCAGGAAAGATGGAATAAAGACGTTGATACCTTATTTTATCGATTTGCTTGTTAAAGAGGACATTGAAGCAATACTCGATGAGGAATTATGTCAAATTTTTGGTAATAGATATAACAACTCACCGGTTGATACTTTATTCAATGATATAAACATGATCGTATCGTTTGGCGGAGACGGCACTATTCTTCACACTGCACATATTTCAGCGGGAACCGGAATACCTATTCTCGGTGTAAACCTTGGTAAAGTCGGGTTTCTTGCTGAGATATCACCTGAAGAAATCGATACGGTACCCAAACGTATCAAATCGGGTGATTATGAAATTCTCAACCGTATGGCATTCAGCGCCGAAACGAGTTGTTTGCAGCGGTATTTTGCGCTCAATGATGTAGTTATTGACAGAAATACCGATACGAGAATCCTCAATCTAACTATCTCCGTCGATGGGGATTATGCCGGAGAACTGAGTGCGGACGGCCTTATTATATCCACACCAACCGGGTCGACAGCACATTCGATGGCTGCCGGGGGGCCTCTGGTGATGCCTGATTGCACAGTATTTGTACTCACACCCATATGTCCGCATTCGCTGACAATCCGTCCTATGATTATCGAGGGTTCCTGTGAAATAAGACTCCGTGTGGCAAATGGCAGCGGGCGAATGGCTGTGGACGGTCAGAGTTTTATCGATGTCCCTGAAGGTTGCGAAGTCATTTTAAAAAGGAACAATGAATCGGTAAAGGTTGCACGTTTCAGGGATAAAACATATTTTGATATTCTGCATACCAGATTGAGGTGGGGCGTAGGCCTTAAAATGAAGAATGCTTGAATCGATCACCATTCATAATTATGCCATTATTGATGAAATGACCGTCGAAATTCCTGGCGGTCTCACTGTTATAACGGGTGAAACCGGAGCCGGCAAATCCATTGTTGTCGATGCAATGGAACTTGTTCTCGGAGCACGTGCTTCGAGTGAAATGATACGCTCCGGTGCGGACAGACTCGATGTTACCGGTGTTTTTACCCTCGATGAAGGCACAGTCATAGATCAATTACCGGAGGATGTAACTGAGAATGTGCTTATCCTGCGACGTGAACTGCGGGTGGATGGTTCAGGCAGATGTTATATCAATGATCGCCCCGTAACTCTCAAAGCATTGAAAAAGGTCGGTGACTGTCTTGTCGATTTGCACGGTCAGCATGATCATCAGTCACTTTTTGAAATATCCGAACATGTGATGTTCCTCGACGGTTTTGGTGGTTTGATGCCTCTCACTCAAGAAGTTCAGCAGCTTTTTAATGAATTTATTCAAATCCGTAATACAATCGGGAAAATTAGAAATCACATTGAAAATGCGCAACGTAATAAAGAACTTCATGACTTTCAAATTAAAGAAATAGATCAGGCAAAAATAGTACCCGGAGAAGATACCGAGGTCGGGCAGGATATACAGCGACTTTCCCGTGCGGTCGAATTAAAGGAATTCGGCTGGCGTGCTTTTGAGACGCTATCCGAATCGGATGGTTCGGTCGAGGATTTACTCGGCAACCTTATGAGTGGCATCGAAGGTTTGGAGCGCTCTGATCCCGCTCTGACTCCGTTTGTGCAGCGACTGGAAGAACTTGCAACCGGTGTGAGTGAACTGGCGGGAGATTTACGGAGATATGCGGATGAAATAGAGGATGATCCCGGGTTGCTTGCGGAACTTGAAGACCGTCTCGCTCTTATCGAGCGTTTAAAGAAAAAATATGGGCCGCTGCTGGAAGATGTTTTTGCTTATCGTGAGAAAATCGGCGCCGAAACCCAAAGTCATCAAGACTTTGTCGTTAAGCTTGAAAAACTGGAAATCAGGTTGGAAGAGATTAAGACGAAACTATATTACCGTGCGCTCAAACTTTCGGAAAAAAGAAAGAAACTGGGGCCGATGCTGTCCGGTGAAGTAGAATCTCATCTCGCTGAACTCGGGTTGAGCGGCGCAAAGCTTGTTATCGAATTCACCGAATGTGAAAGCGGAGAGGAACTTGTCGTCAATAATAAGGTCGTTGTGAACAGCGCGGGAATTGACCGTGTGGAATTCATGTTTTCTGCAAATCCGGGAGAACCGCCGCGCCCGCTGGTTAAAATTGCTTCAGGGGGTGAGTTATCGCGGGTAATGCTTGCACTCAAGCTTGCACTTTCAAAGGTGGACAGTGTTCCCACAATGGTTTTTGACGAGATCGATGTCGGTGTTTCCGGGCGGGTTGCCGAAGCTGTAGGAAAAAAACTGCTCAAGTTGTCGGAAAACCGTCAGGTCATCGTAGTGACACATCTTCCCCAGATTGCCGGTAAAGCAGGACAGCATTTTTCTGCCAGAAAGTCAGTCGAGAACGGCAGAACACGGGCTAATCTCGTAAAGCTGGATGAAACAATGCGTCAGAAGGAACTCGCATCGATGCTTTCCGGCGAGAATCTGACCGAAGCGGCGCTCGAACATGCGAAAGAACTCATGCAAAAATCGGAGAACGACAACAGTGTCTCATGAGATGGATCTTTTTCCGGATGATGTTTCAGGCTCTGCAAAACCGGCAAAACAACAGCCTCTTGCCGAGAGGTTTCGTCCGCGAAGCCTTGATGAATTTGTAGGGCAGGAACACATAGTTGGTGATGACGGCTTTCTCCGTGAGGCAATCGCAAAAGATGAAATAACATCGATAATACTATGGGGACCACCGGGTTCCGGAAAAACAACACTGGCAAAGATTATCAGCAATACGACACATGCAGGGTTTGTCGCTTTTTCTGCGGTAACTTCAGGGATAAAAGAAATCAGAGAGGTAATTGCCCAAGCGAGATTGCGTCCCAACAAGACAATTCTGTTTATCGATGAGATTCACCGGTTTAACAAAGCTCAACAGGATGCTTTCCTGCCGCATGTCGAGGACGGAACGGTTATTCTGATCGGTGCGACAACGGAAAATCCTTCGTTTGAGGTTAACTCACCTCTTCTGTCACGTGCAAGGGTGCTTGTTCTTAATCCATTAACTGTTGATGATATCCGTACGATAGTGTTAAGGGCAGTAAACGATACGGAACGCGGTCTTGGTGGTGTTGTATCGGAAATTGAAGAGGGTGCACTCGATGCCCTTGTGTCATTTTGCGGCGGTGATGCCCGCAGAGCGCTGAATATCCTTGAAGTGGCAGCATCGATGGCTAAAAAAGGTAAGAAACACGGCGCTGTGATCACTGTCGGTGATGTTGAGAAAGCATCACAGCAAAAAATGCTCCGTTACGACCGTGCAGGAGAGGAGCATTTCAATATTATATCGGCAATTCACAAAAGCATGCGCGGATCAGATCCCGATGCTGCAATTTACTGGTTCTGCCGTATGCTTGAAGGCGGTGAGGAACCGCTCTATATTGCCCGCCGTGTCGTCCGGTTTGCATCTGAGGATATAGGGAACGCCGATCCTCAGGCTCTTCAGGTTGCGATCGCCGCTACCGAATCATACAGGTTTCTCGGGACACCGGAAGGGGAACTGGCAATAGCACAGGCCATCGTATACTGTGCGACAGCTCCGAAATCCAATGCAATGTATACAGCTTACAAGGCTGCCCGTGAAGATGCTAAGAAATATGGTGAACTTCCCGTTCCCATGCATATCAGAAATGCCCCGACACGATTAATGAAAGAACTTGGCTACGGTAAAGATTATGCTTATGACCATGATTACGAAGACGGCTATTCAGGTCAGGATCACCTGCCGGACAAACTGTCAGATCGAACATATTATGAACCGACGCGGTTCGGATTTGAAAAGGTGATATCCGAACGATTAAAATGGTGGTCGGACCGAAAAAGAAAGATGAAAAGTCAGTAATGAAAAATAATAAAGAAACAAAGCGAAAAGGACTTTTGGGGATAGATGTGGACGGTACGCTGATTACCGACGAAGGGCATATTTCCGATGCTGTTTATGAGGCGCTTGAAAAAGCGGTTGCTTGCGGTTGGGAATTCGTAATTGCAAGCGGCAGAACATATTATGCTGCGAAAACAGTTATTGATAGGTTTCCTTTCCTTCGGTATGCTATCCTTAGTAACGGCTCGTGTATTATGGATGTAAGAGATACATCGATAGTACATATGGAAATCCTTGCGCCACCACTTGTAAAAAAAGTGGTTGAGGTTACCCGACAAAATGGCGCTATTCCGGCATTATATTCGGCAGACGTGCTGAATCAGACCGTATATTACGATACCGTTGAGAATGCCTGCGACTTTTTTTCCTGGTATGTATCCACAGATAAACGGTGTGTAAAAATTGATGACGTTTTGAACTATACTGAAGATATACTTCAGATTGGGATGATAGCGGCGCGGGATATAATTTTTGCAATTCGTGACGAGCTTGAAGGCAGTGAGACGAAAGTAATTTGTCTGCCTTTCGAGAGCCCTCATTTCGGAGGGAAAAATTATGATTTCTGGTTTCTGCAGATCGTAAGCAAGCAGGCAACCAAACACAATGCACTTATCAGGGTTGCAGGATGGCTCGGTATTCCGGCCGGGCGCTTGATTGCTGTTGGCGATAACTATAATGATGCCGATATGATCCGTAACGCCGATGTCGGGGTAGCAATGGGTAATGCACCCGATGAAATCAAGCAGATCGCACGTGAAGTGGTAGGTTCGAATAACGGGTCTGGTATCGTCGAGGTTATTGACCGTTTCGTTCTCGATGAATCTTATTTCAGTGGAATTTAAGAAGGTGTACTACTGGTCCGAAAAATTCACGAGTTTTTTCTGAGTTAAAAAAATCGACGCTCATCAGGATTTTGTTGTTTCTTGATGCGTACGGCAATGATTGCAGCCGGTATTGTGGTAACAAAATCTCCTGCGAGCGGAAGAAGCAGGCCTGTTTTCATAATGGTCATTACGGATGGAGGTGTTTCGGCAATCCAGCGCATGGCTATAAAGAGCCAGATTACGCCGGGAATATATATTCCGGCGAGTCCCGTAAGCATAATAACATATGCGAACAGTATTGATTCAGGCTTTATGATATTGGCAAGCAGTCCGGTCAGCCATGCGCATACAGTAAATCCTATGATGTACCCGAAAGTGGGCGAGAGGACATAAGCCGGTCCTCCGCCGTGAGCGAATACAGGGATACCCGCAAGACCGATACCGGTATAAAGTAATGCAGCGGCGGCGCCCTGGGACGGCCCGAGATAATAGCCGGTGATGAGGACGGCGGAAGACTGTAAAGTGAGCGGCACAATACCGAGCGGTATACGAATAAATGCGGATACAGCGATAAGTGCGGCAAAAAGTGCGATATGTGTTATTTTTTTTGTTTGTTTTTGCATTGAAAACTGTGTGATTTTGAGAATTGAGTATTGTTTCGTTAGTTTAAATATAACATAAATTTATCGCTATTTCAGTTAACTTTTAAAACGATGAAAAAATTATGAAAGCCGGTATAACAGGACTTCCCTTTAGTGGGAAAACGACGCTGTTTTGTGCTCTGACAGGACAGGATTACGAACAAATTGCGCATCACAGGGATATTCATCTCGGCACGGTTAAAGTTCCCGATGCACGTCTTGAAAAATTGTACGAAATGTTCAAGCCCAAAAAGATTACCTATGCGACGATGGAGTATTGTGATGTTGCCGGGCAGCCAGCAGGTCAGGGCAAAAGCATGGAGCCGAAAACGCTCCAAACATTGAAAAATGCCGATTCCCTCATTGTTGTTCTCGATTCATTCAGCGATACTGCAGATCCGAAAGCTGATTTCAACACGTTTATGGGTGAATTCGCTCTCAATGATCTGTTAATAGCGTCAAACAGGCTCGAAAGACTGGAAAAAGACATGCGAAGCGGTAAAACCGATGTCTTACTGCATGAGAAAGCGATTCTCGACCAATGTATCGAGGTGCTTGAAAACGGCGGAATGCTTCGTGACCTTGAATTCAGTCCTGATGATGAGAAAGCGCTCAGAGGATTTCAGTTTTTAACCCGCAAACCTCTACTCATTGTCGTGAATATCTCTGAAGAACTTCAACTTGAAGGTAAAGCAAAAGAAATCGAGGCGCAGTACAGCGGCATAAAAAATACCGTGTGTGCGGCAATCAGCGCTGAAATCGAAATGGAAATCGCAGCGCTCGAAGACCAGCAGGAACGTGTGGAATTTCTGGACTCGATGGGTATCGAGGAACCGGCGCTCGGTCGTCTTATTCGATTAAGTTATCAAAGTCTGGGGCTTATTTC
Organism: Candidatus Latescibacterota bacterium; assembly: GCA_016927495.1. Taxonomy (GTDB): domain Bacteria; phylum Latescibacterota; class Latescibacteria; order Latescibacterales; family Latescibacteraceae; genus JAFGMP01. The sequence goes on along the minus strand of JAFGMP010000369.1, from coordinate 1,001 downwards.
ATTTCTGACGGGTGGAGGGCCGGATGAAGTCAGGGCCTGGCCGGTAAGGAAAAACAGTAATGCTGCAGAATGCGCCGGCGCCATTCATTCGGATTTGGAGAGGGGTTTTATTCGAGCCGAAACGGTAGCATTCGAGGATCTTATGGCGGCGGGATCTTATAAAGCTGCCCGTGACCAGGGACTGTTACGAATTGAAGGTAAGGATTATATTGTTCAGGATGGAGATGTTCTTACCATAAGATTCAATGTTTGATATGAATCGGGGAATGAATTTAGATTTTAAAATAAAAAACGGATACTTTAAAATAGATTACATATTACTGTAAAGTATAATGTTGCCCGTGGGTAACATCAGGAGAAATTTGAATGAATATTATTAATGTGACAAGAGATGGTGAAAAGAAACTTCATGAGGAATTGAAACATTTTAAGGAAGTTCGGAGGCCCCATGTTATACATGCTCTCAAGGAAGCACGGCGTAAAGGTGATCTTTCGGAGAATGCAGAATACGATGCGGCCCGTGAAGAACAGAGATTAGTGGAATCCCGTATTAATCAACTTGAGCAAATGATCAGAAATGTCAGGATTATCGATGAATCCAGGATTGCTGATGATAAAGCGTATGTTGGTGCTCGTGTAGATCTGAAAGATGTTGACTCGGGAGAAGAACTTTTTTATATACTCGTCAATGAAGTCGAGGCTGATTTTAAAGCGCGTAAAATATCCACGGTTTCACCGATCGGTAAGAGTCTTCTCGGCAAGAGTGTCGGTGAATCGGTTGAAATAACGATTCCCAAAGGCACGCTTCGCTACACGATAACGAAGATTTCGAGGTAACCGATCCGGAAATAAACTGATTCGGGTTAGAATTATTTTATATGATTGTGGTTGTGTGAAATACATTGGAATAAATGGTTATACGCAAGGGACAGATTTAAAAAATTCTGTCCCTGTTTGTATAAGTGCGCCCGGCAGGGCGCACTCACTTGGAGGTGTAAGTC
>JAFGMP010000368.1 GCA_016927495.1 Candidatus Latescibacterota bacterium | reverse complement strand
TTTGTTAGAATATCACAAACTAATTTTAAATGAATATTTAACGATAAAAGAATCTGAAAAAAAATTTACAAGTGCTTATACAGATTTTACTGGTGAACCATGCTCACATTCTCTTGACAAACTCAGATTATATAATAATGCATTGAAAAACAACTTTTTAATTAGTACAACAAAATTCACTAAAGATCTACTTCAAATTATTCGTGACATCCATTACGTAATCACAGATACTACCATATATAAAAGTGTTCCAGGATGTGAAAACGATGTACATATAAGGATTGAAGCTATCCTTAAATGTGTTTTTCCTGATTTAAAACGTAAACCAAGATTAACAAAACATATTAAAAACTTTGAGCCTGATACAGGAATCCCATCGCTTCAAACCTTGATAGAATATAAATATTTATCACGCCAACAAGAAATTGGTTCTATTGCTGACCAGCTTCTTGCCGATACACGAGGTTATACATCCAAAGACTGGTCAAATTTTATATATGTTATATATGAGACGAAACGTTTCCGTCCCGAAAAAGATTGGAATCTATTCTTGCGAGAGTCAGAAGTACCATCAAACACAACGGTAGTTGTGTTAAGTGGAGAATCACCTGAAATTAAGAAGAGAAAACCAAATGTAAAATTACAAAATAAATAGTTTCTATCAAACACCTCTTTTGAAAACCACCATTCTTTTCATCCCGGTAATCCTGGTCATAAATCCCGGTCACTGCAGTAACTCCACCTCCAAATCGTCGAACCATGTCGTTCCGGGACCGTCCTGTAAAAGTTTGATCATGAGACAGCCGGTATCGGGCGGAGGAGATCCCACCTCGAGTTCGAGTTTTGTCCAGCCGTTGCTGCCGGTCAGTTTTCGCGCCGTATACACCGGGTGAATCTGTGTCGTGTTGGGAATATGATATTGCACCGCCAGAGTTGATGAACCGCCGCTGACTGATTCCGTTTTAACATAGCATGATACCCGGTAACCTTTGCAGGGCGTCCAGGGTTCCGTGAAATATCCCTCGCCATCGCCCTGAAATGTTTCCCATGTCGTTACGCCCGGTTCGGTTTTTGAAATTTTCAGACAGTTGGAATCGGTACGGCCGGAGGTTTTGTCCCAGACTGCGCCATCGCCGGCGATTTTCCAGGGAAACGGGTCGACAGCTCCCTCATACACACCATCGAGAGCTAATCCGTTGGCGAAAGTAGAGTTACGTTCATATACCGGGTATTCTTTTTTGCCGCCCCATTCGTCGGATTTAAGCGGTTGCATAACAGCCAGATTTTCCAGCGTCTTGACTTTATTTTCCGGGCATTGAAATATCCTGAAATGCGCCAGAATGGTATTGTTCATTTCATCGGGAGTCACCGTGCGGTTGAAATGAAGGTCGTATCCCCACCAGCAGATACTGATCGAGGATTTATCCGCAGTATCACCGACAAACTGAAACGCAGGATTGTCGTCCGGCTCATTAACTGCGGTGAACAGGCCGTCATGCTTGAGGGTAATTCCACCCTTGTGCGAGGTGGTAAAATGATTAATCGGAATGGCGTTGATCCCTCCTGTGTCGGACTCATAGATGAATCGCTGGTAGCGGCGTTCCCACATACCGTTAAACCGAACCGCAGGTCCCGGGCAGCCCACAAGCCATGGATCGGTGAATTCAAATCCCCTTGTCCGGTCATTATATGATTCAGGGCTTTTCAGGTCGAGAAAGCATTGAAAATCATACACATAGCTTTGTTTTTCAGTGTCATATGTCAGGGTTAAAACACGGCGTGATAAAGCGGTTGAATGTGCATCCCCGGTGACAAAGGTCACTTCCAGCCGGGCGGTGCCCTCACCCTCGATGTCGATGTCGAGTAATTTGTCAGTGATAACATAACGGGAAATGAGCACCCAGTAGAGCTGTACTCCCTCGACAATAGGCTGGCCGTTCGGTGTCAGTTTCAGGTGACGGAGCAGCGGCGGCTTCGATGTGCCGTTGAAAAAGAGCAGGTTTTCGCCCGGCTGTTCGATAAAACGCTGTTCGAACATCGCGACAGGGATGTCGCCGTCATAAATCCATTGTTCGGGATTTACCACTCCACCGAGAACTTTCCAGCTAAACTGTGGGGAATGATTTTTTAAATCCGAAGCCTCAGTGCCGTAATTTGTCATTAAAAACAAAAATAGTATCAAACATACAAACCGTGTAGTACTCATATAGTTTTTTCTCACCGTTAATTTCTCCTTTTTTATTTATACCGTTCCGCTGTAGGCGAAAATGAGAATCGCCACAAACAGGATAACAAGCGCACGGGCCATGATATGCCTCGTTTTGGGTGATGTACCCTTCCATTCACCCTGAAAGATTCCCCAAATATTGGCGATTGCAATGGAGAGCACCATATACACAGCCCAGCCGATCACCGTGCCCCATGTACCCATCATGGTTGCTCCGACACCGTAAAGAATAAAGCTGCCGATCCACATGACGGACATGAGCAGAAGTAGTATGAAGTTTTTTATTGAACCTGCGTCACGGTAACAGCCTGCTGTTTTATTTGTCCCCATGAGGTAAGCGCAATAAAATATATTGAGGATACCGCCGGAGGTAAAAAGCACAACCCAGATGACATTTCCCGCCCAGTTCGGCGATGCACCCAAAGACAGTGCGATATCGACAAGAGATGTGCTCAGGGTAAAACCCACATTAATTGCGGAGGAACAGAGTCCGGCAATAAAGCATATCAGAATGCCGACTTTTGCGGAAAACCGTGCCACTTTTGTGATCTCACCTGCTCCCTGACCCTGTTCCCGTTCCTTGAGTATACCCGCATAGGCGCTTGTTATAATCCCCGCCAATGTCACGAGAAGCCCAAGTATAACCAGTATTCCTTTGCGGGTAAGAATTTCTTCGGGATGAAGCACAGCCATCGGTATAAAAGCACCCATACTGAGCACGGTACCGAGCAGTATAGGGTAACCCAGAGCAAGACCTGCAGCAGTCACTCCAAGCCCGAAACCGATTGCACCGATTCCCCATATGATGCCGAACAGCAGAGGTATGAACAGATCACTCGCCGTCGCCGTGCCATATATGCCAAACAATCCCGGAACAGATATCAGGGCAAAAATCATATTGAGCACAATCATACCGAAAACAGAAAAAACCATCCAGGAATTTTCCCATTTCCATGTTTGTGCATAGGCCATGGGTACAGCGAAACTGCCCTGAAACACCGCTGCAATTACAACAACCAGGAGTCCGAAAAATAGAGTGTTCATGTTGTTCTCCGCAAGGTCAGTTAATAATTATCATGTATGTGTTTTTGTCGATTTTGGAATTTCCGGGATGTTTCAAATATATAACGAAAAGTAATTGATTATTTCAAAATATTCAACAGGATAAAATATTCTGTATAACTGGAAAAAGAACGGAGTAATTTAACAATAATTGCAGTAAGGGAAAATAGCCATAATCCCCGAACACATTGAGTCTTTTTGTAAAGATTAAAATCCACCGGATTGGAAATTACCGGTGGATTTTGGTAAGATTGATCACAAAATATATAGTATACCTGCATTTAATTTGTCTTACGGCCTTAACGTCATAAACACTCTCGGTTTGTTGACGTCGTACCATGCATGTTCCGCAGAATTCACCGCCACACGGTTTACCGTCAGGTTTTCGCCGTTTTCATCTTCATAACCCCAGCCGGCCATCTGAATAAAGTAGAGCTTGCCGTTACGGGCTTTGCCTAAATACATGATTGCGTGCCCACCTGTTCCTGCCCAGGTTATTACCGGTTCGATTTTTTCAAGTTCCTTCAGTTTTTCTTCGGTGCTGAGCGCAGGATCTATATAGGTCTGATGATCGGATGCCAAAAGCAGAAAGTTCGGCCATCTTCCGGTTACAATTCCGAAACAGTTAATGACAACGCGCTGAGTTCCCGAACAGTCACGTTTACACTGCTGATCAGCCCAACCATAGGGTTGACCGAGCATTTTGAATATCTGAATGATGACATTTCTCTTTGTGTACGGCAGGTAACCTTTATGTACATCCGCATCAGGTTTGATGTATCCTCTGTCAATTCCTAATGATCCGTCGAGTTTACGGTATGGCAGCGTTACGGTATATCCGGTGTTGTCTTGTCTGATAAGAGGAAGTGCAGCCGATAAATAAAAATACCGCACAAAGTTTTTGAATGAAGAATCACCGTATATCGGAACCTTATCACCGGTTGCCATGAGAAAATTCGGGTCTTTGGTAAGCTTGCGCACTTCTTCCCGTGGGGCAATCGCTATATTTTCAGCGGCCATCCAGCCCCGTGCGATGGAGCTTTCAACATAATAGTAATCACCGTCCACCGACTCATAAAGTATCGAGACAGGATTGATGGTATAAACACCGGTGGTCTGGAAAAAATCCATCTCCCATTTTGTTTCGCTGAATCCGGGTGTCGCGGTAGGAAACAGACGCATATCGGCACGGTTCACGATCACACCGAATCTGCGTTTGATAACATCGGGTACTCCGGCGATATTGATTTTTCCCACGATCTCCTGCTTCATTTTATCGCTGTAAATGGCGTTTCTGTTGTCATAAAAATCTCGTGAGTTGAGGTATTTTATATTGTTTTCAAGCCATGATCTGAGACTGTCTCCCGGCGCTGTATCAGACAGATCGAGGGGTAAAATCGGATTCATGAATAATCCGATTGATAATTTTTCATTGTAATTGCTGATCATGGGGTCGGGTTTACCGAACCGGTCTTTAAAGACTGCTTTTTTATTTCGTACATGCCCGTTAAACCTTTCGATTTCAGCAGGAGTCATAATCACTTCATCGGCATCAGGTTGAAGCGCTATCCAGTATTCCGGAGTAAGCATTTCAGGTTCTACTCCCGGAAGAGTATCGGGCGCGTGTCGGGGTTTCGGTTCCTCGGACCAGGTTGTTGAAGAAAAAATGAGTAATAAAACACAAAGATAACAGACAGTTGAGAATCTTTTTTTCTGCATGGTTTTGTCCTTTTCATATGTATGTGCAATTATTATGTTTTATTTAAACGTAGGTTTGAGATGTTTGTTCCTTCTTTAAATGCGGCCGATTTTTTATGTGCCAATCAAACTGTATTATTATGGTTTTTAATATGATTCACTGAACGAAATGATTTCGTAATGTAATGACTCAAAGGATTCAGTTCAACATACTTTTTTATCTTCACAATGAGTGGTCTTTATATTACATTTATGTTATGAAAAGTGTATTTGAAAAAATCCGATGCGAGGATGTGGACTGTCCCGAACGTATAGACTGTTGTACAACAGTCCGCTGGCGTATTTCTGAGCGGGACTACAACGACAAGTGGTTCCGCGAATGGTGGCTGCTCCGTGAGGGCGCCCGTTTATATGAAGAAGACGGTTTATATTATATACAGTGGCCGATGCGATGCAGAAATGTTTCGGGTGATGGCCTCAGGTGTCTCGATTACGATAACAGGCCCGATACCTGCCGCCTCTATGTATGCAAGCGAATGGCGGAAACACCACCGGAAAAGGAGGGATGACCGATGGATGAAATCACCGTATTCAGATGCTGGGATGAACCGATGGCTGATATGGCAGTCGGCCTTTTGAAAGCAGAGGGATTACATGCCCATAAACTGGCCGATATAGTGCGGTCGGTGCACCCGTTCACCTTTGACGGACTCGGTGAAATTGAGGTTCGTGTACCTGAGGATGAAGCTGAAAGTGCAAAAGAAATTATCGGGGCCCGTTTTTCCGAATCCGAATTCTTTCCCGATGAAAATGAATCCGACGGTGAATAGTCTACAATGAAGGGGCTATTCATGACCTGTGTTTTTAACTCGATTCAGAAAAGTCGGAATCAAATACTGGTTGTAATACCTGATATAATCCTTATATACGTACATGCCTTCCGTACAGATATTGGACTTCGAAGATATATGCCTCATCATCAGGCATGACCGCCTCCTCTGCGATTTCTGTTTGTCAGGCCAGCGCTTTGCCTGCGGCTTCCATCGGATTTCACCTCAGGGCGGACACCCTTGCCGTTCGGCTAACAGTTCCCACTGTCGGGTCTGCAAAGGACTTCTACCTCCAAGTGATCGATTACACACCACATGTAACCGATTGGTGCTTACACACCACGCACCCTGCCGGGCGCACCCAAAAAAAAGCCCCCCAATAACGGAGGGCTTCATTATTAGATTTTTTTCAAATCATACTATTACCAAAGATTTACATGATTTTTCAGACCAATACGTTTTATCCTTGCAATCATGGTCATAATCCCGGTAATCATAGTCACAGCCATCGTCCGACACGTTCCCCGGCTTCGGTTGCCTCACGGATACGGCCCAGTGTGGCGCAGTCGCCGATGAGATGAACCTCGTCACACTTCATTGCCATTTCACCGATTACACCGCTTGTGGGAACTATGCTCATAGCGGTGCCAAGGGTAAAGGTTTCGCCTTTTTTCATGCCAATTGCCATTGCGACTACATCACCTTCGATTTCGCCAGCCTTCCCGTTCGGCAGCGTTACTTCGATGCCGTTATCGGTTACAGCGGTCAATTTAGTCTCTGTCATGGTTTTGACACCTTTTTCATCGAGAAGGTTGAACATTTGCACCTTGACATTGGTCATGATTTCGGTTTGGAGAATTTTCGGGAGGATTTCGACAATCGTAACATCGAAACCGTTATCCGCCAGATGACATGCGCATTCGCATCCCACATCGCCGCCGCCGACAACAACCGCTTTTTTGCCTTTATATTTTTTAACATCCCTCAGCACTTCCACTGCGGTAGCGACATGCGGTTTATCGATACCCGGAATATCGGGCAAAATCGGTTCGGTGCCGATAGCAAGTATGAGCGCATCCGGCGCTTCGTCCTCAACCATTTTCGGTGTGACCTCAGTGTTGAGTTTCAGTTTCACATTGCTGTCAGCAAGTTCCGCCGTGTACCATTCCCAGAGCCGTGCGACATCAACTTTACATTTGGGCCTGCTGCCGGGATATACCATTCCGCCGACATAGGGCTGCTTCTCATAGAGCGTGACATCATGTCCGCGTTTTGCGGCAGTCAGGGCACAGCGAATACCCGAGGGGCCGGCACCAACTATCATAACTCGTTTTTTCTTCGCCGGGACCGGTAAATCCTGTTCCGCCTCATGGAGAAGATAGGGATTGACCGAACACCACAGCGGCCCGGCAAGCCATAACTGGTGATAGCAGACGTTACATCTGATGCACGGTGTAACCCGTTTGCCTTCCTTTGCCTTCTTCGCCCAATGCGCATCGGCAAGAATAGTGCGGCCAAGGGCAACCATATCGCACTTGCCTGATGCGATAAATTCTTCGGCTTCTTCCGGCACTGTGATCGATCCTGTTCCCATAATTACTGTATCGGGACAGGTTTTCTTGATTTCTTCGGCAAGCGGCATAAGCGTGTTACGGGGTATATAAAGTGGCGGTACCGAAGGATATTTGCTGAACACCTCGATGGTCGATGCCGTAGACGCTACATGGAGATATACCACACCGAGATCATCAATATGTTTTGCAATGTCTTTTGCGAGGGTAATATCGACTCCACCAGGGATCTCTTCATGTGCGCTGAATTTGAAACCGACCGGGAGATCCGGGTATTTCTTATGTATGCCGTTAATGATATCGGTCGGGAACTTCATGCGTTTTTCAAATGTACCGCCATATTTATCGGTCCGCTTGTTAAGTGCAGGCGACATCATCTGGCCGATAAGGTAGGAATGAGCGCCATGCACCTCGACACCGTCATACCCAGCCTCAAGCGCGCGTCCGGCCCCATCGATGAAAGACTGTACGAGTTCGTCAAGCTGATTCGTGGTCAATTCCCGGGGTTTTACAACAAAATTCGGGCTGTAAATTGCCGAAGGGGCGTCGCTGCTGATTTTCCCGCCCGAAAGCGCCAACTGGCAGACTATTTTGGTATCATACTTATGGATACGGTCAACAAGCTTCTTGTGGGATGGGATAAAACGGTCATCATAAATGCCGTTTAGCGGAACCGATGCAAGTTTACCATGGACACGCACAAATGAAGTAATCACAAGCCCGATGCCACCTATGGCACGTTCCTCATAATACCGTGCGTGACGCATTGGCCAGGTTTCATCACAACTGTACAGTCCGACACCCATAGGAGCCACTGCGGTGCGGTTCGGTACTTCCATCCTCCCGAGTTTTATCGGGCTGAAAAGATTTGGTAAAGCCATTTTTTCCTCCTTTTAAATTACAAATTTCGAATACATCTTTGTATTCTTTTTCCGTAAAACAATTTTTTTACTTAACTACTTTTCCTTTCATATTTCAACCGAAACATAAAACCTGACCATTCTCAAGTGTCACAAAAACTCGTCCATTACTGCCGATAGCAAGCCCCCAGGGAACCGGTGCCGCCGGTAATGGTTCACTCCAGAGTCTTGTTCCATCGTATAGATTAATCGCTACAATTTCTTTTAAATTAACATAAACAACCGCATTACTACAGACAGCAACGGCAGTACTCCCCTGACAATTGCTTTCCCAGTAAGCTTTATTGGTTATGTCGAGCCTGCCCCATGTCGGGATTTTGTAATGCCCGGGATAGTTACGTTCCAAAACGCTGTTATCAAGAAATTTTTTATCGATTGTGTCATAACATTTTATTACCGCACTGTTCATCCATAGGATATCTCTGTCTCCAACTGATGTATGCAACACTTTTTCGGTTACGGTTGCATCTACAACCGGGTAATCCGGATCTTTATAAAACGGCTGGCCTCCGACCGCTACTTTGTCTCCTATCAGGTAGAGCTCCCAGCCGCGAAGGCAGATCGACTCGCAAATATTGAGACGATCACCGTTATTAAGGCATTCTCCGGTATTTTTATCATATACTGCAGGTGATACGGCATTACCTCCTGCCAGATATAGTCGGTCACCGTGCAACAGCAAATGTCCCTGAACGCCCACTCCGGTGCGGGCTTCCGCATTTAAATGGCCGGACGAGTTGTTCTGCCATTTAATAGTACCATCCACAGCATCGAGAGCATACACATGTATGCCGTCGAAATTGGAAATACCGGCCGCCACATATGCTGTGCCATCCTCCACAAGAACACCGCTTGCTGCAGGCCAGGTTGATAACAGCGCTCCATACACCGGTATTTTACGTTCCTCAGGTGCGGCTCTGAAACGCCACAGTTGACGGCCTGTTTTTGTTTCGAAAGCATACACCCAGCCATCTCCGGAACCAACATATATTCTGCCTTCCCAGTATGTCGGAGCGATTCGTACACCACCACCGGTATATGCCGACCAGATACTTTCACCCGTTGCAGCATCGACAGCCCGAATGATACCATCTGAACCACTGAAAAATACCATCCCACCCACCGAAATGGGGGCAGTGAGAGTTACCTGATCCCTACGGTTTGCCGACCAGAGCTGTTTTACTGTACCCGGAACTACCGCTGTACTGGTTGCCCTGCAGGTATTGCTCGCCCTAAAAGTCGGCCAGTCAGCATTTGTTTCGGTTATGTTTGCTACCTGTAACGGACTACCGGCACTTTTTTCCAGACGCTCTGATTCATGGGTTTCTGCCGAGAAATCAAAATCACCGGCCGGACCGAGGCAGGTAGCTCCGTACAGCGTAAGCTGACAATCACATACCGAGGGCCACCAATAAAGATAACCGTTTGCTATAGTCACACCATCGAAACAGGGTGGACGCATCGGCGAAACATACTGAGGACGTTGGGAAGCAAGATCAAACCGAACCGAACCGCCATTGGCACGGTAAAAAATTGCGTCGGCTGCCCCGGTGGGACGAGTACATGCTCTTCGGCCGATATCGAACTCATCGAGTATCTTACCTGTCAGGGGGTCGAACTTTTTACTGAAGTTGTTGGTCCATGGGCCGCTTATACCGTAAAGCCCGTCATCACGCAATACAAGCTGATAATTGTCGTAAGGGTGATGCCACAAAACGCTGCCATCTGAAGCTGACAGGACAAGGAGTTTATCCATCATAGGCCCGGCAAAATACAGCGCTTTATCACTGCATTTAAGGTATGGTGTGGTTCTCCAGTTGGTCTGCCAGTCCTGACGGTTTAAATTTTTACCGAGTGCAGTGAATAGTTCGGGATCGTTTTGGTACGTTTTCCTCCAGATTTCACTGCCGCTCTTCGTATCGAGGCATGCCAGGTACTTTCCGAATCTGAATATATACATCCGGCCGTTTTTCATTGCCACGGCACGAGTGTCAATCGGTTCATTTTCATGATGATTCCAGATTATTTCCTTGGTTTTTGGATTTATGGCAAGGATGTTTTTACCGTACCCCCATGGATTTTCAGGCAGGTTGAAACCTTTTGAGAGCGGATTCCATGGCCATCCGTGGTCGGAATAACTGCTTCTTACCTCAGGATCTCTCATTTCATCCTCACCGATAATAGCATAAAGCACATCATCCTCAAGAGCCATCCATTTCCAGAATGTACCGCCTGCAATGTCAGCGGGCGGTACAATCACATCTTTCAGTTCACCTGTCTTCGCATCGATCATTTTGCATGACTGGTTATCACCCATATAGAGTGTCGAGGGAGTGGCGATCAATGTGTTACGGTGTACCATAATACCCGGTGTTATCTTACGGGTCCATAGTATGGTGCCATTATAGCCGTTTATCGCCATGAGTGTATTGGTCCACTTTTCTTCTCTCGGTTTGAATGCAATGTGTCCGAGGACCCTGAATACACGACCTGCTGACGATACTGTCATTTGGGGCATCGGTGCATAATACGGAGGTGCCAGAAACTGGGTAAGATATGGAGCCCGTGCCACCATATCTCCGGACTGCGGATTGTTATCCGGCCTATGGTACGGATGGCTCCAGTCGTCGACACCTACAGGAAAAGGCTTTGTATAGGTTTGACCGCCTATCAATGCTTTACCTTCGGGATGTATAACTCTCAGGGCTTCATCCCGGGCTAGTTTCGATGCTTCTCCCATTCCAACAAGCGCGTCGGCAACATTATCCGCCAGATGAATCTTTTGCATCGATCCTTTATCAATAAAAATTCGAGTTCCGTACAATCCGGCTTTATCCGCAGCGAGCCTTGCAGCCTCAACGTCTCTATCATTTTGGAACTGCATATATATAAGCAATTCCGTATTCCCGGCTATTTCTATTGCCTTTCTGCATTCAACATCGCCAATTAAGGCAAGAATACCCCGTGAGATCCCGATTTCCTTTTGAATTGTCTCAGTGCTTAATACAGGGCTTTTCCCGCAGTTCATGGTCACCACAGCAAAACCAAACACAAAAAGCGCCATAACTGTCAACTTCATGATCCGTTTTTTTTCACCCATCGGGTAACCCGCTATATTCCTCATGGACAACTCCTTTCGTGCTTCTTTAAACTTCCGTTACGACATCACATCATTCGTGCCGGTTCAGAAAGTAATATTGACATATAAGCTTATGAACAGGAGTTAAAACGTTGCATTATTATAATTTCAAAAACAACAAGGATTGTCAGTATAAGCAAAAATCCCGGACTTTCATTATACACATTTTTTCGCACTTCTAAAAGTACAAAAAGAGAATTTAGTATACTCCGGATTGTAGAAAAATATCAATTACTCTTCAAGAAACCAGTCAAAAGATTCTTTACGCTCATAAAACCATTGATCGATATCCTCCGACCGGTCATAGAGAATTGACATATTGGCCAGTTTCAGTTCTTCGATATCATTAAGTTTCAGACCGCAGACATCACATCCAAAGCTTGTGGCAAAAAAATCGAGCGACGGTTTCGGGCCTTCTTCATCTTTGCCGACCGCCATTTCGGAATATCCGCACAGATACCCGTTGTACCCGCAAACGGGACAACGAGTGATATATGAATCCCACCCATGAGCCACAACGGCATCGGCATGGTCCGCATTCATCGAATATGCATTGGAGTTTGCCTGCTCTATAGCCATTTTAACTCGTTCGATACGAGCTCTTTCAAATGTGGTGATGAATTTTTTATCACGTTCGGTAAGTGGGTAATACACCAGACGTGACGATTTCTCCTCCCCAAGATATGAGAGTATCTGCATCGCTGCATAGCATGACCTTTGAAAATCGAATAATTCAACCGGAGGCAGAATATTATGATGGCTTCTCTCTCCCCTTTCGATTAATAATTCCACATGAGGTAAAAGTAACTGTTTCATATGGGGGAAAAAAATATAAAACGATACGATACATTCACTGAGATTCAATGTTTCATATTTGTCAGACCGTATATCGGGGTGAAATTTTCGCCACTCGTAAAAATGCGGGATACGGTCCGGGCATGTTAACAGTACACGCATATCGGCGGGGATATCTTTGAAAATAATCCCAAGGTTTTTTTCAGCAAGAAAAGCCTTCAAAGCAAGTTCAAGGCCAGTAGACAAAGAACTCAGAGCAATATGCATGCATGAACACTCGGAATTCATATGCTTAAAGAACTTATCTATGCCATTTTCAAGAAACTCGAGTGATGATCTGCTCAAATCTTCGGAATATTTTTTTTTGAGATCGATAATATATTTATTCATCTGCCATATACCTCCTCATCCGGATGCCTTTGATTTTATTCATTATATTACTGTTATAACTTATTCAACATTGGAACAGGATTCAACGATTATTTCAATTTCATTGTTTCCCTCATAAATCTCATCAACCTCGTTAAGAGGATCAACGGAAATTATAATGCTTCGGGCATCCTTCTGCATAAAACCGGCGAGTGCCACAGGTTCTGTCTTTGGTTTGAAATCATGCGGTGCATCGAGTCCCGGAAAGCGGACGGTATCGATTGCCCTTCTTCGTCCATTCGCCACCTCGAACAGGGTAATGGCAAACGGACCGGTTGCTTTCCCGCCGATATTGTGAATCATCACGCTCAAAGCTGTGCCGTGCCCGGCCTGCGGCAATCCACGTGCAAATTCGACATCCTGCCTGACACATGCAATATCAGGAAGCGGCACCGAAACCTGCTCATACTCCGCCGTCTGGTTCACCTCGATTACCATTAGCTTTGCCGGCGGAAGAGTAAGCCGGAGACCATCTCCGCGTTTATCCATTATAAATTTTATTTCTTTTGCCTGATCGTCAATAAAACCGTCTTCATCGGTGTCGGGCCCGATTCGTACAGTATATTCGCCGCGTCTAAGATCCCAGAACCGTACTCCGATGTCTCGGTCTTCCGCATAGAAGTTGTAAACACTGATTCTGTTACCTTTAGGTGAATTTGTGCGGACAAGCGCGGCAAAGTCTGTACCGGCATCTTCCCAGGTAACGGCGCCAAGAGTAAAAGGAAGATTCGATGCCGGAACAGCCCCGGTATACATTCCGTGAATAATCCCGGTGTCACCGATAGTTATACGGTCGGTCATGGTGACCTCGCTTGTTTTCAGTGGAAAATTGTAACGCAAACCCTGAAGTGTCCCCTCGAGTGTTTTCTCAAGAATACCTATATCGCCGCTTGTGAGGAAACGGCCGTATGCCCCTCCGGCATTTTTGATAATATCATCGTGAGAGGAATCTCCGGTGTAGGCGCGCCAGGTAGCGACAGTCGTCGGTTGGGGAGCGAGAATCATGGGTTCGAGATAGTGATCCTTCCCTGTAACACGCCACATGGTAAAAAGCAGATCGTACAATCTTGTATGTCCCGGTGTCCAGTCATAATAGGTGTAGCCGCTGTTGGTGATTTTCCAGTCGTTTTCAGGGCCGTATCCACCGATTCTGTCGGTGGCATATGCTACTGCTGAGGGCATAACTCCTTTCGGCTTTCCCCTGTCAGTACGCATGGCATCCTCGTACCATGCATCAGCCCACTGTGTGAACAGATCCTCCGCTTCGGGCAGACCGCTGTACCACATCGCCCAGAGACCTGGTTTTGCAGCACGGACATGGTAATGGGTATCGCATGAAAACGGCTCTTTTTCGGAGACACCGTCGGCACCCATCAAAATGGATTTGAAATGTCGGTGGCCTTTCGAATTAATTCCGGTAAACATATCTCTGCATAATGCCAGAAACCGGAATCCCCGTTCGACATGCACCGGATTGCCGTAATCGATACGGGTCAGAAAGGACGGGTCGCCGGTAGGTTCCGCCGAGTGTTGTACATCCCATATACCCTGATTGTATCCTTCGGGAGCGACGTATGTATACACTCCATTCGCTATTCTTCGCATGCTTTCCCGTATGGCTTCATCTCCGGTTACAAGGGTAATCCCCGGCCAGTCCCTCAACATTTCAACATCATCGCCGAAACTCTGGTCTCCGCCCATGCTTCCGTCCGGCGCCTGATGTTCGGTCCACCAGCGGATAACCGCATGCTGGCGGCTCAGTACTTCACGGGCAAGATTTGCCCATTTCGGCGCGCCCTCAGTCCCCGCCGTATAGTCTTTCCCCCAAAGAACTTTCTGCCCGAGGTAAATTTTTGCAGTATCAAAATCAGGATAGACTTCGAGAACCTTCTGCATGGTTGCGGTGACAAATTCAGGTTTGTCGAGACCTTTATTGTCCGACCCGCCGCTCTCACGGAGATTCCAGTACATGGTCTTGGCTATTTCCATACGGCCTTTCAGATAAAACGGCTCATTTCCCATGGCTTGCAACAGCATATCTTTACCGGAAAGCGCATACCGTTTTTTATATATCCATGCATTCGGATCTAGGAAGTCGCAGGATTTTTCACCCCTGAAAATAAGGAGGCCGTCACGAAAATCCAGTGTTCGCTGAAGCGTCTGAGCGATTGACTCGTCACCGGCAAACCGCCGAACCGATTGCTCCAGATAGGTTACGGCCTTATCGAGCAGTTGAATTTCATCGTTACGGGTAACAACACCGGCAACCCAGCCATACAGTATACCTTTGATCTCGTCCGCTCGCTCGGAATCGATGGTTTCCCATATTTCAAGGGCATCGTCATATCTGCCCTGTTTGTACAGCTCGAATCCACGTTTGAGTTCCGGTGAATCCAATGCTGAATCTACATCAATTCTTCCGTCGGCAAGGCTCAATCGCGGTGGAACATAGGGCTCGATTTCAAGTGCCAGCACACTGTTCAGAACCTCATGAACCGTTTCCACAGTATCCATGGTAATCGACAGGTCTTTGCCGTGGTTGAAAAACCGCAGGTCGAGAGAATTGTCCTTCACTTCGACACGGAACATCACTCTGCGGTGTGCCGGATACGCGCCCCAGAATATCCAGGTGCGGATATCCTCGTATTTGAGTTCTCCCCCGGCCTCGATGTTCATATCGAGCCGTGTCCATTCCTCATCGCCAACAGTCGCCCATACATTATAAACACCGTTCGGGACATCGATTCGGAATATCATATCGTCTTTGTCAGCTATGCCGTCACGCCACAGATCATCCACCGGTTCGCCATAGTACGGCTGGTCGCCCACAACCTGTGTACCCCAGAATTTCTGATACCATGCGGCTTTGCAGCGGCTTTTTGTGCGGTCGAACGCAGATGCCGGTTTTGATTTCCAGCCGTAACCTTTATCTGCCGAATAAATATCGGCAGGTGTGATTCTCGTGTAGTTTTCTTTAAGGGGAGAATCAGGTGTACCCATATCGAAATGCAAGGTTGTTTTTGCGTCGCAAAATAATGATTCTGCCGATCCTAAAAGAAATAATACGGAAAAAAGTACCCGCGAACAGTTATTGAGCATAATATTTTTATAACCTCCGAAACAACTGTTTTGCCCGTTGTATACCATTTCTATAATTAATCATGCAATATATAGTGTCCTATCAAGCCATAATAGTTACGGGAGTATAACTTGGCAAGTAATTAATTATCTGGCGATCCCCCATTTTTTAAAAGCCCCCGAAATTGAATTGTAATTGGAAATAATTTCGTTTACGGACGCGAAGAGGTTTATATT
>JAFGMP010000367.1 GCA_016927495.1 Candidatus Latescibacterota bacterium | reverse complement strand
GCATTTACCGGTCTTATGGAGGCTTATTACGGCCCTGGAAAAGGTCTATGGGGTAGCGCGACGGTTCAACCCGATGATGTTATCTTAATTCATGCAGGGATATATAAATCTGAACGTATCAAATATTATGAACCGCTGGGATTGCATTTTCACGGTTATTACTACCTCACAAAAAGCGGCACGGCTGAAAAACCCATAGTAATCCGTGCCGCAGGCGATGGTGATGCAATCTTTGACGGTAATGGTGTTTACAGGCTATTCGACACTGTGTATGCCGATTATACACGTATCGAAGGGCTGGTGATACGGAACTGCGATGTGGCTGTCATGGCGGGACTCAAATTTTCTCACGGCTGCAATGGTCTTGTGGTACGAAATTGCCGTATGGAAAACGTAGGATGCGGTGTAAACGCCCAGTACGGCGACTCTCGGAACTTTTATATCGCCGATAACGTTATACTGGGCCGTGAGGATCAGGACAGATTGCACGGTTGGACAAGAAACTGGGAGAAATACGGCCCCCTTTCGGATCTGCGGTCTTTCATCGGTATCGATATCAACGGTCAGGGACATGTCATCTGCCATAACTATATCGCATACTTTCATGATGCCATCGATATAACCGAGCAGGGGCCGCCTGAAAGTGAAGAGACAAAAGTTGTGTCGATCGACATGTACAACAACGACATGTTTATGTGCGCCGACGATTTTCTTGAAGCCGACTGCGGAGTACACAACATACGGGTATTCCGTAACCGCGGATTTAATGCTGGCCAGCATGGTCTCAGCGCACAGCCGATTTACGGTGGCCCGGCTTATTTCATACGAAACATTATCTATCATGTCCCCGCCGGAGGTGCTTTCAAATACAATATTTATCCGGCTGGTATCCTTACCTACCATAATACTTTATGCTCCGAATGGACAACCAGCAGTCCGTTTTCAAATGTCCATCTGCGAAACAACCTGTTTCTCGGTATCGATTATCCCAAAAGGCCGATTCTCAGAGTGAGAACATACACAAATTATACAACTTTCGATTATAACGGTTACCGGCCAAATACAAACTCCCAAGAACAATTTGTGTGGCGATCTCCCGGTGCGGGCAAACTGACCGATTATGAACTTGGCGATAACAGTCTATCCGGCTCTTTTAACACACTCGAAGAGTTTTATGAAAAAACAGGGCAGGAGAAGCATGGCGTTCTTGTGGACTATGATATTTTTCAGAATGTAATAAAGCCCGATCCCGATGATCCCGGCCATGTGTATGACAGCAACAGTTTGGATTTCAGGCTAAAGGCTTCATCGACCGCAGTCGACGCCGGTTGTGTTCTGCCAAATATCAACGATGACTATGCCGGAAGCGCTCCTGATCTTGGCGCAATCGAAGCCGGAAAGCCTGCACCGGTGTACGGCCCCAGGAAATGAATATTTGAAAGGAAAAGCATGCGAAATTATCAGAGATGTACAATTATATTTTTTGTTCTTATAATCGGACTTTCTTTATCTGTAGCAGCACAAAACGAACAGGTATCATGGAGCGCCGACGCCGAACAAATATACGATACCGGTTTTATGCATATGCTTAAAAAACATCCGAATGGCAGTGTAAGCCTTTTTAATTTCGACCTGATCGAAAATGACAGTCCGGGTGCCGGCCGTAGTGACAAAGGAAATGCAATCGACAGTATATGGGGAAAAATCAGAGCACGGAAAATTCTCATGTTTGATGATCAGAGGGCACTTAAGTCCTGGCTCTATATATTCCCGGATCGTCATAATAAACACCCTTTACATGTTGAAATCAACGGGCATAAAACACAGTTCGATGTTATCAGCAGGAAAGGCTGGGAAACCGTCCGATGGATCGAGTTTCCTGTGGAATGGCTCAAAAAGGGAAAAAACGTCATCGATCTTTATTGCCCTGAGGCGCAAACAGAGGATGAAGCCTGGGAGTTGCAACTTGCCCGAGCGGATGAATACGAAGCAGGCGGCGGTGATCCTTTACCGGTCGGAGAGACATCCTTCAAATCATTCAATGACGGCAAATCATGGGAACAGAGTCCGTTCGGGCTTGAAAAAAAAGATCGAGCCGAATACTGCGTTCGTATAAGCTTGGAACGATTCGTGCAAAACGGATGGCTGGAAAGCCCGGTTATCGATCTGTGGAGAATTAACTCCACAGACCTTATCGCCCGTATGAAGACTATCCAAAAACTTGGGTTTTCGGCTTTATCCGATGTTCCGGAAGGCACCACTGTAACTTACTGTCTCCGAAAAGGAACGAGTCCCTCCCCCTTTTCTGATGAATGGGAACCTTATGAAGAAATAGGATCAGGCCGGTCCGTGACATATGATATCGAAGGAGGAAAGTACAACAGGAGATACCTTCAATTTAAAGTTATTCTTGCAACAGATAATCCGCTTGTTACGCCTGTTGTTAAATCGGCTGAAATATCCGCCGAATTCAAAGAAAGTTTTCCTGTGCCGAGACATAAAAACATCTATGTGATTGAACAAAATAATCCGCCGATTTTATATTCATCGGTAAAATGGGAATGGGAAAAATGGGACCGTCCGGAACTGACTAAGCTTCGCAAACAGGAAAATCTCGATAATGTCATCGCAGGAAGCAGGACACAACTCGAAAAACAGATGAAACTGCTTGATTATGCGAAAAAACGATGGCGCTGGACAAATCCCAGCCCGGAGTATCCCGAATGGGACGCGCTTTCTATAGTTGAGCGTATAAACAAAGCCGGCGGAGGTGGTATGTGTATTCAGCAGAATCTTTTCTTTGTCGGTTTATGCATGACATACGGATGGCAGGGACGGTTAATCGGTGTGGACGGCCACGAGGTCTGCGAGGTTTGGAACGATGATTATGGGAAATGGATATATTTCGATGCTTTTTTCCCGAACCACATTCTCTGTGATATTGACACCGGCGAACCGCTGAGTTTCCTTGAGATTCATGACAGATACCTCGATTACTTTTATTCTGACCG
>JAFGMP010000366.1 GCA_016927495.1 Candidatus Latescibacterota bacterium | reverse complement strand
CTCCAAAAGGAAATTTTGTTACCTGCTGTTAATTATGCGATAGAAAGAAAAATGATAACTCGGGATGAATACTTGGTTTTAAAAAAGACTATCGAAAAACAAATGATTAAAGCTCATGATATCAAGACTATTTTTCCCGGCAAACACCCTTCTGACATTTCCCATATTATCGGAAAATTAAAAGAGAAGAAAATGCTATGTCCTATTCAAGAAAATGGAAGAATTTATTGTATTTGCTTTCAAAACAACTTTTTATTGCGTGGATTTATCAAAGCGCTTGGCGACAAAGGTTTTCTGCCATCAAATGAAAAGTATTGACCTTCCTATTTTTCAAAGGTGAATCAATATTCATGGCGGGAGAACAGAAAGAATAGTATGAGTAAGAAGATAGTAATTGTAGGCGGAGCAAACGGTGTCGGTAAGACTACTTTTGCACATCAATACAGTGATGAATTTAAAATAGACTATCTTGGAGCCGACGAAATCGCTGCCGGTGTTGATAAAATAAATGATCGTGAAAATATTGAGTTGAAAGCAGGTAAAATATTTTTCAGAAGACTTGAAGAATATATGAAATCAGGGAAATCGATCATTATTGAATCTACTTTATCAGGGACCGGATTATCCCGGCAGATTGAAAAGTTTAAAAAGAATGGATTTTCAATCCGTCTTGTATATGTGTTTCTTGATGATTGTTCACTTTGTAAAAAAAGGGTTTCTGCACGAGTGAAAAAAGGTGGACATGATATCCCTGAAAAAGATATTGAAAGAAGATTTCATCGAAGTATTTTAAATTTCAGAAAGATATATCTCCCATTAGCCGATACCTGGCAAATTATATATAATGGATTGAAAAGACCTTTAGAGATTGCCGTTGGTGATAAAAGCTCCGAACTAATAATGGATGAAGGATATTATAGAAAGTTGATGGATTTACCAAATTGATTAAAAAAATAAAGAAGTCAGGTTCAGCTTCTAAAATTAGCAGTAAAGCATTAAGACAATTTGCTGAAAACAGAAGAATATTTAATAAAGCTGTTGAAAAAGCAATTGAAGAGAATAAAAAAGCAGGTATACCTGAAGATCAATTGTATGCTCAATGAAACGAGTGCGGGCCGTCCTAACCCGCACTCTATAAGACGGCAAACTTAACTTGCAATAAGGTACAGCCGCCCAACCGTGGTTTTGGCGCTGCGCTCGTAAATTCGCTCGGCTTGACGGTATATGCCCTTCGGGCACGTAACCAAACCCTCACCCGTTCAACACCATACTCCGCCCAATGAAAAACAGAAAAGAGAAGAGCCGCACACAAATAAAATAAATTTCCTGGTTCCCTATATGAATACGGTTAAGTATTAACCCGTATAGGTCAATATTTAACCTTTGAAATGGGGAACTATGACGTATTACTGCCGCCCTGTTGGCTGTGCCGCAACCCGTTGCCGCTCGTTACCCGTTATCCCCAGCTTCCATAAAAATTGTTTCATTCATTTATCACATTCCCCTTAATCACATACAATCCGGAAGCGTTTCCATTCCCGTTCAAGGTCACGGTTCCAAGCAGTCTCCCGTCAAGGCCAAACATGATTCCCGTAGTGCCCGGAGGCAACAGGCGGCTATTCGTCCTACCGATATGTGTTTGAACGATCGTATATCGCGGAGTATTCCGGAATCCGGCAGTGCGTGTCGCCGCACGAACAACGGGGGTCGCAGTAATAAGATTTTCGTAAAGAAACGTACTGGTGAGCGCGACGGTCGTATCAAATCGTGCATCGACTCCGTGGCCGTGTCCCATACCGACATAGGGGTGCAGTAGTGAAGTGATCCCCAGTCTTTTGCATTGCCGGTCGATGGCGGCGCTTCCGCAAAGCGGCAGAAAGGGCATTTCGAACGCGAAGCCGACGTCGTAGGGAACTATTTTATCTTCGGTACCGTGAAAACTGATGATCGGTACTTGCTCATCCTGTTGTATGAATGTGGTATCACCGATGGCTCCCCAGCAGTTGACGATACACGAGATGTCCGATGATACGCCAGGGGTTCCACTGTTGCCCTCACCATTGCCGAGAATGGTCGTGTCAACCTCGGACGGTATCTCGTCGTTGTCCATGAAAGCATAGTGGATCGCGGTAACGGCACCGGACGATAATCCGCCGACGGCGAATTTCGCGGTATCGATTCCAAAGGTGTCCCTGTTTTTGCGCAGGAATCGTACCGCCGCCTTTGCATCCTGCACCGCCCGAAGGATGGCCTCCGCGAATCCCTTATAGGTCAACCCCGTTCCCAGACGATGCTGCATTGACACGGCGACGTATCCCCGGAGAGCGAATTCCTTGCACAGGGCAACGGTGGTCGGATCCAGTTTATTGCCGGTTACGAACGCCCCGCCATGAGCGAGCACCAGGCAGGGACGGTTCGTTTCCGTATCGTCCACGGGTTCATATACATCCAGATAGAGATCAATCGCATTATTCTGATAATCGATATTCGAGCCGTATTGAATGTCGGAGGTAGTCCGTACTTCAGTGAATATTTTTTCTTTGTAGCGGATGGATTGACCGCTGAATACAAGAAGGTTCAGGCTTAAAATGAGTATCAGTTGTCTTATCATGCGATCTATTCCCTTAACG
>JAFGMP010000365.1 GCA_016927495.1 Candidatus Latescibacterota bacterium | reverse complement strand
TAATTGTTTATATTTACCTCGAAGGCACAAAGAAAAGATATTAGAATTATTAAGCACAATTATTACAAAAAGGTTATAATAGAAGACATCAAATTTTTGATATTTCTTTGTAAAACTGCTCAGGAGATATCTCGATCTCCCGGAGAATTTCCCGTATTAACGGGCGCGCCAAATCCCTTCCGGGATGATTCGGAACAGTTGTAGTTTTACCATCAGGATGACGATAAAATACATGACTCCCCTTTGCCTGATCTGGGCAAAGCCAAGTTTAAGAAGTATCTTATTCATGATATTAAAATTGATTGTAGGTAAGCGTATCATAAAGCAACTTCAATTTGTTGAAGGCCAACAAAATTAGGTAGGTCTGCCAATGATTGGCTGCATTCTTCAAGACAAAGTTCCAAAACTTCCTTGAGATTTTTTTGTAACTCATCTAATGTTTTTGCCTGTGTATGCGCACCGTTAATGCCAGGCACAATGCCAACGTAGAGTTTTGTATCGGGATCCCATTCAATATAAGCTGTGAATGTTTTCATATTATTGCCTCAGAATCGTATTAATAAAAAAGCATTATTTAATAACCTGTGTTTATAAATTACATTATAAAACATTGGAAAGAAAGGAAAATTTAGCAGTTAATTATGTAATCAATACAACCAAGAGTAAAGGTAAAAGAACAGTCAATAACTTTTTTTATTAAGTTTATCGATTTATTTTCTTATTTTCTTAGTGACTTCGTGGTTTGTTTTTTAATAAATCCAGTATTGTGGAGGACTTACAATGGCAGTGTTGATGGTTGTTCAGGGAAGCGGGCGAAAAAAAGGGTACACCGCAACGCTCATGCAGGAAGCTGTTGACAGCGTTAAAGATATAAAGGAGCTGGATGTCGAGGTTTTCCACCTTCATGATTACACATATGGCCCATGTAAAAGCTGTTTTCACTGCATCAGAAAGGTGGGTTCGGGATGTGTATTGAAAGACGACTGGGGTAAAAAGGGAAAGGGTGTGCTTTACAAGGCATTTAAACGGGCTAACGGCCTGTTGGTAGTTGATCCCGTCCATAATTGGGGGATAACCGCTGCGGCTCACGGTTTTATGGAACGCATCTACCCGACGTTTTTCGAGGGTGTGCCGTACGGTTTACCTTTTGCATCGATTTCATGCGCATCGAACCAGGGTTTTCAGTACGAGGCGACAGTTAAATTTTGCAGGTTTGCCGCGGGATATGGATTCAGATATATCGGGGGGCTTCCGGTTCATCTTGCATACTTTGATAAAGCCCGCACAGATGCCCGCGAACTGGCAAAAAAACTTGCGCAGGCAGCTATAGAGGATGAAAGGAACGGCAGGAAAAAGCCCACTGATGAGGAACTGTTCCAGAGATTTCTCGGTAAACCTTTCGACCTTCTCGATGGTTATATTCAAAATGTGACCGATAACTCATTCAAGTATGAAGATTCGATACCGGTACAGGCGCTTAATCAAGAAAAATTCTCGGATCCTACCGCGGTTGAATTGCTTGAGAAAACATGTGAGCATCTTAAAGCAGGTATGGATCTTTATAATGTAGGCGACCGTGAGAATGCGGCGAGAGAACTTTCTCAGGTGGCAAAATTCTGGACAAACTCGACATATAACGAATACGGCAAAGATATCGTTAAGGCAAAGATTCCAAAAGCATACAGGCCGTTGGATGAAGTATAATAATAATTGAGGAATAAAAATGAGATATGGGCTATGAAAGTTGTCGTTCTGCTTGACTTTACTTTTTACAGAACGTCTGACGGGAAAGTATGGACACCCAATATTTTCGGCTATTCGTTCTGGCAGCGTTATCTCAGGGTTTTTGACGGTGTCAAGGTTGTTGCGGTTGTTCATGATAGTGAGTCTATTCCTGAAAATTGGGGGCGTGCAGATGGTGAAAGAGTAGTATTTTACGCTGTTCCGTATAACACAAAATTTATATCCTGTCTGTTGAATTCGGGAAAGCTGAAAAAAACGTTTCGCGAAATTGTGGATAATAACGATGCTGTCATATGCCGTGTTCCGTCGTTTCATACGCATTTTTTAGTATCAATGCTTAAACGTTTTGGGAAACCTTATGGTCTTGAGGTAACCACCGATCCACGTGGTTTTTATGTGCCCGGGGTTATAAAACATCCATTGAGTCACTTCTTGCGGTGGTATTATACCGGTCGTTTGCGTGATCAGTGTTCCTCAGCATATGCGGTTTCATACGCCACTGAAAAAGTGCTTCAGCAATCGTATCCATCCGGCGGCTTGTCAACTTTTTACTCGAATGTTGAGCTTGATGATGCAGATGTTAAACCGATAGCGCGATCAAAAGATAATTTTCGTAAAGACAGTTTTGGCATTATTTTCGTCGGCAACCTTCACAACTATGTAAAAGCACCCGACATAATGCTGAAAGCCGCTTCAATGTGTATTAAAAAAGGAAAAAAAATCAGGCTCTCTATGATCGGCGACGGGCGATTACGGCCTGAAATTGAAAAAATGGCACGATTCCTGTCATTAACAAAGCACGTCAAAATACTCGGCAATATAAGCTCAAAAAAAGCGGTTTTTGAACTTCTCGATGTGTCCGATCTTTTTGTTATGCCGTCGCGGACCGAAACAATTCCGCGAGCGATGGTCGAGGCAATGGCTCGGGGCCTGCCATGCATCGGTTCGAATGTTGGAGGAATACCGGAACTTCTTACATCGGAATATCTTTACCCGCCGGATGATGCAGTCGCACTTGCCGATAAAATCATGGAAGTGATTGACAGTCCCGAACGAATGTCCCATATGTCAGCTTTAAATATCGAAACCGCGACAAAATACACTAACGAAAAACTCGATAAAAAAAGGACAGAATTTTATATATGGATAAAAACGGCAACAGAAAATATAATTATTAATAATTAGTATATTCCCTGTTACATATAACCGATTATTAGCTCAAAAGTATACATTAAACAATATTTAAAATAATACTTGCGAATACAGATCAAATAGTTTTAATTTCTTCTAATAATGATAAAAATCAAACATTCATAGCTTCGTTTTTGGTCATTGAGCCGGGATTCTAATTTATGTAAAATACTTTTAACTACAAGTAAAAAATCACTTGAATTTGACTATCCACCACCAAAGATGGTGGCTTTTCACCAAATTCATGGCTTCGCCACCGTGATTTCAAAAACGTTATCAGGTATAACCTTAAAAACATGACCACATGCTG
>JAFGMP010000364.1 GCA_016927495.1 Candidatus Latescibacterota bacterium | reverse complement strand
TATCCGGTTGCCAAACGGTATATCGAGGGGCTGGCTGAAAAGATGGGAATTGAGATTTTGTAGGAGTGCTATATATACTTAGCAGGATAAAAGACAAGATTGTCGGAGAAACCCGGCATTTCCCGGGTTTTTCCGTACCTTTTCCGGGAAAGGGGCGTAGCCCCTTTGTAGTCTGATGTTACTGTACCACATTACCGCACAAGGTGCTGCACGACCTTGCGCTGCGTTGGTAAGATCACACAAAGTAAGAGGGTATTTTATAAGATTCGACCCGGTTCCATTAGGTAATGGCCTTAGCGAGAGGTTTATTTCGAGTCTGTTGCAATGATTTGTTAACAATAAAGGATTCCCATTCTTCACGTAGTACACCCATTTTAACAGAATCAAAATATGTGCCATTGTAATAACGCACTTTTCTCAAAATCCCTTCCACTGCGAAACCTAGTGACTCTGCACATTTAATCATTCCTGGATTACCCGACCATGTAGTTAAACCAACACGCTCAATTTCCAGACTATCAAAGATTGCGGTTACCCATGGAATCAAAGCCTTTCGGCCTAATCCTTTTGACCACAAAGTGCTATCATAAATCACAATGCCCGCTTCAAGCCACCTTGTTTTGGGGTCTTCCCAATAATATGTAACCGTACCAATCAAGTTTTTACCATACTCGATAGCCAGGGCATCAACTCCCTTTACCAGCCTGCTAAATGTAGTTTCGTAAAACTCTTCAAAGGTTGGCCGGGAATAAGCAAAATATGGTCCGTTAAATTCGGTCCATTTTTCATCAGAAGTCATTAAAGCGAACAGGTTTTCCGCTTCACTTCTATCAGGAGTTCTCAAAACTATATCCTGGTACTTAAGCACGACATTCCTTGTAGTTAACATCGCTAATCGGCCGCGCGGTTTTTTGCGTCGGCTGCATATGCCTTGTTAGCAAATATCAGTTACACCATACAATTTTCGCCCTGTGAAGCTAAACTATTTTTTAACCGGCAATTCGCCATATTCAGATAGAATCATAGTAGGCAGCTCAATTTCATCCATAGAGAATAGAATATACATAGCATCAGAAACTCTATACATCCCAGCGTCGACACTAATCGAATAGAAATGGCCTTTATATTCGAGTTCGATGTATGGTGTTTTTAATAGCACATCTTCGACTACTATAATATCATCTTCATATATTAATAGTGTTGGATTGAGGAAGCACTCAACAGATATTGACAATGGTTCAGCATTCTCCGATCTTGCCGCGATTTTAATATCCTCTTTGTTTACCCCTCCTATCATAAACGACGTATAATACAGACCAACATAAAGGTTTTTATCTAAAATGACATACTTTTGACAGTTATCGACTCTTTGATCTATATACAAGGATTTAATGTCCAATTGCTCATCTTTTAGTTTCGAAATGGCATCTGAATGTGAGATGCGTGTAACCGATTGACTCTCCTTGGAAATTCCAGATCCAGAAAAAAATTGCCAGAAATTTACTACCTTTGTCAACCCATCAAAGAATGCACCTAAAGTAATAATGAAGATTCCGCCTATGATAATGATAGATAAGAACTTGTTGTCAAGAATAATCTGCTTATAGCGGTCAACCCGCGTATTTGGTTTTCCAGACATAATTGAATCCTGTCAACTTTTGCCAACTAGAGTTAATATAGAGCTATGTTAAGAACCTATATACAGCTTTTTGAACGATAGAAGCCTCTAACGAAAAATCTAATAAATACGTGTAATTTCATAAATAACAATCTGTTTCGATACAATTGTCACAAATATACAGGAAATCTTATACAGTCTGTATAAAATCCCAAATTAAACATCATTTTCAAGGATTATAATAAAGAAGTACTTAATGTCAATATGATAATAAATAGTAATTATGTATATAATGCAACTATTTTTTGTATATTTTTACAAATTGATATTAATAAGGGAATTATTTTAACCTCACCCTTTAAATCCCTCTCCTTTAAAGGAGAGGGCCGAAAACGTACGTATCTGGGCACTCCCTCGCCCGCGCGAAGCGTGGGAGAGGGAGACGGAGGATGAGGGCGCAATGGGCTATGAAACGCACCTACTACCGATTGGTCTCCGCCATCCCTTCAGGTTAGTATCGATCTCCAAGCACCTGATCCGCCAATGTATTGAGCGTAGCCCGATTCTCCTCTGTGAGGCGACAGTCAAGGGCCCCCAGGTTGGACTCAAGATTGGCGAGCTTGGTGGTGCCCGGAATGGCTACAACATGATCTCCCTGGCCCAATACCCAGGCCAAAGCAACCTGGGCAGCAGTGCATCCCTTTTGGGTGGCAATCTCCTTGATGGTCTCCACCAGCTTGAGGTTCGTCTCGATATTTCCCGGTTGAAATCGGGGCTGCGCCTGGGCCCGAAAATCCGTTTCGCTGGTAGGTCGATCGCTGGGGGTGGCGAAGCGGCCGGTCAGCATGCCCCTGCCCAGGGGAGAGTAGGCTACCAGGCTGATGCCAAGTTTCAAACATGTGGGGAGTATGTCTTTTTCAATATCACGGCTGAATATCGAGTACTCGGTCTGAAGGGCGGTAATGGGATGAACGGCATGTGCCCGCTCAATCGTCCTGGCAGAAGCCTCTGACAAGCCAACAGCCCCGATCTTACCCTCCTGAACCAGCTTCGCCATCTCACCCACGGTATCCTCGATCTGCGTGGCCGGATCAACACGGTGGAGATAGTACAGGTCAATCTTTTCGGTACCAAGGCGCTTAAGACTCTTTTCACAAGAGTTCCTGACATTGGCCGGAGAACCGTCCACACCCACGAAAGCGCCTGTGGCCGGGTCCCGTTGGGGGCCAAACTTGGTCGCCAGAACAATTTGGTCCCAACGTCCGGCAAAAGCCTTTCCCAGCAGTTGCTCATTGCGTCCCTGGCCGTAGATCTCCGCGGTATCAAAATGAGTGACACCCAAATCAATGGCCCGGTGGAGTAGATCGATGGCCTCAGACTCCTGTGTGGGTTCACCGTAAAACTCGGAAAGTCCCATACATCCGAGTCCAATGGCCGATACTGAAATCCCCGATTGCCCAAGATTACGTGACAACATTACGCCTCCTATACCTTTATCCTTAAACTTTGACTTGATTCCTGGTCCCTCATTTAGTAGCTAACGGTCCTGAAATAAGCGGCCAGGACGCCTGCGAATCAGGCGGTCTGGTCTGCTTCAATGAATTGTTAGGCGGTGTCCCCTTTTTATTTTTTACATTTGACGGCGAACCATCCCTTATTCTTTTCCTCACGTGCATCGAATTCCGAGTATCCAACATCTTCCAACACTTCCCGAAATTCTTCGATGCTTAGATACGTCATTCCAATGGCATCTACAATACGCTGATTTCTGCGGTCGTATTTTTTGTTTTTATACACGGCTCCCACGATAAGGAGTTGTCCGTTTTGCTTCGTAACTCGATAAACCTCTTTGAGGTCATTACGAAAAGCCGGCCAGAAATAATGGGTCTCAAAAGCGGTGATGAGATCAAAAGCACCATCGCTGAATCTCATCGAAGAGACAGCCTCTTGAAATATTTCCACTCGTCCTTCGTTAATAAGCGCACGATTCTTTTTTTTAGCCACTGCAACAGCATCCGGCGAATAGTCAATGCCGACGACTTTGCCATTTGTGACGATTCCTGCAAGCCGCTCAACAGTTCTTCCACCGCCACATCCGATGTCAAGTGCGTCTATATCACTTGCGATGTCGATAAAGCCTAAACCCCATCTCGTGAGACCGGAATGCCCCAAATTCATTCCCCTGCATAGAAATCGACCAAATCGCCCACTGGGTTTTTTGCTCTGACTTAGCATTCTTTTTAACAAGCTCATACAAGACTCTTTTCTACCTGCAGTATTGCACCGCCAAACGACATGGCTTATACAATTTTCTGTGCTAATAACCTATATGCAGTTATTTGAGCTATATAAGACCCAAATGAAATATTAATATAACTATTTTATACAATTTGATTTTGTTATATCTTTCTATCTCTATATTTAACAATCATTGTTCGACTAGGTATTCCCCATACTGTGTCAATAACGCAAATGATCACTCCAAAAAAATTGATGAACTTTGGGGAAAATTGATACTATTATATAATTTGTAGTAATACAAAGATTTTTGCACATAAATTTGATAAAACGAATAGAATTTAGAAGCCCGGTGAAAAACACATACTAAAAAAATTCCCCCTTTAATTCCTCCCTTGTTATCCTTTCTCCGTAGTAGTTACTACTACGAAGGACGAAAGGGGGAAAATTAAGAACGCATGATGATACTACCGGGTTTGATGGGACGGGAAATTCCTCCTTAATAAAGGGGATGTCACGACTCTCTGTAACGAGCGCCGTTAATGCTGTCACCATCGAAAAATAAGTTATTTCAACGTGTGAAAGCTTACAAACAGCGGTTATCGGCTGCCAGTCAGCACCGGTTACCACGGCGGGACCGTACCCCCCAATAAAAAAGACTCAGGTGTGATAGCCTAAGTCATTGTTTTTATTGGAGCCGATGGAGGGATTCGAACCCCCGACCCTCTCATTACAAGTGAGACGCTCTGGCCATCTGAGCTACATCGGCTTCTTTAAGGTTTTCAAAGATACAAAAATTACCTTCATAAGTCAATATCATCATATGTTTTGACAAATATTTCTCCAAAATTTTATTTCCGGATATAATTTATTATATATTAAAATCAACTTTTTGTGGGTTGATTTTTTGACTTTTTTTCTATACATTAGATAATCGGTAATAAAAATGGGAGTTATAATGCTCAGAAATCATACAATTATAGACTTTAAACATGAAAGAAGATCATAATGTACAATTTGTGCCTGTATTTTATAGCTGTTTTATTTACGGTATCTTCTGTTGCCGGTGCGCAGGAAAAAACAATTACTCCGTTACGAACTGTTGTTGATTTAAACATCGGTGAGTCACGGGATATTGTACTAAATAATGGGAAACGTATTACTGTGAAGGTGTTGAAGGTTGATGAAACCCATGATGTTTTTCGCGATGCCCTTCGTAATGCCGCTGTGACGGTTACTGTGAACGGACATGAGGTTATTATCAATTCGGCAACGTATCATTTGCCCGTAACAGTTGATGGTGTACAGATAGACTGTCCAATAACAAAGGGCTATTATGCCTTGTCGCAGTCTGATTCATGGGGACTGGAACGTGATGTCAGGCTGCGTATGTGGGCTGGGAACTCTCCGCTTCTTACTCCGGGAACATTCGGGTATCCAGTTAATCAGCGCTTGTTTGCCAGTGACACCCAGATGAGCAATGAGCCGGTTTTTGTCGATGCCGGTGAGGTTCCTTCCACTCCAAATATTTACTACCACTCGGGGCTTGATTTCGGTGGTGTAGAGGGTATGGTTGATGTGCTTGCTGCCACCGACGGCCTTGTTGTATCGAAAGCCGGAGCTGTTCTGGATGGTCACCGGGAGGATACACCTGTTCGTCCCCGTTATGATGTAATTTATCTACTCGACGACAGAGGCTGGTATTACCGGTACTCACATATGAAAAGCCATGAAACAAACGTGATTCCCGGTGAACGTGTAAAAATGGGACAGAAACTTGGTGAACTAGGGAAAGAGGGCGCCAGCGGCGGGTGGTCTCACCTGCATTTCGAAATTATAGCAAGACAGCCATCGGGAAAATGGGGCGTTGAAGAAGGCTATGCTTATATATGGGAAGCTTATAAGAATCAGTATAAACCGCAATTGATTGCTGTTGCACGGCCTCATCTTGTTAATGCAGTAGGGGATCCGGTTATCTTCAACGGCGAAAAATCATGCGGTTTTGGCGGTAGTATAACTACCTTTGAGTGGTTGTTTTGTGATGGCACAAACGCACAGGGACCTGTTCAGAAACATAGCTATACTCAACCCGGAATTTACAGTGAAATTTTAAAAATAACCGACAGCAGAGGCAATATCGATTATGATTTTACCGTCGTCAATATTATGGATAAAAATTTTCCGGACCGTCTGCCACCAACCATTCATGTCGCATATACACCGACATTTGATATTTTACCCGGTGATCCGGTAACTTTTAAGGCACGGGCATTTCGTACCGGTGAAGGTTTCGAGATATGGGATTTTGGTGATGGCAGCCCTGTTGTCAGGACAGAATCGAATCCGGAGGGTGACCATGCGGAGGATGGTTATGCAGTTCTCATTCATCGGTATGCAAAAGCAGGACATTACATCGTAAAAGTTGAAAGAACCGGCGATTACGGATATAAAGCTATCGGCCATGTTGATGTCAGAGTGGGAAACAGCAGGAATCAATAGTTTTCATAACCAATTTCAGGAAGGTGAGAAATCGAGTGCTTAATAAAATCTTTTACATTTTCATCTTTCTTTTTTTAGTGATATCGGGTTGTGTTTTTGATGATAACGATACAACACAAAAGGGAGAATATATCGATTCGTATTTTCCCCTCAATATCGGTTTGACAAGAAATTACAGGATTACAACCTTTATAAATGGTGTTGAATATGTAAGTCCTATGGACCGTATCTTTACCGGAACTGTAAACTATGAAAACAAGAAATTTTATGTATTAGTATCATCTGATAGTGACAAAGAATCTCTCTATCGAATAGAAAATGATATTTTATATAGATATTATCCCGAAAATTCAAAGATTTCCGTTCCCTACCCCCATGAGGAACCTATGCTGGATTTCAATAAACAGAAGGGTGAATCATGGCTTGTGGTCAGCAATACCTTTGTGGATAATGATCATGAAGTAGTCTATTCATTACAATCAACATTTATGGGCATTGAAACCATGTACGTACCTGCCGGTCAATTTCAGGATTGTGTGCGATTTGACAATTATGAAACATGGTATTATAACGATTCGTCAGAAGCTGAGGAAAATAAACCTGAATTTTATATGAGGTACAGCGCCTGGTATGCACAGGGCGTTGGACTTATCAAGCTGACTGCGGAGGGGAATTATTTTGGTAATTATCTCATTGAATTGAATGATTATTCTCTGTCTGACTGAATAATGAATATTACTGAAATAATGTATTGACTTTCGAGCTATATTGAGGTTAAATACAGTAAATATTTTAATGTAATCAGTTTATATTACAGGTTATTCATGTAGCAACAAAGAGAAATACTAACAACGATGAACAATCAGCCATATATTCCGCCTGCATTTAAGAAAAATGCTTATAATTGTCCCCACTGTAATGCGTATGCTACTCAACTGTGGGGTAAAATGGGCGTATCGGTCGATAATAATTTTGTACGGCTTTCCGATTTCAGCATTTCACGGTGCAAACATTGCATGAGTTTTTCGGTTTGGAAGGACAGCGAACTTATATATCCGGATACGGCTAAGGGAATGGAACCGAATCCGGAATTACCCGAAGAAATACAGAATATTTTTAAAGAAGCCTATTCAATAATCGGAAAGTCCCCCGGCAGCGCTTCTGCATTACTGCGAATCTGTATCAGAAAACTTTGTGCCCACCTTGGTGAAACCGGCGAAAATATCGATAAGGATATCGCATCGCTTGTTGACAGGGGAATGAATCCGAAAATACGTGACAGCCTCGAAATTATGCGGGTAATCGGGGAAAATTCTGCGCCTCCCGGTGTGATTGATTTCGGTGATTCCTTTGATTCAGCGCTTCAACTATGCCAGTTGATCAATATTATTGCTGAAGTAATGATATCTCATCCGCGAAAAATTGATGAGATTTATGCAAGCATACCGGATGGTAAACAGAATCTCAGTGTTTCAAGAGATAAGACAACCACGAAGAAATGATGCTGTAGTTCGGCTAAACCTAACCGATTATGGTTTTTTTTGATCCAACACTTCTCTGACTCTGTTAACCAAAACATTAATATTAAACGGTTTCTGGATGAATTGCACACCTTCTTCCAGTATACCACGGTGGACAATAACATTTGCTGTGTAACCTGACATAAAAAGGCTCTTTATATTTGGGCGGAATACCTTGATACGGTTTAGAAGTTCGCGGCCGTTCATTTCAGGAAGTACAACATCGGAAAGCACCAGATGGATATCGTCAGGGTGGTTTTCAACAAGATCGAGTGCCATGACAGGAGTATTTGCGACTAAAACATTATATCCTTGTTTTTCAAGAATTATTTTAGCAAGATCCGAAATCGCTTGCTCGTCCTCGATTATTAAAATTGTTTCAGTTCCCTTCGAAAGTATTTCTGTCGGCGTGTCAATTTTTATCTTGCTGCTGATAGTGTGATCGGTAGTAAAATAAATCCTGAATGTTGTGCCGCTTCCAGGCTCGCTGTACACATTTATAAAACCGTTGTTTTGTTTAATGATACCATACACTGTGGCCAATCCTAAGCCTGTTCCCATGTTTTGTGACTTGGTTGTGTAAAACGGTTCGTAAATCCTGGAAAGCGTCTTTTTGTCCATACCGCAACCATCATCGCTGACAGAAAGCATAACATATTGGCCGGGAGTAAATCCGACATGATTTTCACAATAGGATTGATCGAATTCCGCGTTACCGGTTTCAATGGTGATTTTACCATTGCCAACGATAGCATCACGGGCATTTACCAAAAGGTTTGCAAGAATCTGGTTGATCTGAGCGGGATCGATTTTGGTATTCCAAAGATCCTTACCAGGTGTCCATTTAAGGTCGATATCCTCGCCGATCAGACGCTTAATCATCTTCAATATCTCAGAAATAACATTATTGAGGTTTACAATCTTGGGTCTGATTATTTGTTTACGGGCGAATCCGAGAAGCTGCTGAGTGAGTTCGGCTGAATGACGAGCAGCCTTGAGGATTTCTTTGAGATCAGCGGCGAGAGGCTCGTTTAACTCAGTTTCATTCAGAGCTATTTCCGCATGTCCTATTATGACAGTGAGCATATTGTTGAAATCATGAGCCACTCCTCCGGCCAGTTGTCCCACCGCTTCCATCTTCTGAGCCTGGAGCAACTGTGCCTGCATTCGTTCCTTTTCTTTTTCAGCCTGTTTGCGTTCGGTTATGTCAATTGTAAATCCGGCAAGATAAGTAGGTTTTCCTTCTATGTGAATCGGAAATTTTGTTGTCGTATAAAACCGGCCGTTAAATTCTTCTTCTACGGTTATATGTTTCTCCTCCAGTAAAATTTTCAGGTCATCGGCAACCATTTTTTTTGCAAGTTCTGAAGGAAACAGGTCATACATGGTTTTACCCAGTAATTCATCTATCGGTTTCCCCAACATTTTTTCGTAATTGCTGCTCAATCGAACGGATCTGATTTTATCATCTTTAAAAAATACGTAAATCGGGCTGTTGTCCATAAATGTTTTGAATATTTTTTCACTTTCACGGAGTGCGCTCAGGTTTTTGATTTTTTCCTCCTGATCCAGAAAAACCTTACAGACCACCACAGTTGCTATCGGGTAGATAAGAAGTACCGGAATTGCCAACTGCCGTATGGTATTTAAGCGTGCTCCGGCAGGTAATAATAACATCATGAGAACCATTATTACATGAATTAAAAATCCAAATCCGAGTAAAGGAAAGAAGTTCATTATCTGTGGAAACCGTCTGCGCAGTTTATAAAATATTACTCCTATCATAGATGCTTCGGCAATAACCGACACTCCCATTACTGCACCACCACCACCGAGCCACTGTCGGTATAATGCACAGATTGTCCCGGCAATACCGGCAGCAACTGGGCCGCCAAACAAACCGGATACACCAAGTATAATTGATCGTCCGTCGAAAATGATTCCGGGCATAAGATGCAGCGGTGTCATCATGGCTATTACACCCACTCCACCGAACAGAAAACCGGATAATATATGGTAATGAAAAAATTTGTTTCCCTTGTTACCTATTATTAACTGGTAAATAACACTCAATGCCACCAGTAATGCAATATTATGAATAAGATCAATAAAAATCATAAAGGTAACCTTAAATATTAACTTGAATATTGATATGTTTGTGTTATTGAGATGACTGAGTGCTATTACCGCTGTTCCCTGAGACGGTGCTGACACATTTAATCGAACATATTAGTGATAAAAAGAAATTCTGTGATACCGATTACAAATTTATGATGTATACAAGCTTAAAAAAATCCTGCTTACTATATATACATTACTATGTATTATATAATTATACAAGTGTATTTTGCATTATCGGATTAATTTTTTAAGAATTCAATGATTAAAAAATTAATTATAATTTTATAAAATCCGGGTACGTTTTTTGTTTCTAAGGTCTTCGATGAGGTCGTTATCCTCCTGAAGTTTATTTGCAAGATCTTCGATCACGTTGAGGAGTATATAATTACTTAATTCGCAGTCATTTTTGAACAATGAGAAAAGCTCCGTTTTATTAATTTTTATAACAGTGCTGTCAATATAGGCAAGAACCGTGGCCGTACGTTTCGAACCTGTAAATACACCGATTTCACCGACCAATCCAAGAGGTTTAATATAGGTCAACAGCATATTTGCCTGCAGCATGACTTTAAGCTGGCCTTTTGTCAGAAGAAAAAGAGCATCCGAGTTATCACCTTTACGACAGATAAGATGATCTTTCGGTACCATTTTCTTTGAGCAAATCCGTAATATTTTTTTGTACTGTTCATTTGTAAGGCCTTTAAAAACCGGGATTTTCTTCATTGATTCAATGATACGTTCGGAATCATTGAGCGCTTCACGGCGTTCTGATCCATTGCGGTTATCCGGTGTAATATCTACCGGTTTTTCCCGTCGTTCCTGACCCGACCTGCGAGTTTCATTAATCACCGGCTCATTTCCTGTTTGTCGTGATTATTAATTCATCGATCCAGATTGTCTGTTCATGAGGTACGCCAGGGCCGAAGTACGGAGCCATCATGAATATGTTATTTACTCTTTTGAGTTTGATTGAAAACATACCTGAGACGGTAAAGCGCAGTAACATGGGTAGCCGTCGCAAGAAACAGCACTACTGCATCGATGCCGATATCAAATCCGAAATAGCTGATTAGAGCACCGATTCCAATGAGAGACAACCTCTCGGGACGCTGCAGTTTGCCGACTTTACATTCAAAACCTCCTGCTTCGGCACGTGCTCGTACATAACTGATCATTACGGAACCGAGGAATGCCAGCGCACAAAGCATCATCCAGCGGGGCCGACCGAGAGCATAATAACGTGCGGCAAAACCTGCATAGATGAAAAAATCGTTGTACCGGTCGACAGTGGAATCAAGTATTGCTCCGAACTTTGTGGTGAATCCGGTAGATTTTGCAAGTTGGCCGTCAATTATATCGGAAAAAGCCATTGCAAGGCCGAAAATTATCCCGAGACCAAGAATATCGAGAGCAAAATATATGCCCATAATCATGCCCAGGATCAGACTAAAACCGGTAACCATATTAGGTGTTATTTTTGCCCATATCAAAAAACGGGTTATCGGTATAAACATTGCTCTGAATGCATAGTAAAACGGTGTGGAGAAAAATCCGTTGGTTTCTTTTCTTTCTTCAATAATTGTATTCATACCGGCTCCGTATTATAAAAGTTTTATGAAAATTGCACATTTCTTGCTGTTATTTCAAGTCATTTTTTATGTTGATTTGGTTTTCCCAGATTAAAAAAAATGCCGGTTCAGACCCGTCGCCGATATCGAAAATACTGAATTATCAGCAATAAAAGCTGAATTTTAGGTGTACGATATTTCTTATTCTATTACAACCATTGCATGACGATACAATTCAGGCACGACAAAATATAATGTGCCATCCGACCAATTGTAGTCCAAATCCTCCATTGACGGGGCCAGATACACTGTCTCCGGTTGTTTTTCCAACCTGATTTTGCAGGGGATATTATAGATTGGCACGACATCCTCAATTACATCGATGTTTTCACCACGATGCGAGGGAACAGTATAGAGCAGATGAAGAATATACCGGTTTTTTGATCCCTGATGCATAAAGGTCATCCGTCCTCCCGAAGGCATGTCAACTGTTACCCGCTTAACCGGATAAAGACGATCGAGGGCATTCATGACGACATCACGAAGATACTGCTGGCCTTGGGAACGGTATGCGGAAAATACCGGATGTGCAAAATGGATGACATTTCCCTTTTGCACAACCGCGGGATATGGTGAATCTTCAGTGGTATAAGGTGTATTACGATGCGAACAGAAATGCTCCCATGTGCGGTTGAAGTAAGGCGGCCTGATAGTCGAGAGTATGGTACAATCGACCGGTTTGATATTTACCGCACGGGAATACATGATCATCGGAGACTGGGGTATGTTTTCATCTCCGAGTTTGTCCGCAACAAGGTAATCCTGCTCCCATTCTGATTCACCTTCATAATCAGCGCCGATATCGATAACAAAAGCGTTACTCTCCGGATTCAGGCTGCTTTTCCCGGAAGACAGAACCGATCCGCCGAGTTCTATGAATTGTTTAATCTTATCTCTTAGTTTTTCATCAAGAATTATCTCATCGGGAAGAATTATAACTTTATAGGGTGAAAAATCGCTGTGACGGTCGATAACATCGAACATCACATGGCGCTCCAGAAGCATGCGAACCGCACCGGCATCAATTTCTGCTTTTGGATTGCTGTAATTGAATGCCTTTGGAAATTCGGATTCGGCAGAGAACAGGGCAACCTCGGAAACCGGTTTTACCCCGAAGCACCATTGCTCTTTCGCTTCGATGTCGGCATAAGCTTCACCAATTAGACGATAGGTATCAGGATCGATTTTACCTGTAGGATGCAGTTGGTCACCTATGGAACATTTCCCTCCCATAGCGATGATCAAATCGCACTCATATGTAAGGGCTTTTGGATTTTTATAACCGCCGAACTCGCCCCATGAGGTGTGGAATTTACCGGTCATCCCCAGAAAATCCATACCAACCACATGGGAATATCGTGCAGTTCCCGGAAAATGGTCATAACCCCAACCGCCTGTAGGAAGGCTTTCAAGCTCCCAGTGTGAAAAGTATTCCAAAAGGTCGCGACGCCCTTTATCCACATTACCTTTATTATGAAAAATCCTCAATCCGGGTTTGATAGAGTCGACCGTTTCTTTGATTCTGCGGAAATATTTTTTGAGAACCTGCCATGATAAAGCTTCCATATCCTTAGGATTTTCAGGATTCAGTCCTTGCTTTTTAATTTCCTCGACGCACCTCGTACAATAGCAGTGTTCCTGCCATACTATGTCCATAAAAAGGCCGTCCAAATCATAGGTGCGAACCAACTCTTCAGTGTATCGGGCAAGATAATCAAGGTATGGTGTGTTGAGGCAGAGTTTGTGCCATCCGGCCTCCAGCGGGGATGCACCGTTCGGTGTGCCGTCTTTCCTGATTTCGCGCCATTCGGGGTGTTCACGGGCTGAAAACTCGTCCCAGCCGACGGTTATATATACCGGAACGTTAATGTTACGGGTATGACATGCCTGTATCATTTCAGCCAGAAGGTCATGTTTCAGATTCGGATGTTTTTTGCCGACAGATGTTTCATGATATGACCACCCATGATGGCACCGTGCAAAACAGGTCACCGAATTTACATGCGCCAAGGCGAGAGTATCGGCAAACTCATCGGGATTGAAATCATCCCCGACAGCAGGGCAGTATTCCGACGTATGAAAATCGAGATGTACTTGTCGAAACCGTATTTCATTATCGATGTAGTTGTTTTTTGTATGCATCACAGGGACCTTTCACATTTCAGTATGCTTATTGATAGTTTTTTCCTCTGCTAACAATAAATAAATATTAATGTAATTTTGCCACTATTAATAGTCTATATATTGTAAACAGTTTTTTAGAGAATGATTTTAGAGTGAATCACTCTGGCGATCCCCCAAAATCCATGAGGCAGTTCGTTGTAAATCCTTTTATTTTAATATGTTATAGCGTTTTCTATCCATGAAAAAGTAAAGAGGT